>NC_012804.1:1500000-1800000 GCF_000022365.1 Thermococcus gammatolerans EJ3 | reverse complement strand
GCACATACATCCGGGGGAGACCCTTTACGTTGACCTAACCAAGAACGACGTCATAATACTTCTCAAACAGCTCAAGAACGAGCTCGACGAGAGCGATCTGAGGGCCCTCAAGATGACGGCGAGGGTTAAGGCCAAAGAGGATCCGTTCTGGAAAGCGGTTTGATTCCACTAAATTTTTATGTTCTTCTTCCAATTTTGAGTGGTGATTCCTGTGGAGCGGAGACAGCTGAGGTGTCCCCTGTGTGGTGGAACTGACTTCCAGGTTGAGGAGGGAAAGCTCGACAGCAAGTGGGGCTTCACGGCCCATAAGGTTAAGATCGTAATATGCAAAAACTGCGGCTACGTGATGCTGTTCTACAAGGGTAGGACCATATGGGACTTCGATTGAAAAGCAGAGTCAAAGCCTGCCCTGAAGCCATCCGACGAGCTTCAGGCTCGCGCCTTTCTCGATTTCTCCCTTCAGGTTTCCCTTCAGCGCGAACGCTTTAATCTTTCCGAGGGGCTCGTTGCTGAGGAGCATTACGTAGTCATCCCCGCAGGGTGTTGAAACCTCTTCGAACTCAAGGATATGGGCGGTCATCACATAGTCGTCTATGAACGCACCCTGAATGTTCACCGTCGCCGGAAGGAGTATCTCGGCCTCGTTGAGGTCAATGACGACCTCCTTACCGTCCGGCAGTTTCGTGGTTTCCCTCTTGAGTTCCTCCGCCGTTCCCGTGTACACAAAGAAGGCCAGCTTAACGTTGAGCTTCTCCGAGTTTAGATAGGCTTTCTTCCTTTCGATGTAGTCGGTTGCATAGAAGGTAACCGCGGGAGAGTATTCGTTTAAAACCGCCCCCGAGACGTTAGCTTCGGGCCACTTCTTCCACTCGAGGACTTCTTCAACCTTGAGCTCAACCGTTACCCCTTCGAGAACAGGAAAAGCTGTGACCGGTTCCATGTCGCGCTTTACGACTCTGATACCCAGACCCCGGGCAAGGGGAACGTCCACGACCTCATAGAAGAGCTTTTCCTTTCCGAGAAGCTTTTTCTTCTCGAACTCGACGTTTTTAACAGGATACTTCCCGATGATGGCGTCCTCAATAATATTTAATCCTACCATCTGGGAGATGCAGATGGTATCGAGGTGGCTCTCGTGATGAATTCCATCTATGAATTTTAACTTCTTCTTTCTGCCAAAGGCCATGAAATTCACCGGCGTGAGTAGTGAGTGGGATTTGAAAAACCTAACGTCGCCTCACGAGTTCTACGACTGCCTCGACGTGAGGCGTGTGAGGAAACATGTCTACCAGAACTGCATCCTCGATCCTGTATGCCTTTCTTAGGTGGTTCTTGTAGTCGAGCCTGAACGCCTTTGGATTGCAGGAGACGTAAACGACCCTCTCAATCCCGCCCTTCACCAGCAGTTCAGCCGTTTCCCTCAGGCCCTTCCTCGGCGGGTCAACTATCACGGTATCGTAATCGCCTATCGGGGTCTCCTCAGCCCTTCCAACGCGGAATTGAGCGTTTACTCCGTTTATCTCGGTATTTCGATTGGCCATTTCAACCGCGAAGGGGTTAACCTCGACCCCCTCAACGGTAAAGCCCCTCTTGGCGAGGTAAACGCCGAATGTGCCGACGCCCGAGTAGAGGTCGAGAACCCTCTCACCGTCGGTGAAGTTCTCAACGGCCCTGAGGAGAAGCTCAAGGGCGTAGCTGTTGGTCTGGAAGAAGCTGTTGGGATGTATGAGATACACCACGTCCTCAATCCGCTCCCTTATGAACTGGCTCCCCGCAACGTGCAGGGGTTCCCCGCGCGGGTCGTCCCGCCAGTCGGTCTTTAGGCTCCAGTAAAGCGAGTCCGCGAAGAAGAAGTAGTCCCCGAAGGCCTCGCTGGTTTCTTTAGAGGGCTCAACGTGCGTTATGAGGTTCACCATGACCTCTCCAGTGAACTTGCCCTCCCTGATCTGGAGGTAGTGAACGTCGCCGGTTTTCCGCTTTGGGCTCCAAGGCCTAAGTCCAGTTTCCGCCAGAAAGTCCCGGAGGGTGCTGAGATACTCAGAAGTTCGCTTCGAGAAGACAGGGCACTCGGAAAGGTTCACAACGCCAAGGGGGTTTCCGTACTCCTTGAGGCCAATGCCGTTAGAGGTCACGATGAAGTTGCTCACGTTGCGAAAGCCCCAGATTTTGGGCGAGCCCTTAATCTGCGCGCTTATCCCTGTTATTCGCTCGAAGAGCTCCGCCTTCAGTTTGAGTTGGGCCTTGTATTTCAGCCCCTGCCAGAGACAGCCACCACATTTTCCGAAGTGCCCGCACCTTGGAAAGGCCCTCAGCGGAGAGGGTTCCAGAAGCTCAAAGTCCCTTGCGATTAGTCTGCCGAAGCGTCTTCTCATTGATTTAACCATAATCCTGTCGCCGGGGTAAGCGAAGGGAACGTGAAGGGTTTTGCTTCCGGTGTGAAGAACACCAAGACCGTCGTCGCTGAGAGAGCTTATCCTCCCTTCCATGCGCATGGCTATGGCTCACCGTCAGGGTTTTTATAGCCAGCGCCTATCCTTAGAAGGGGGTAAACGTGAAGCCAAAGGTCTTCATCACGCGCGCTATCCCGGAGAACGGTATCGATATGCTGAGGGAGCACTTTGAGGTTGAGGTCTGGCCAGAAGAGCGGGAAATCCCGAGGGAGGTTCTTCTTGAGAAGGTTCGCGACGTTGATGCCCTCGTCACGATGCTCAGCGAGAGGATTGATGGTGAAGTCTTCGACAACGCGCCACGATTAAGAATCGTCGCGAACTATGCGGTTGGCTACGACAACGTAGACGTCGAAGAAGCTACGAGGAGGGGAATCTACGTGACGAACACCCCGGATGTCCTCACCAACGCGACGGCAGACTTCGCATGGACGCTTTTGCTTGCGACGGCAAGAAGGTTAATAGAGGCCGACAGCTTCACGCGCTCCGGCGAGTGGAAAAGGAAAGGTATTGCCTGGCACCCGCTCATGTTCCTGGGCCACGACGTCTACGGGAAAACCATCGGAATCATAGGCTTTGGCAGAATCGGACAGGCGGTGGCGAGAAGAGCTAAGGGCTTTGGGATGAGGATACTCTACTACTCCCGCACGAGGAAGCCGGAGGCCGAGGAAGAACTAAAAGCCGAGTTCAAACCGCTGGAGGAACTGCTCAAGGAGAGTGATTTCGTAGTTTTAGCCGTTCCGCTGACGAAGGAAACCTACCACATGATAGGCGAGCGGGAGCTTAAACTCATGAAGCCCACTGCTATACTCGTGAACATAGCGCGCGGAAAGGTCGTGGACACAGAGGCGCTCATCAAGGCCCTAAAAGAGGGCTGGATTGCCGGGGCCGGCCTGGACGTCTTCGAGGAGGAGCCCTACTACAATGAGGAACTCTTCAGCCTAAAGAACGTGATTCTGGCCCCACACATTGGTAGTGCGACCTTTGGGGCCAGAGAGGGCATGGCCGAACTCGTTGCAAGGAACCTGATAGCCTTCAAGAACGGCGAAGTCCCGCCGACCCTCGTGAACAAGGAAGTTGTGAAGGTCAAGAAGCCAGGTTTCCGGTGAGGGCTATGAAGTGTCTTGTTGTTGGTCACCTCGTCATAGATAAAATAGTGGGGAAAGGTCGGAGTGAGACGAGGATGGGGGGCGGGGCGTACTACTCGGCCCTGGCCCTCTCCCGGTTCTGTCGGGTAAAAGTCGTAACGAGCGTTGGAAGTGACTTCCCGCAGGAGTGGCTCGACGAGCTCAGGGAAAGGGGAATCTCAATAGAGATCCTTCCATCGGTTGAGAGCACGTCCTACGAACTCCGCTACATCGATGGTAACAGAAGGGTACTGACCCTGCTCTCACGGGCAGAACCCATCAGGGAGTTGAAAGTAGGAAACTTTGATCTGGTACTCCTGAACCCCGTTGCCGGGGAGATTTCCCCTGAACTGGTCGCGGAGCTTGCCGGGAAGCGCTTCATCGCGGCCGACGTCCAGGGTTTTATCCGCGAGCCTGCACCGGGTTCACTGCGCCTGAAACCGATCGATGGGGCGTTTTTGAAGGGAGTGCGTGTTCTTCATGCCGACCTGACCGAGTTCGAGTACGTCAAAGGACTAAGCCCCTCGGACGTCGAGGTTCTCCTGCTCTCCGATGGACCAAACCCGGGAATTGCGTACTTCATGGGGAAGAAGTACAGGTTTAAGCCCGTAAGGGTGAACGTGCCTGAGTCCACAGGGGCGGGGGATGTCTTCCTGGCCTCCTTCTCTTACTTTCACATGAGGTGTCCATTCGTACAGGCCCTAAAGAGGGCAATTGCCTTTACCGCGCTGTTCCTGGAGAGGAGGAACTTCGATGCGACAGACGGGGAGATAGGGGAGATGGCCATGAAGGTCAGCGTGGAGAAACTGCCCTCACAAGGGTTATAACCGTCCCGGAGAACTTCAACCGGTGATGGGAATGGACTTCAAGGTCGGTGAGAGAAAGATAGGCTGGCACAAGGACTTCGACAGCTCACACTTTCTGGCTTTGCCCTATGACAGCAAGTGCCTCAGGATCCACGGTCACACATACAACGTGGACGTTGAGATCTGGGGCGGGCTGAACGAGAACGGTATGATCTTCGATTTCAACCACCTGAGCAATCTTGTCAAGGAGCTTGACCACAGGATTCTGGTGAGCGAGGCGTGGGTTGTCGGGATGGACGGAGGAGTTGTCATCGTTGAGAAGAACGGCAAGAGACTCGAACTGCCAGAGGGAGAGGTAGTGATCCTGAACAAACCTAACGTCACCGCGGAGTACATAGCGGAGTGGTTCGCCGAGAGGATAGCTGAGAAAGCAGGAAAGAACGTAAAACGGATCCTCGTGCGGATCTGGGAGGATCCGAGGAGTTATGCGGAGATCATCCTTGAACGCTAACCCTTCCGGAACAGCGATCCCTGATTTTCTTCAGCATCTCACTACTTTTTTCGGTCAGATCCTTGAAGTACCCCTCTGGAAACGTCCCCGCCGCCTCCTCTGCGAGCCGGTTAATTAGCGTAAGGTAGGCGAGGGCGAGCTCACAGTCCTCCTCTTCTGAGATCACTCTGGCCATGTCCACAATGTAACCCACGAAGTTGTGAAGGAGCAGCTTCCACTGGTTTTCAAAACCGTTTTCGTTGAGCCAGCCCTTAAGGGTGAGGAAAAGCTTGATCGCGGGTTTAATTACATCTCTGTCCCCGTACCGCCGGTATCTGATCATCAGGTACTGAAAGACCGACAGCAGAAAGTTTCCAACGACAGCTTTCCCCAGCCCCCTCGCTGCAACAAACTCCTCGAACTCCCTCAGGCCTCTCCCGCCGCTTTCAGCGAACGAAACTGCCAGGCTTAGGTACTGGCTCGAATACCTGGAGAAATCGACGTCCTCAAGCTCCACAAGTTCTGGAAGCACTGCCATTACAGCGTTCTTCGCCTGCACTTCCCACACCCAAAGGGTTAAAGGGTCGGACGGCTTATTAGGGTTTGGGTGAGCCTCATGGAGTTCTCCGGGGGAAGGACCTTTCTGTTTCGCGTGCCAGAGGGGGAGGATCTCCTTGAATTCGTGAACCGCTTTGCAGAGGCCAAGGAGATAAAAACCGGCGTTGTGAGTGCAATTGGAAGCTTGAAAGATCCAAAAATAGGTTATTTTGACGAGGATATCAACGACTACCGAATTATTGAACTGGAGGGAACGTTTGAGATGGTTTCACTGGTGGGGAACGTGAGCCTCAGGAATGAAAAGCCCTTCGCGCACATTCACGTTGCCCTTGGGGATGGGGAGGGTAGGCTTTACGGCGGGCATCTCTTCGAGGGAAAAGTCTTCGTCGCGGAAGTTTTTATCCAGGAGCTTAAGGGTAGCCCACTCGAGAGAAAGGAGAGGGAAAACGGGCTAAGCCTTTGGGAGGAGGAACCTCTTGAGTAGCGCGTAGTGCCAGATAACGATTCCAAAAACACCCACAAACTCGGCCACCGCCACACCCCTGAAGTGAGACTTGGCCCAGAGTGCGAGAATCCACCCGACTGTGAATATTGCAAACGCAAGAAGACCAAGGGTTTTCTCGCCCTGGAAGTAGAGACCGATTCCGATGAGGAGCATCCCAATGCTGCAGGCCACGAAAAAGCCCCAGCTCACGTAGTAGTGCGGGCCCGTGCCCTCGGGAAACAGGCCTATCCCTGCAAGGAATATGAGACCGATCGCAAATACTACTACCCCCATCCGCTGGAGGGCACCTTTAAGTTCTTTCCACAGGCCGCTTATGTAATAAAGGCCGAGGGAAGCTGAGATTATTAGGCCCAGGTTCATCACCCAGTTATAGCTCAGACCAATCTTTCCGAGATCGCTGATTGCATTTTCAGTGACCCTCCACCACGACCTGTGGATCAAAATCGCGGCGAAAACTCCACCAGGCCCAACAATGGGGGAAAGAATGCCCGCTATTAGTTGGCTTCTCTCCATGTTCCCACCGTGAATTCTAGGCATCAACGATATAAACGCTTTGTGCAAACTGTGAACGACCGATGATGAAACGTCAGCACGCTGAACGCTGATGAGAAGGGACTTCCCTGAGGTGAAAAAGATGGACCGTTACGTTCTGCTCGTCAAGGCCCCGAGGGGTAAAGACATAAGCGAGTTCCGCGAGGAAGTCAAGTCCCTCGCAGAAAAACACGGTCTCAAGGCCGAGCTCCACAGGTGCATAGGCCTAACCGTAGACGGAGTGATAATCTACAACAACGGCCTTGTCCTCATAAAGCGAAAGAACGAACCCTTTAAGGACCATTTTGCCCTGCCTGGTGGCTTTGTCGAGTACGGCGAGACCGTCGAGGAGGCGTTGAAGAGGGAGATGAAGGAGGAGACGGGCTTGGACGTTAGAATCCTTAAGCTCGTTGGCGTTTACTCCGACCCAAACCGCGACCCAAGAGGACACACCGTTTCCGTCGCCTTTCTCTGCATCGGCGAGGGAGAGCTGAAGGCAGGCGACGATGCGAAGGAAGTCCATGTCGTCCCGATTGAAGAGGCAGAGAAGCTTCCGCTGGCCTTTGACCACGCAAAGATTTTGAGGGACGCGCTCCACCCAAAGGATTGCTGGTGAGCGCTATGAAACTCGAATACCCCTCCTTTGGGAAGATCATCGTCGATGGCAAAACATACGAGCACGATGTAGTCGTTTATCCGAGCGGAAGGGTCGAGAAGAGGAAGAAGTGGCTGAGCAAGTCCAAGCACGGAACGAGCCACAAACTCGACCCCGACGAGCTGAGGGAGTACTTGACGGAGGACTTTGAGGTTCTAATCGTCGGCACCGGCTACTACGGCTATCTCTCGCTTCTCCCCGAGACCAGGGAGCTGGTCAGGGACAAAGAAGTGTATGAGCTCCCTACGGGAGAGGCAGTGGAGTTCTTCAACGAACTAAGCGGAAAGAGAAAGGTTCTCGGAATCTTCCACGTCACCTGCTGAGGTGCCAGAGCAACAGTGCGTCAACGATGGCAACGAAGGGAATCGAGAGGAAGCACTCAACGTACCACAGTCCAGCTGTAACTCCGATTATTATACCGTTCGCAAGCAGGACAAGGAGCATCTTTTCCCATCTCGTCTCCGGCAGTGCAACCTCGCGAATTCCCCAGTAAAAGACCGTCAGAGTCGTTCCAGCGGTCGCGACCGGCAGGAGGAGGGCTATGGGTAGAACCTTCACCACACTCGGGTTCCCCAGCGAGAGTCCCAAAACAGCACCCAGGCCCGCCGTCACGGGAACAACCGTCATCGTCACAAGCTTGCCCCGCAGAAACGTCCTCGGGCTCAGCGGGAGCGAGTGAAGGACTTCAAAGGCCCTCCCATCTATCTTTAAAACCGCGTCTATCGCTATCGAAGACGTCCAGCCAATCGCTAAAACAAAGCCGAGGGCAGAGCCCTCGCTTCCCGACTTCAACGCACCGGCGAGGGATGGGATTATGACCACGACCGGCATCAACAGTCCCGTCAGCAGTGACGTATTCCGCGAGGCTATCTTGAAGTCCTTGAGCGCCAGCGCCAAGGCCGGGCTGTGGAGCGAGAGTTTGGCTTTTCCTCCCCTTCTCTCAACCGTTGTCCCCTCGCTTATCCTTCTCCAGAGCCTTCTGACGGTTGAAACGTAGACCGCTCCAATCACAAGGCCGTAAACGGCTAGGAGGCCGAGCGAGAGGAGGGGCTTCTCGACGGTGACGACGGAGAAGGGATAGGCTATGGAGTACTTCTCGAAAACTCCCCTGAGGGCTTCATAATGGCTTGAGACGTAGCGCTGGATGTAGTTCATGCCGTAGAAGAGGGACATCACGAGGATTATCCCAAAGGCTTTAAAGGCCGTCTTTAGGCCCGAAAACCTTCCACCGGAGGTCTTTCCGAGGCGGTCGTAGATGAGCAAGCCCAGGGTGTGGCCTATAAAAGCTCCCATCAGCGCCCAAGCGAAGCCGAGGGTTCCAGCAACGGGCCCGAGCTTCAGGGATAGGGCAATCGCTGGTGGGAAGAGGAGGAGGGTAGAGGGCAGTTCCGTTATGAGGAGCAGGGCACTTAGGTACTTCCCTCCAACACGAACCGGGAGTGAGAGGAGTGGCTCAAAGAGGCCAAGAGAGACCGCATACTGTGCAGTAACGGCCGTTCCGTAGAGTGCAACAATCAGAGGGAGCATGCAGTAGCTCGCGTAAACTACCGCCGAGCCATCAGTTTTGACGTAGTAGACGGAGGGGAGCAGTATGAGGCCGAGAAAACTGAAGAGGATTGACTGGCTCAGTAGGGTTCTCTTGAGGCTTCCGCTCCTCTTGAAGGTTTTGAGGAACTTATTCCAGTCCGCTGATAGCTGTGGATTGGCCTTCAGCCTTTTGTAGGTCATCTCGCGGTAGAGGACGTTTACGATTTCCCGCTCCATCAGAAGGCCTCCCTTAGGGCCCTGACGAGGGAGCTTACCTCCTCCTGGCTCTCGGTCAGCTTGAGGAAAACGTCCTCAAGGCTCTCCTCGTGGGCGAAGCGCTTGAGCTCCTCGGGAGTTCCCTCCGCTATTAGCTCGCCGTTGTAGATTATGCCTATCCTGTCGCAAATTGCCTCTGCTATTGCCAGGATGTGCGTTGAGAAGACGATGCTCCTCCCCTCTTCCTTGAAGCCGTTGAGGAGCTCCTTCATTATGCGTGCGCTCTTGGGGTCGAGGCCGTTGATGGCCTCGTCGAGGATTAGGGCCTTTGGGTCGTGGAGCAAACCGGCTATTATCGAAACCTTCTGCTGGGTTCCGAAGCTGAGCGTCCCTATCAGCTCGCCGAGGTACTCCTCGATTCCAAAGGCCCTCCCGAGCCTCTCGACGCGCTCCTCTAAGTCTGTCCTTGGAATCCCCCTTATGCTCCCCACGAAGGAAAAGAACTCCATCGGGGTTAGGCTCTCGTAGAGAACCGGCGTCTCGGGTATGTAGCCAACTATTCTCTTGACCTCAATCGGATTCTCGGCGACGTCTATCCCCTCGACCACAACTTTTCCATCGGTCGGCGGGATAATCCCAGCCAGAATCCTCATCGTGGTGCTCTTACCGCTCCCGTTTGGGCCCAAAAGGCCGTAGATCTCGCCGTCATAGACTGTGAAGGAAATCCCCTTGAGAGCAACCTTCCCGCCGAAGCGCTTGACGAGGTTCTCAACCTCTATCACACCACCACCCGGGGTAACTCTTGCACTTTCTTTAATAAGCTTTCTGCGTGAATTGACATTCATGAAAAGCCCTAAATAGAATGGCGCCCTACCATCTGTAGTCCAAACCTGCACGGCTTTCTTTTTCTGCCGGGGTTTGGGCCCGGAGGTGCCCCTATGAGAAAACGTTTGCGGCTTCTCTTTTTCCTTCTCCTGACCGGGTTAGTGCTCATCAGCGGATGCGTTGGGCCAGAATCCGGAACAGGGGGAGAAACCACGAAAAGCACTCCCTCCGAAACCGGAACGCACGAATCAGCGACCTCCACAACCTCCGCAACTACCTCAAGCCCAACCCCCGTGGAGACAACAACGGAGACCCAGACGTCAACCACGACTGAAACACTGACTGAAACGCAAACCAAAACCCAGACTGAGACATCGACAGAGACTCCCGTATCGAACGAGAGCATTCAGTACGACGAGGACGGCAATGTGGTATGTGGGGGCGGCGCCGACCCGGATCTCGGCTGCGAAGCCGGGGAAACCAACGACAACGGAACGGGGCCGGGCTTCGCGATAGGGCTTCTTAACGTCACATTTCAGCCGGTCATAATTCCAGTTTACAGACTAACGGCAAACTTCACATACGCTGGCCCGATTGGAAGCGACACCTTCGAGCCCAACGGGGAGAAGATAGAGAAAGTCTCGATTATAACGGCCTCGACAGACCCTGGAAAGAACGTCAAGTTCACGATAACCTTCGAGAACGAGAGTTTAGCCAACGCCTACGTCCACATTCCGGTTTTCATAGACATGTTTAGCGGCAAAAAGTACGTCTACGAGCCGACGGTCTTAAGGTTCGATGAGGGTGAGGAGTTTGGGAGAATATGGGAGCTTCACCTTTATTCTACAGGTTTCACCCTCTACGAGCTGACCGGGAACGGCTCCGTTGAACTCCAGGAGGGAAGCGTTACGCTCGACGGAAGGCGGGTGAGCTTCACAATCGAGAACTTCTCGGAGATATTCCCTGAGAGAGTTTATCTCAGAATCTACGGGAGCACGATGACCGATAAAAGCCCCAGTCTCACCTACCCCTACACCGGTAGCTTCGTAATCGAGGCCGGGAAGGGTTGGATTGACTATTACTCGCCGGCCAGCTTCTTCACGCCGGAGGGCAAGTTATACATGGAGGCGAGGGGCTACGACCTGATGATTAAGCTGTACCTCGACGACCGCAAGTACCGCGACATGATGCCGATGAAGGCCTTCTTCGACAGCAGCGACAGCGGCGAGGCCGACTGGATTGCCTACGTCGACGAGGACTCCTTTAAGCTGAGGGACGCGTACGGGAGCGTCTACCGCGAGGGAAAGGTGAGTACATACATCGAAAACGACCGGCACGTCGTCGAGTTCACCATCGAGAACTTCTTCTCACTCGTTCCCTGGCGCTACTTCCGCCTCTGGTTCGCGGGCCAGGTTTACGCACCCTCGCTAAAGCCCCGCTTCCCTGCCCACAGCAACATCTGGGTGAACGCCACCAACGGGCTTAGCATGGACAAGGACGTTGACCGTTACCTCGTCATCGTCGTCGAGGACGTTTACATAAAGGGCAACAAGGACAGCGCGGAGGGGGAGATTCAGCTCGTCTCATGGGCCTTCCCGGTCTACTGGGAGCACGAGAACGACCTCGACTGGGAGTACGGGCCGATCTATGCCGTCGGCTATCCGGCCAAGCGCTGGGTCGAGGCGAACGACCACAGCCGGCTTTTATACCACGACGAGAGGGCGATAAGCGTGAGCTATCCCTTCATCAACGGCTATCCGATATTTGCCATGCCCCTCGAGGAGGTCAAAAAATACAGGAAAATCTACGTCCACACGGCCGGCTGGGACTTGGACGACCCCGGCGAATACATCACACTCGGGACTGGCTTTCTGGTTGACGCCGCCTTGGGCCTCGCCACCGGAGAAATAGGAACGGCCATAAAGTACGGATACAACGGCGTCATGTTCATCAACCAGCTCGTCACCGGCCAGGGTGCGGCCGAATGGTGGGGCTCAACGATAGTCAGGGACCTCGGCGGAGACCCCGATCCGGTCGGCTACAACGGCTACGCGATAGACACGAACGGCAACTACCGCGACGGTGTTCTCGTTGAGGTGTGGTCCGCCGACGGCAACATGAGGGTGACCTACCTCGTTCAGGAAGTTGAGGTCCCGAGGACACTCCGCTACGACACCCTTCAGGCTTACCTTGACACAGTCCAGTTCACGAAGGACACTGAACTCGGCGACGACGAGTACTACCTCTATGCGAGCGGATTCATCTCCTTCAAGCCAGAGGAGGTAGCCGATGTGCCCGACATAACGCGGGAGCAAACCACCGCGATGGTCCCGGTTCAGCCCGTCAATAGGTATCCGAAGTCGGGAGTTCTTTCGGGCAACAGGTTTACATCAAGTCCCCAGATGCTGATCATAGGCCACACGAGGGCCGATGTGCCGTTCCTCTACCTCGAATACGACGGCTGGGAAGAGGACGCTGGAAAATGGGGCAACGACGACGACCCGATGGGACAGGTGGCGATAACGCTCCTCCTCGACGACGACTACTTCGACTGGGAGCCGAACTCCGCGATTCCGACGAAGGAGTGGAGCCTCGAGTTCCCGAGCTGCGGCGTTTCGGGCGGTTGCTCGAAGGCGTGGTTCTGGGTCAGGGTGAAGCCCTAATTCCTCTTTTACCTTTTCCACCTTCGTCTCACCTGGAACCCTGCCCCAGATGAGAGCCAACTTTTTTAATTCATCACTCCCAACTCATGGACATCAAGCATCAAATAGGAAGATGGGGGGAGATAGTTGAACGGCCCTCAGGTAATTGGGGTTGGAATAATAACCGGTGCCTACTCCCTTATGCTTTTTCTCCTGTACAAGTCGAGAAAAATCATCGAAGAGCTGAAGACCATGAGAGAGGCCCAGATGAGGCGCAGGATAAAGCAGAAAGTCAACTCCGTGAGAAACGTTGTAATCAGGAGGAGGCGGTAGCATGGAGGAGGAAATCGGGCTCTCGCGGGGATTATCAATGTGGCACCTCATGATGATGGGCATGGGCATGATGATTGGGGCGGGCGTGTTTGTCGCCACCGGAATCTCGATAGGCTTCGCCGGTCCCGGCGGGGTTCTCGTGGCCTTTGCCCTCAACGGTCTCGTGGCCCTCTTCTCGGCGATGTCCTTTGCGGAGCTGGCTTCCGCACTTCCCACCGCCGGAGGTGCCTACACCTACATAGACGAGGCGTTTAAGGGCCTAATCGGCTTCATCTCGGGCTGGCTCAACTGGTTCGCCCTTACCGTTGCGGGAAGCCTCTACGCCATAACCTTCGCGACATACACGGTTTTTCTCCTTGAGGGGACGAAGTGGTTCTCGTCCCTCGGCGTTGAGAGCGGGCTCGTGATAAAGGCCCTCGCGCTCCTGATAATAGCCGTCTTCGTGGTCATCAACTACATCGGTGTTTCAGAGACGGGCAACATCGAGAACCTGATTACCATCGGCCAGATGTCAACTCTTCTCTTCATCGGTGCCTTTGCGGTGTTCTACACCATCCTCCATCCCGAGAGGCTCTCCCACTTCAGCAACTTCGTTCCCAACGGCTGGGGCAAGGTTTTAGCGGCTATGGGCTTTACCTACGTTGGCTTTGAGGGCTACGAGGTTATAGCGCACGCCGGCGAGGAGGCCTTTGACCCGAAGGAGAGCATACCCAAGGCAATCCTCTACTCGGTCGTGGCCGTAACGACAACCTACCTCCTCTTCGCCTTCGCGGCGATAGTCGGGGCCGACGTTTCGCCCGAGAACCTGACGGCGTGGTTCGCCTTCCACGGGGCCGTTGGCATGGGTGAGGCAATAAAGGATTTAATGCCCTACGGGGGGCTCTTGATAACGCTCGCGGCGATTTTCTCCTCGACTTCAGCTCTCAACGCCACCATATACTCATCAACGAGGGTTCTCTTTGCAATAAGTCGCGATGGGAAGCTCCCGCGCTTCATATCGAAGATTCACCCGGTGAGGAGGGTTCCCCACATAGCACTCGCCCTCTCTTCAATCATCATAGTAACCGTTGCCCTGGCCCTGCCGATAGAGGACGTTGCGGCGAGCGCGGACATAGTTTTCCTGCTGATATTCCTGCTCGTCAACGCGGCCGTCATAAAGATACGGCGCGAGAGGGGGGATGAGCTGGATTACGGCTTCCTGATGCCATACTTCCCATTCATACCCCTCATCGCCATAGCCCTGCAGGGGGTTCTCTCCATATGGATATTCGACGTGAGCCCGACGGCGTGGTTCGTAACGCTCGGGTGGGTGATCCTGGGCCTGGCACTGAGCTCCCGCTACAAGGGGGCGAGGGAAGCGAAGGAGGCACTCAGGAGGGAGGTTGTTTTCGGTGAGTGGTTGCCCGAAGGCTACAAGGTTCTCGTGGCCATCTCAAATCCGAGAAATGCCCCATACCTCGCCAGGGTAGGTGAGACAATAGCCCGGGCCAGAAAGGGGGAGCTGGCCCTCGTAAGTGTAGTGACAGTTCCGGAGCAGACGCCACTTGAGGAGGCGCACCGCTTTGCAGGCCCCGCTTTGGAGCTGCTCAGGAGGGTGAGGGAAGGGCTCGGCGGGGATGTGAACGTGAGGGGTGTACTCTACTATGCCCACAGCGTTTACAGGGGAATACTGAGCGCCATAAAGAACAAGAAGGCAGACCTCCTCGTGCTCGGCTGGAGGGGGCGTTCGAGGCTGGGGTACATCTTTGGCAGCAACCTCGACAGACTCGTGGAGGCCCCGTGTGACGTTTTGCTCGTGAAGCCAGGAAGGGGTGAAGAAGTCAAGAGAATACTCTTTCCAACGGCTGGCGGTCCTCACAGCCTTCTAGCGGCGGAAATAGCGAGAATATTTGCCCTTGAAAAGGGTGCGAGCGTTACAGTACTCTACGTTGACAGGGAGGGTATTGAGAGAAAGAGGATAGAGCGCCGCCTTGAGCCGGTTATGAGGATTCTGAACGGGGCTAGGGGCACTTTGAAGGTTGTCCGGTCCGACGACCCCAAGAGGACAATACTTTCCGAGTGTCGCGACCACGACCTCGTTATAATGGGCGCCTCGGAGAGCTCGCTCTTCGCCAGAAGCCTGTTTGGAGAACTGCCCGTTGAGGTGGCGAAGGAATGCGAAAAGACGGTATTCCTCGTCAAAAAGGACCTCGGAAGGCGCTCCTGGCTCAGGAGATGGTTTTTATGATTTCATTTGTGCCCCACCGATGGGGCCATTTCTGTTTTTGTTTTTACTCTTTCTCTCAAGGTGGGCCCTTTTGACCTCAAGCACTCCGGAATAATTAAACCCGTCCCATTTCTTTTCCACCTCGTCGAAGACTATCCTGGCTTTGAAGAAGGGCGCATCCCTGACGAAGGTCTCGAACTCACCCCCCTCTCCAGCTACGTGGATTCCGTATTTCTCGTGGAGCTTCACAAGCTCCTCCAGAGCCTTTTCGTCAATCCTTCTGCCAAGCCAGCTCTCATCCAGCCCGTAGGCTGAGACGCCGATCATTACGATGTCGAAAATCCCAATCAGCTCGCGCATATATTCGATTGGGTCGCGGTGCCAAGCGGGCGCGAAGCTCTCTATGCCGAGCTCCCTCGCCACTTTATCAACGCGCTTCTTCTGGTACTCGCTGGCTAAGGCTCCTGCAACGACGCCGTCAATCTTCAGGCCCTCAAGGACGGCCTTCATGTCCTCTACCTCTTTCTCCTTCTCGCCGCTGGTGAAGCCCTTGACGAGGGGAATCCCTATTGCCCTCGCCTGCAGTTCCGTGAGGTGAATGTTCGGCACGTGGTACATGTAGCTGTCTTCCCTCTCGCTCACCATCGAGACGAGGTATTTAACCTCAAAACCCTGCTCCAGTGCCCAGTAGAGGGCGTAATTCGAGTCCTTTCCGCCGGAATACAGCACCGCCACTCGCATTTCCACCACCGAAAGCTTTAAATTACCTATGGTTAATTTAATCTCGGTTCTCCTGGTGGGGCCTCTTCGAGGGCCTTAAAAAGGTGATGCCGATGACCCCAAAAACGGCAGTGATTCTCGCGGCCGGCCTTGGGACGAGGATGGGCGGAAGGCCCAAGGGACTCCTCAAAGTTGCAGGGAGGGAGATTCTGTACCGAACGATGCACCTCCTCCAGAGGAATGGCGTTAAGAGGTTTGTAATCGTCACCAACGAGCGGTACGCTCCCCTCTACCGCGAGTTCGTTGAAAGGCACGGCTTTAACGCCGAGCTCGTGATAAACCCCGAGCCCGAGAAGGGCAACGGCCACTCGCTCCACCTCGCTAAAAGTCATGTCTCCGGGCGGTTCGTCCTCGTCATGAGCGACCACGTCTACAACGAGTCCTTCGTTGCGGAGGCAATAAGGGGAAACGGCCTCATAGCGGACAGAGAGCCGAGATGGATTGACGTTGAAGAGGCGACGAAGGTTAAGGTAAAGGACGGCCGGGTTGAGCGAATCGGAAAGGGTCTTAAGGACTGGGACGCGGTTGATACAGGCTTCTTCGTCCTCGACGACGGGATTTTCAGGGTAACGGAGGTGCTTGAAAACGAGAGGAACGGTGATTACTCACTCAGCGAGGTCGTCGAGCGGGCTAAGCTTCCCGTTACCTTCGTCGACGGCCTCGGCTGGACCGACGTGGACACGCCGGAGGAGCTCAAGAGGGCGAGAAAGATGCTCGTCTTCACGGCCGTCAAGGGGACCGGCGACGGGTTCATCAGCAGACACCTCAACAGGAAAATCTCGACGAGAATCAGCTACCTCCTCGTTGAAAAGGTCACTCCAAACCAGATGACGGTCGTCGCTTTCGCCCTCGGCGTGCTCTCGGCTTTCCTAACGCTCATCAGCCTGCCCCTAGCGGGAATCCTCTACCAGCTGAGCTCAATCCTCGACGGCGTTGACGGCGAGCTTGCGAGGGCCCAGCTGAGGACGAGCAGGCTCGGTGGCTACGTAGATTCAATCCTCGACCGCTACGTTGATGGGACTTTCTTAGCCCTCTTGGCCTACTCGACGTTGAAGGAACCCCTCTGGTATCTGGTCGCGCTCTTAGCTTTGCTCGGTTCGGTCATGGTGAGCTACTCAACGGAGCGCTTTAAGGGAGCCTTCTGCAGGGACGCCTATCGGGAAGTTCCTGCCCTCAGAAAGCTCCCGGGCAAGAGAGACGAGAGAATCTTCCTTACGATGCTGTTCCTGCTGTATCCAATGGAGGCTTTAGTCAAAGCGCTGTTTCTCCTGCTTGCAGTACTCACGAACATAAGGGTGGCACTGACTGTGTGGATGGTTGGAAGAAAGAAAAGATGAGCTCACTCCTCCAGCAGGAACTCAAGAGCCTTTTCCGTTTTCTTGTCGAAGAGGATTATCCTGTCCTCCCTGAGTTTCACAGTAACTTGCTCGCCGAATGTGAAGTGCTCTCCCTCTGGAGCAAAGACTTTAACGGACGCTCCGTTGACTGAGACCGTAATTATCTGCTCTCTACCGAGGGGTTCAAAGGAATAAACAGTCCCGAAGAGCCCCTCTGCCTTTCCTTTCACGACCTCGGCATCGTGTGGCCTGAAGCCAAGGATAACTTCCCTAATGCCGAGTTTCTTCACCAGCTCGCGGTACTGGGGCGGGATTGGAATCTTGTTGCCATAGACGTCGAGGTAGGAGTCCTGGACTTCTGCCTCAACGAAGTTCATCGGCGGGCTTCCTAGAAAGCCACCAACGAAGCGGTACTTGGGCTTGTAATAGACTTCATCCGGATCTCCGACCTGGAGTATCTCGCCTCCCCTTATCACGGCTATCCTGTCGGCCATTGCAAGGGCCTCGGCTTGATCATGGGTGACGTAAACTGCTGTGATTCCGAGCTCCTTCTGAAGCCTCTTGAGCTCTGCCCTTACCTCAAGCCTAAGGAGTGCGTCGAGGTTGCTGAGCGGCTCGTCGAGGAGCAAAACGTCCGGCTCTTTCACAAGGGCCCTCGCAATTGCGACACGCTGCTGCTGGCCCCCGGAGAGCTGCCAGGGGTAGCGGTCAAGAAGGTTCTCTATGTGGAGCATCTCCGCGACTTTTTTGACCTTTTTGGATATCTCATCCTTTGGAACTTTCCTCAGCTCAAGGGGGAAGGCTATGTTGTCGAAGACCTTCATATGGGGATAGAGCGCCCAGTTCTGGAAGACCAGTCCAACGTTCCTGTCCTTTGGAGGGACATCCGTAACGTCCCTGTCGTCGAAGTATATCCTCCCGCTTGTCGGCTTGTAAATTCCCGCTATTGTGTAGAGGAGAGTGGATTTCCCGCTTCCCGAGGGGCCGAGGAGCGCCATAAACTCCTTGTCGGCTATCTCAAGGCTTACCCGCTTGAGGGCCTCAAAGTCGCCGAACCTCTTCGTGATGTTATCCAGGGTGACCTTAACCATTTCAACCACCTCAGCCCTTTATTCCACCCGAGTAGCCCTGGAGGAGGAGCTGCTGGGCGGTTATGAAGAATATTATCGTGGGGAGGAGGTAGAACGTCCCGGCGGCCGCTATGAGGGGCATGTGGGAGTACTCGGCCTCTATGTTGGACTCTATGAACGTCGCCAGTGTGGGGTCGATGAGGAAGGTTCTTACGTAGATTATGTCCTGCCAGCCGGCCAAGAACGCGAAGAGAGCAACTGCCAGGATACCCGGCTTGATCAGGGGGAGCATTATCTTCCTCCAGACGGTTATCCTCGAAGCCCCGTCGATTATCCCGGACCACTCGAACTCCCAGGGAATAGTGTCAAAGAAGCCCTTCATGAGCCATGTGGACATGGGAACCTCAAGGGCAGCCCGGGCCAGTATAACGTAAACGAATGAGTACAGCCCCACTGCGGTCGTGCTAGCTGGGAAAGTCAGGCGATAGAGCAGGTAAACGCCCACGATCAGGGCCACGCCCGGGAAGGCGTGCAAAAGGAGGAGGAGAACCATCATGGTCTTCCTCCCCCTGAAGTCCATCCTTGAGAGGGAGTAACCGGCGAGGGCGCTAATCCCCGTCACGACGAGGGAAACACCCATAGCGACGATGAGGGTGTTGAGGGCTATGCGCCATATGTTGACCCTTATTCCACCGGTCGTTGCGATTTTACCGTGAAAGAGGTTTATCCAGTTCTCCAGCGTTGGATGAAATGAACCAGGACTTAGGTCTGTGACCATTTGATTACTAAAGCTCGAAAGGACGAGCAGGGAGAAGGCGCCGAGAAGTGGCAGGCTCGCGAGCAGGAGGGCGAGCACTATAACCAGCCCGTACCTTCTGGGTCTCGTCTCAACGTCTTTCATCAGAAATCACCCCTTGGTTTCTTCATCATCCTCTCGAACTTGAGAACCTTTAGCGTCACGAGACCGCCGAGGATCCCGATTATCGATAGTATTACCGCGGCGGCGGCCGCAAGCCCCTGATCCTGCTCGCCCATGCCAAAGGCGGTGTTGAAGACGTAGAGCGCTAAGGTTGTTCCGTAGTCCCTGTTGACAAGGTCCCACTCAACGAGCAGGAAAAGGTGGGGGTACGTCGTCAGCAGGCTAAGGAACTGCCACGTGAAAACATAGAGGAGGTGCCATCTCATCATGGGGATTAGGATTTTCCTCGATATCTGCCAAGAGGAAGCACCATCGACCCTCGCGGCTATAATAAGTTCCCTGGGTATCTGATTCAAGGCCGAGGTGAAGACGATCATTCCAAAACTCACACCCACCAAACCGTTCACGAATATTATTACACTCCAAGCCCCCCAAGGGATAATCTGGCCCCAGGGAATGGGCTGAGAGATTAACCCGAGGTGCATGAGGAATGAGTTCAACGTTCCAATCTCGCTGCCGTGGAAGAAGTAGTACCAGACGAGGCTGTACACTGCTATCGGCGACATCCTGGGGAGGAGCCAGAGAAGTCTATAGAAGGAGGCCGGTCTTTCCTCTATGAAAAATATGGCGAGAGAAAGGAGTAAACCCCCGAAAACGTTTATCAAGAGCGTGATTCCAACGAACACGACCGTTGTCATGATTACAGCCTTAAAGGTCGGATCGTGCTGGAACATATAGAAGAGCCTGTGGTAATTGTAAAGGCCCACAAAGTCAGTGAGATACCTCTCAACGTTCCAGTTCCTCATGCGCGTCATGCTTATGTAAACGGTCATAACTAGGGGAATCAGATAGAACAGGAACACCATCAGAAGCATTGGAGAAAGAAAGAAGGAAAGCTCCCTGAGCTTGCGCCTGTCCATGTCACCACCTCATTCCTGCGGGAACTTCCAGTCCTTGGGTATTTCACCCTTGATCTCGACGTTCTGGGCGAGCTCGGGATCGGCCTTGACCTTCTGGATTATGTAATTGACAGCCTCCTCCGGAGTCATCTCGCCACGAATGGCCTTGTCCACCGCTTCCTTGAAGATATCTGCCAGTGCTGGGTACTTCGGATGGGCCGGAGCGAAGTGGGTGTATTCGAGCATGTAACTGACGTCCGCCAGGAACTGGGCGTTTATCGGATTGACCGTTGCCTTCACGATGTCCCGGATGTTGTCCTTAACCTTTTGATCGAGGTCAAGGTTAAGGTTCTTCAGATCGTTGAGCCACTTCTCGTCCTTGATCAGCTTAGCAGCATCCTTTCTCACTGGCAGGTGGGCGGAGATGACGCTGTGTATGGCGTTTATATCAGGGTCGCTGGCCTTGATGAGCATCAGGAAGGCGAGCTTGTGGTAAACGTCTTTGAGCTCGTCGTACTTGGGGTTCTGCTGGCCGGCCTTGGAGTTTATCATCCAGACGAAGGGCTGGCTGAGGGTTACCGGCTCCTTACCCTTCTCTCCAGCGGGGAAGAGGGTGTAGTAGAACCAGTCCTTTACCTCCTCTGGTTTCAGGCCCCTCGGTGTTCCCTCCTTGGCGTAGTACTGCTTGGTCTGCCACTCTGTCCAGTACCAGGTTCCGCCTATATCGAATAGGGTTCTGCCCTCGACGACCGTCGGGTGTATCTGCTTGGCCCAGTCCCAACTCATTATGTCCTCAGGAAGGAGGCCATCGCGGGCAAACTTCCACTCAACGTAGAGCCACTTATATACAGCGGGAACGTCGAGAACCAGCTTTCCGGTGTTTGGGTCGTAGAGCTTTCCACCGAAGGCGAAGATGAACTGTATCAGGTCGGGGTGAGCCGAGCCCTTCCTGTGGATGAGGCCCCACTCGGCGGCGCCCTCGTCTTTGGCCTTCTTGGCCCAGTAATAGACGTCGCTCCAGGTGAACTCGCCGTTCTTCACCTTCTCATCGAGGCCGTTGAGGTCAAACCCTATCTTCTGGGCCACGTCCTTCCTTATGTAGAGTGGCCTCGCCTCCGTGTCCTGCGGTAGGCCGTAGAGTTTTCCGTTGAACTTGGAGGCCTCAATCAGGGACGGATAGAAGTCGTCGATAACGCTCTGATAGGCTTTGGCGTAGTCGGTTATGTCGAGTATGTAGCCCTCGTCCGCCAGCGTCGGCAGGAAGGCGTAACTGTTCACGAAGAAGTCCCCGGCCTGCCCGAGGGGCTGCTTGCTGAGGTACTCCTTGTAGGCATCCTGGAAGGAGGCGACGTAGTGGGTGTCGGTTATCACTACCTTGACGTTGATTCCGTTGTCGGCCCAGATTTTGTTTATTCTCCTTGCGGCCTCCACTATTCCATAAACCCTCATGACGCTGTTAGGATCACCGGAACCCCAGACAGAGAACTTGACTTCTTTAACACCGTTCTGCTCCAGAACCTTCCCTATTTCTACAACGTCCTTGGTGAAGTCGCCCGTAAGCTGAACCTCGGTCTGAGAAGTTTTCGCTTCCTCGCCGCCTATGCAACCGCTGGCGACCACTCCAAAGATAACCAGTGCAACCAACCACAGTGCTCCTGCCCTCATGGCTACCACCCTCCAAGGTTTCAAAAGCGAGCCCAAAGGCCCGGAGGGCTTATTTTAGAAAGCGGAATAACCCCGCATTGTTGTTTTAGAATCAAGCTTCTTATAAACCTTTGGGAACATTAAGCGCTCCCCACTTAGACTTTAAAGTAGGTGGTATATTTTCAACCAAAAACTATTTAACCACCATAAAATATTTTGGAAACAGCAAAAAGGAGGTGGGTGAAATGGTCAGGGTTGTTATACTCGGCCAGGGATACGTTGCAAGCGTATTCGCGAGCGGTCTTGAGAAGATAAAGGCTGGAAAGATGGAGCCCTACGGCGTCCCGCTGGCGGACGAGCTCCCGATTAAGATTAAGGACATCGAAATCGTTGGTTCCTACGACGTTGACAAGGCCAAGGTCGGAAAGGACCTCTACGAGGTCGTCAAGGCCTATGACCCCGAGGCCCCGGAGAGCCTCAAGGGAATCACCGTCAGGAAGGGAATACACCTTGGAAGCCTCAGGAACCTCCCGCTCGAGGCTACCGGTCTTGACGATGAAATGACCCTCAGCGAGGCCGTTGAGCACCTCGTCAGCGAGTGGAAGGAGCTTAAGCCAGACGTCTTCGTTAACGTCTGCACCACCGAGGCCTTCGTCCCCTTCGAGAAGAAGGAGGAGCTCGAGAAGGCCATTGCCGAGGACAGGAAGGACAGGGTTACGGCCACTCAGGTCTACGTCTATGCCGCCGCCAAGTACGCCAAGGAGGTCGGTGGTGCAGCATTCGTCAACGCGATTCCAACGCTTATAGCCAACGACCCGGCCTTCGTCGAGCTCGCTAAGGAGAGCAACCTCGTTATCTTCGGCGACGACGGTGCCACCGGTGCCACCCCGCTTACCGCCGACGTCCTCGCGCACCTCGCCCAGAGGAACCGCTACGTCCTCGACATCGCTCAGTTCAACATCGGCGGAAACCAGGACTTCCTGGCTCTCACCGACAAGGAGCGCAACAAGAGCAAGGAGTTCACCAAGAGCTCCATCGTCAAGGACCTCCTCGGTTACGACGCCCCGCACTACATCAAGCCGACCGGCTTCCTCGAGCCGCTCGGCGACAAGAAGTTCATCGCCATGCACATCGAGTACGTCTCATTCAACGGCGCCCACGACGAACTCGTCATCACAGGCAGGATAAACGACAGCCCTGCTTTGGCAGGTCTGCTCGTCGACCTCGTCAGGCTCGGAAAGATTGCCGTCGAGAAGAAGGCCTTCGGAACCGTTTATGAGGTCAACGCCTTCTACATGAAGAACCCCGGACCGAAGGAGATGCCCAACATCCCGCGCATCATTGCCCACGAGAAGATGCGCATCTGGGCCGGGCTGAAGCCGAGGTGGCTCTGACGGCAAACTTTTAACCCCCTTTTCCTACTTTTCTCGGTGGGTGAGGATGAGCTGGAAGAGGGGAGCGTATCCTGAGTTCAGCCTTGAGGATATTATAGCCGCGCTGTTCCTTTTGAAAGAACCCGTTGGACGAAAGTTCATGGCCGAGCTGCTCGGTCTTGGGGAGGGAAGCGTGAGAACAATTCTGAGAAAACTTTCATCACTGGGACTTATTCAATCAACGCAGCGGGGACACAGTCTGAGCGAGAGGGGCAGGGAACTTGGGAAGGAGCTGGAGAAACACTTTTCTGAAGTCTGTAGGGTGGGCAAAGTCGAGGGCTTTCCCGCCTACGCCATCATCGTGAAGAATCCTCCGGAGTTTAAAAGCATTGAACTCAGGGACGAGGCAATAAGGTTCTTCGCCAAGGGCGCCATGATACTCGTCGTTAAAAACGGAGAGGTTGTCTTCCCTGAGGACGGTCGTCCTCTAAGGGAGACTATGCCTGAGCTTGCAGAAAGACTCTCGGCTCTCAAGCCGGAAGAGGGGGACATGGTCGTCGTCACGTGGGCTGAGAATCCAGCCGATGCGATGAAAAGCGCCTATCACGTTGCCCTCTTTCTCAAGGAGGATCTAATCCCAGAACAGCTCAAGGGACTCGTGAGGTGACGGGATGAGCAGTTTAATTCTTGCTCTGGACGTCTACGAGCGCGAGAG
Source organism: Thermococcus gammatolerans EJ3 (assembly GCF_000022365.1). Taxonomy (NCBI): domain Archaea; kingdom Methanobacteriati; phylum Methanobacteriota; class Thermococci; order Thermococcales; family Thermococcaceae; genus Thermococcus; species Thermococcus gammatolerans. Next base: position 1,776,395 of record NC_012804.1, on the reverse strand, counting down.
AGCCCTTGAGATAGCCCGCGAGACAGCTGATTACCTCTGGGCGATTAAGGTGAACTGGCCCCTCCTCATCGGTTCTGGGCTGGGCATAATCCCAGAACTCAAAGAAGAGACAGGCCTTCCGGTTATAGCCGACCTCAAGCTCGCCGACATTCCCAACACCAACAGACTGATAGCTTCCAAAGTCTTCGAGGCTGGCTCAGACTACATCATAGCGCACGGCTTCGTCGGGAGCGACAGCGTTAGGGCGGTTATGGAGCTTGGGAAGACGATAATCGTCGTCGAGATGAGCCATCCGGGGGCAAGAGAGTTCATTCAACCTGTGACTGACGGCCTGATAGAGTTAGCCAACCAGCTTGAGCCCTTCGGTGTTATAGCCCCGGCAACAAGGCCGGAGCGCGTGAGTTACATCCGCTCAAAGCTGAAGCCGGGGATTAAGGTAATAACCCCCGGCGTCGGTGCTCAGGGTGGAAAGGTGGGCGAGGTTTTAAAGGCGGGTGCGGACTACATCATTGTGGGTCGTTCGATTTACGCGAGCGATAACCCGAGGGAAAGCGCGAGACGAATTTACGAGGAGGTGAAAGCGTGGAGCTGAAGGTCAAGCACCCCCTCAGCAAGAAGGAGGTAAAGGCCATAATCCGCGAGATGGCCGAGATTTTTGGCGAGGAGATAGCCGGGAAGATGCTGAGCAAGAAGGACCGCGTTGAAGTCGCTGAATTCGACAAGACCACAGAAATCCTCCTTGTCAACGGAAAGCCCTTCTTCATACGGAGAAGGGGCCTGATCTTCCCGCTCGTCATAGCGCTCTACGAGCTCTCCAACGAAGAGGATTTGAGGAAGTGGCCGAGACGCGTTGTGGTTGATGAGGGGGCGGTTCCCTACATCATCAACGGCGCCGACGTCATGGCCGCGGGCATAGTTGATGCCGATGAGAACATCAAGGAGGGCGACTTCGTCTTCGTCGTTGAAGAGCAGTACGGAAGGCCCCTCGCCATCGGAATAGCCCTGATGGGCGGCAGGGCGATGAAGGAGAAGCCCAAGGGCAAGGCAGTGAAGAACATCCACCACGCCAAGGATAAAATCTGGAACGTCACGGTGGGATGAGATGAGTGGGCCATCAAAGGGCAGGAAAATCCGCGTTCTTGTCGGTGGCGTCTTTGACATCCTCCACGTCGGTCACGTTCACTTTTTGAAGCAGGCTAAAGAGCTTGGCGACGAGCTGGTAGTCATAGTTGCCCACGATGAGACTGTTAGGAGGAACAAGCGGAGGAATCCAATAAACCCCGCTGAGGACAGGGCCGAGCTTTTGAGGGCGATAAGATACGTAGACGAGGTTTACATCGGCTCCCCGGGCGGGATAGACTTTGAGCTCGTCAGGCGCATAAACCCAGACGTGATAGCCATTGGCCCCGATCAGAACTTCAACTGCGAGAAGCTCAAGGAGGAGCTGAAGAGGCACGGGATAGAGGCGGAGGTGATAAGGGTTCCTTACCTCTACAAAAGCGACAGGGCAAAGACCACCAAAATAATAAGGAGAATAGTCGAAGAGTTCTGCGAGTGATTAAAGCCGGAACTTCTCCATGTACTCCCTGAGAAAGTCAGGATCCTCCCTTCTAACGGCGCTCATGAGCTCTTCGAATTTCTTCTCTCCGAGGGCGAGGCGGAGGTAGTAGTAGAGGTTGACGGCATCTTCAACTATTATGCTCTGTCTCCTGCCTTCCTCCCCGTAGAGCTCTATCAGCTTCCGATTTATGTCAAGGCTTATGTAGAGGGTTTTCTGCTTTTTCTGGGATTTGAGATCTGACCTCTCCTTCTGTTTTTTAGGCTTGGAAGGTTTTGTCAGGTCATCAACCGAACCGGAAAACAGTTTGGGAATTTTACTCTCCCTCGGCAATTGAAATCACCTCTTCGGTCAGCTTCTCAAAGGCCCGGGCGGCACGCCCGTCTGGTTCGTAATCAAATATGCTAAGGCCCTCCCCTTGGGCTTTCTCGAGGGCTATCGCTTTGGGGATCGTTGTGAGGATTGGCGCGTCGGGATAGGCTTCCTTGAGTTCCTTGAGCCTCATTTGGGGCACCTTGGTCTGGCGGGTAAACTTGTTGGGCACTAGACCCATTAGCGTTAGGTTTTCGTTCGTTTCCTCCCTTATCATTGCCATGAGGTTGAACATGAGCTGCATCCCAATGACGCCAAAGTAGCTGAGCTCGAGGGGAATGAGAACGTAGTCAGAGGCTGTGAGGGAGTTCACGAGAAAGATGCCCATGCTCGGAGGATTGTCTATTAGAACATAGTCGTAGTCGGGTAGAACCGGCGCTATCGCCTTTACAAGCCGTCTTTCGCGGTTGTAGGCGTTAATTATCTCGATTTCCTTGGCCGAGAGGTTGAGGTGGCTCGGTATGAGATGCAGGTTTGGAGTCACTTCGACTATCGCATCTTCAACGCTGCTCTCCCGGCTCATCAGGGTTCCAACGTTGTTGTTCCCGTACTTGAGGACGTCCATGCCGATAAGGCCGAAAGTGAGGTTGAACTGTGGATCAACGTCGATGAGAAGAACCCTTTTACCGGCCCTTGCGAGGCCGTAGCCGAGGTTCATGGTGAGGGTCGTCTTTCCAACTCCTCCCTTCTGGTTGGCCACACTGATTACAACGGCCATACTACCACCCGCTCTCTAAGTTTAACCGGTCAGGTTTGGAATTCAAAAGATAAAAACCTTATGCAATTAAATAAAAGAATTGATCAAAACTCGTCGATGCCGGAGAGTATCTTTTCAATGATCTTCTTGCGCTCGTCATCGATCTTGGCAGAGGGCTTCTCTTTGCCCGCGATTATGGCGTAGAGGTCTTTCGAGGACTTCGATTTCTCCGCGAAGGGGAACGGCTCAGGCTCGGGGATTACAACTGAGTCCGACTTTGCTATTAATGCAGTCTCACCACCCAGTATGTGTGGGCTTTCAACGCCGGTCATTATTACCATTGCCCTGACCACTTTACCCATGTCCTCATCGACGCGGGCACCCCACTTGATCTCGGACTTGGCTCCGAGGTTGTTGTACACAACTTCCATCGCCTCGTTGATCTCACCGAGGTTCACGTCAGGACCGACGGTAAAGTGGACAAGTGCTTTGTTACCGCTACCGAACTTGACATCGAGCATCTTGTTCTCGAGGGCAGCCTTGACGGCCTCAACGGCCCTCTTCTTAGAGTCGCTCTCCCCTATACCTATGAGTGCAGCCCCACCGTCCTTCATAACGCTGTAAACGTCGGCGAAATCAATGTTCACCATGGACGGAAGCTTTATCGTTTCGGTTATCCCTTTGACCATTCTGGCTATTATCTCATCGGCGAAGCGGAAGGCTGCGCTTATCGGCAGGTTGGGGACGAGTTTAAGGAGCTTGTCGTTCTCGATGATTATCACAGTGTCCGAGTACTGGAGGAGAGCCTTAATCCCGGCGCGGGCCTTTTCGAGGCGAACCGTTCCCTCGGTCTTGAAGGGAAACGTTACAACGCTTACAACCAAGGGCTCACGGAAGCGCCCGCTGTTCCTAGCGTGTTCCTTTATTACCTTTGCCACGACAGGGGCAGCACCGGTACCGGTTCCGTTACCCATCCCAGCCGTTATGAAGACGAGATCCACGTCGCCAACTGTCTTTGCTATCTCGTGGGCGCTTGCTTCGGCGGCTTTGTATCCTATCCTTGGGTCTCCGCCGGAACCCTTTCCGTGAGTTATCTCCCTTCCAAGAAGGAGCTTTTTATGGGCCTTCACCCTCGCCAAATGCTGGGCGTCGGTGTTCATGGCTATAAGCTCGGCCCCCTCAACTCCGAGCTCATAGAGTCTGGTTATAGTGTTGTTACCTGAACCACCAACACCAACGATGGCTATTTTGATGAAGTCGTCAAAATCCTCGCCAAAAAAGTCCGCTTTTTTCTCCACTTCCTTGCCCTCATCAAGGTCCAGTTTTATTCCGGCCTGCTCCAGGAGCTTAAACACCATATTCCTTACCCCCTCTCCGGAGTTATTTGATTATATATTCAGGAACCTCGTCCCCTTGTAGCTCGGTGCTCATTTCTTTTTTGAGGAACTCCCTGAGTGCGGCTCTGATAACCTCGCTTCTGTTGGGGTAAACACCGCGTCTGACGAGCTGGTCCATGGCGTTAACAAAACTCTGGGGCACTTGAACGCTTATGATGCGCATCTTTGTCATACGCTGTACCACCCATGGCAGTGGGTCGCTACTTTAGTTAGTGCTTTAAGTAGTTAAATACTTTGCGCCTTGTTAATAATATTGACATATTAAAAATCACGAAAAAATTTAGAAAAAATTTAGAAATACAATAAATATTTTGGATACCCTCAGCTGGAGGCGACAACCGTTATAAGTGGAGCCCCGTATGGATGGCGGGGGAGGACAATGGGGGGTTTCGAGGTAATAGCAGTGAAAGTGAGGGAGGCTGAAAAGATCGTCCCCAAGATTGGAGGAGACGTGCAGATCGTTAGCGCTCCCTGCTATGAGGCCGTTGTGCACGCTGCTGTACTGGCTTTGAGAGCTTTTCAAAGGGGAACGAACCGTGCAAAGACCCTTGGGGGAGAGTTGTTGCTCAGGCTCTCGGGAAGGCTCCAGATAAAGGACGCGATCAAAGAGAATGGAATAAAGGAGGGCCTCAACTACTTGGTCATATTTGATGGAGGGGATCCCGAATTAAAACTCAAGGAGCTGGGATTGAGAAAGGCAAACCCAGTTCACTGCGATCCAGAGAAGCTGAAACCCCTGATGGAGAAATCCGCCTTGGTGGAAGCGCTCTGAAACAAAACCCCTTAAACTTTATAAGGAGCCCGTTTCGACTTCGAATGCCGGGGTGATATCTCCATGAAATACAAGAAAAGAAAATACTTCCTGGCTGGCAGGATCAATCTCATACAGAGATCGAAGATCAGGGAGCTCTTCGAAAAGGCAAGAAAGATGGAAAACGTTATCTCACTCGGAATCGGCGAGCCCGATTTTGACACACCCGAAGTCATAAAGGAGGCCGCCAAAAGAGCTCTCGATGAGGGTTATACCCACTATACTCCCAACGCAGGTATCCCAGAGTTCAGGGAGGCCATAGCCGAGTATTATCGCGAGTTTTACAAGATAGACGTCGATGTTGATAGTATTCTAGTCACCGCCGGCGCCTACGAAGCGACATATCTTGCCTTCGAATCCCTTCTCGAGGAGGGCGACGATGTCATAATTCCAGATCCCGCTTTCGTTTGCTACGTTGAGGACGCAAAGATATCGGAGGCTGGGATAATCCGTATTCCCCTGCGTGAGGAGAACCGCTTTAGAATCGACCCCGACGAGCTCGTTGAACTGATAACCAAGCGCACAAGAATGATAGTCATAAACTACCCAAACAACCCAACTGGTGCGACCCTCGATAAGGAGACTGCAAAGGCCATAGCTCAAATAGCGGAGGATTACAACATCTATATCCTCAGCGACGAACCCTATGAGCACTTTCTCTATGAGGGGGCGCGGCACTATCCGATGATAAAGTATGCCCCGGACAACACAATACTTGCGAACAGCTTTTCCAAGACGTTCGCTATGACTGGATGGAGACTGGGCTTCGCCATAGCTCCCCCACAGGTCATTAAGGATATGATAAAGCTTCATGCGTACATTATTGGAAACGTTACCTCATTTATCCAGATCGCGGGCATAACAGCCCTGAGGGACAAGAGGAGCTGGGAAGCAGTCGAAAACATGAGAAAGATATACGCCGAGAGAAGGAAACTGACTCTTCGCTACCTGAACGAAATGCCGCACATTGAGCCCTTCAGGCCAAAGGGAGCCTTTTATGTGTGGGCAAAGATAGATCCCGAGCTTGATATGAGCAGCGAGGACTTTGCCGAGTGGCTCCTTGAGAACGCGGGCGTCGTGGTAATCCCGGGAACAGCATTTGGAAAACACGGCGAGGGATGGATCAGGATAAGCTACGCAACGAAAAAAGAACAGCTGATCGAGGCTATGGAGAGAATGAGAAGGGCCCTTGAAAAGCTGTGAGGTGAGCCCTTTGGATCCTCTAATTTACATTTCCGTGATGGTATTTCTGGCGGAGCTCGGAGATAAAACCCAGCTGGCAACTATGGCCTTTGCAACCAAGTACGGGTGGAGGAAGGCATTTGCCGGGGCGATAATAGGGCTGGCACTGATCAATTTCCTCGGAGCCGTTGTGGGTGAGAAGCTGGGTGAACTCCTGCCTCAGGAGGTAATACACAAGGGGGCGGGGGCATTTTTCATCTTAGTAGGCATTCTAATGATGGCTGGGAAACTGTGAGGTGATACCATGAAGCTCCTCCCCCGGCCAAAAACGGCCGTCATGATGTCTTTTTCTCTTATGGCCCTCTACTTCGTTGGAATAGGGGTTCTCTCAATGGAGTATCCCCTGCAGTTGGTCGGGGCTGTTTTCGTTGGTGGGATCCACGCCCTCCTCGGGTGGGGGATTTACAGCGGGAAGGAATGGAGCATAGGGTTGGGAAAGTATTTATCCTTTGTCGATCTCATTTTCTCGATACTCTGGATGATGCTCGGTGTTCTGCCCCAAGGTGCTGCTCTTTTCTTCCTCTCTGCTCTCGTTCTTGTTCTCCTGAGTGATTCGGAGGTTGAAGGGGAGATTCTCGGCAGGGTTTAATCTCGGGGTTTAATCTCAATAGTGAAAATAGTGAAACAAGCCAATTAAGAGCAACCAAAACCAAGGATAGCTGTTTTAAAGGCTATGCCATTTTGATCAAATTTCTCATCGAGAAAAGTTTGTACTGGTGGGCCCGGGGGGCTTTGAACCCCCGACCACGCGGTTATGAGCCGCGCGCTCTGACCAGGCTGAGCTACGGGCCCACTGATGGCGCCGCCGCCCGGATTCGAACCGGGGACCGCCGGATTAACAGTCCGGCGCTCTACCAACTAAGCTACGGCGGCTCGACCCAATGTAGGGAACATTGGGTGAATTTATAAATCTTGCGGTCTCTTCACAGCTGTGAAAAACATGTTCGGGAAGGAAACTTTCCTCAACAAAAAGGGCACCCCGAGACTCAGGGCGATGTTCCTCATCATTCTTGCTTACGCCTACTGGAATCTCTACAGTTTGATCTATCCGGCGCTTGGCCGCTGGAGCGTCAACTACACTGATCTGTTGCTGAAGCTTCCCGGAACTTCTCACGACTTCGTCCTCAAGCTGCTTCTCTGGACTGAGTCCCACGGAGCACTTTATCTCCTGATGGACACCTTATACAGGATGGGTTTCACTGGGATCATGCTTGGAACGGCCCTCTACCTTCTCATCCGTGACCCTGGGGAAGCGGAAAAACTCGGGAAGGGCTACCTTCTGGCGTTTCTGATCATGAGTGTTATATTCGTTATAGCACACGTCTATCCGCCCCACCTTGTTTATACTGACTTGCCTAGGGAGTACCCACCTCCGGGATGGCAAGCGAGGCCAGAGTTCGTTCTCCCATCTCCCCACTGCACTATCGATACCTTGAGCTTCTTGGCACTCGTGAGGAGAAAGGATAAACTCTCTATGCTGCTGGCTTTAATTCCTGTGTTGACTCCAGTTTCCACAGTTCTTCTGGCTGAGCACTGGGTTTGGGACGCGCTCACAGGGATAATCCTCGGTTACATCGTGCACAGGCTCGCGGAACGTTTTTAATTCCAGGCGGCTACCCCCTCCGGTGATGACTTTGAGACTTGAGAGATTCATCTTAGAAATGGAAAATGCCGGGTTCGATGGGGCAATAGTAAGCCCGGGGGCGAACTTTTACTATCTGACTGGCTTCAACCTTCACGAAACTGGTGAGAGACCGACACTCCTCGTCATCAGTTCGGACGGTGCCTACCACCTCCTCGCCCCGGCCATGTACAGGAACCAGATCTCGAACTTCCCAGTCACTTTCTGGAGTGATGGGGAAAACCCATATCACAAGCTTTCGTGGATATTCGGCGAGCTGAAACTTTCTGGCGGCAGGTTGCTCGTTGAAAACACCATGAGGGCAGACTGGTTGATAAACATTCTCAAGCTGGGGAACGGCCGCTTTGAGCTACATCCGCTGAGTCAGGTCATTAGGGAGCTCAGAATGAGGAAGGATGAGAAGGAAATCAAACTAATGGAGCACGCCGCAAAGGTCGTGGACAGGGTTTTCGATGAGCTCTTAACTTGGGACCTACTCGGGATAAGTGAGAGGGAGCTTGCCTTAAAGATCGAGCTGAGGATAAGGGAGCTGTCGGACGGGATTTCCTTCGAACCAATAGTGGCGAGCGGTGAGAATGCCGCAAATCCTCACCATGAGCCGGGGGAGAGGAAGCTGAGAAAAGGCGATATGGTGATACTCGACTACGGGGCCAGATGGAGGGGTTACTGCTCTGACATAACGAGAACGATAGCCATCGGCAAACCCAATGAAAGGCTCGTCGAGATATACGAGACCGTTAGGGAAGCCCAGGAAAAGGCGTTCCGAACCGTCAGGGAGGGAGTAATGGCAAGGGAAGTTGACTCTGCGGCGAGAGAAGCGATCAGCAAAGCTGGTTACGGTGAATACTTTCCCCACAGAACCGGTCATGGACTTGGCCTTGAGGTGCACGAGGAGCCGTACATAGGCCCTGATGGCGACGTTGTGCTCGGAGAGGGTATGACTTTTACGATCGAACCGGGCATCTACGTTCCAGGGCTGGGAGGCGTTAGAATAGAGGATGACGTGGCCGTTGTGGACGGCAGGGGCCGGAGGTTGACCAGATCCGACAGGGAGCTTATCCTTCTTTGATTCCGTCTTATCCGTTTCTTAAAGTTCCTATTTTCAAGATCGCCAGGATATTCCTCTCAAAACTAGAAAATCCCTCTCACGGGTCTTTAATGTTTTGGAACCCTCGTTTCAAACGTTCTCCACCGGGTTCCTAAAATAGGAGTTCAACGCAGTTCTCAACGGTGATGCCCATGAGACGGTGGACGGCCCTCCTCCTCTCGGTGGTGTTGGTACTGTCTATAGTGCCCTTAGGGCTTGGCTCGGCAAGCACCACCTCCCCTACCCCAGCGATAACAGAACAGAGCCCAACGAACACAACGCCAGAAGAGGAGCTGGCCCATAGGATAGTTTCGATAGTTGAGCGCCTCCACAACATGACGTCCGTGTTGGAGAACATGAGCCTGCCCGAAAACGCAAACATAATGGAGAGGTACCGGCTCGCCGAGGAATACCGGGTAAGAATGGAGGAAGCTTACAGGAGTGGGGACTACCCCGAAGCAGTTACGGAAGGAATATTGGCGATGCACCAGTATAAGATTGTTCTCCGGAGCATGAGGCAGTTCAGGGAGCGGGTCAGGGTTTCAGTTGAGCGCGTAGAGGATTACCTCAGGAACGCGAGGAGGATAATAATCAAGTGTGATCAGGCAGGAATGAACACCACTCCCGCTTGGGAGCTTTTCAACGAGACCAGGGAGGCATACAAACTCGTGATGCTGGATCTTAAGGAGAGGAATTTTACAAAGGCCGAGGAAGATCTCAAAGCGGCAAAGGATCTCAGGATGAAACTTGACGAAGAGCTTAAACAGCTCAGGGAAGGTCTGGCCTACACGAACGCCGAAAAGATAGTAAACGGGTTCCTGAAGAGGGGCCAGAAGGCCATTACCTTCATGGAAAACGTACTCGCCCACATCAACGGCACTGCCCACAACGTGACACTACTCCAGGAAAGGCTATCAAACTTCGAGGAGCTCTACGACAGAGTCAAGGAGATGAGCGAGGCAGGCAACTACACTGGGGCAGTGACACTCCTGTTCGAGGAGAGGAAGACCATCAGGGAGTTTCAAATTACCGTTAAACATGTCCTAAAGAAAGCCAGGGAGAAGAAAATCAAGGAAAAGCTCAAAGATCTCAGGGCGTTTGGGAAGGAAATTCGGGAGCGGCTCAAAGAGGCAACCAAGGGCCTGGAAAAACTCAAGCGTAAAGGCATCAATACAAGAGGAGCTGAGATCAAGCTAAAGGCGGCAGCTCAGGAATTCAGAGCTGGTTTTGAATTGGCCAAGAGAAGAGACCCAAGCGCAAAGGTTCACATAGAGCTCGGCCTCAAGCTGCTCCACGAGGTTGAGGATTTCATAGTCAGGAACCTCTGATTTTCTCTTTTTTCTCCAAAAACCTTAAATACCCAAAGCCGTTACTCGCACCGATGCCGATGAGGGGGGAGTGTCTTCTCCGCTGGAATCACATCGGTGTCTGATTTTACCGATAACCCCCCTATTCTGGACTCCCGCTCTTTTGGAAAAACCTTGAGGAGGTTTGGACATGAAAGTAGACTTCAAGGCCATTGAGGAGAAGTGGCAGAAGCGCTGGCTTGAGGAGAGGGTTTTCGAGCCCGACAGGAAGGCGAAGCCCAAGGAGAAGAAGTTCTACATCACCGTCGCCTTCCCGTACCTTTCAGGCCACCTCCACGTCGGCCACGCGAGAACCTACACGATTCCCGACGTCATAGCGCGCTTTAAGCGCATGCAGGGCTACAACGTGCTGTTTCCAATGGCCTGGCACATCACAGGGGCTCCGATAGTGGGCATAGCAGAGCGCATAAAGAACCGCGACCCCAAAACCATACACATCTACCGCGACGTCTACAAGGTGCCCGAGGATATTCTCTGGAAGTTCGAGGACCCGAAGGAAATCGTCAAGTACTTCATGAAGGCCGCGAAGGAGACGTTCATCAGGGCAGGTTTTTCAGTTGACTGGACGCGCGAGTTCCACACTACCAGTCTCTTCCCGCCCTTCAGCAAGTTCGTGGAGTGGCAGTTCTGGACGCTCAAGGACATGGGGCTAGTCGTTAAGGGTGCCCACCGCGTCCGCTGGGACCCGGTAGTAGGAACTCCCCTCGGCGACCACGACATAATGGAAGGCGAAGACGTCCAGATTCTTGAGTACGTCATCATCAAGTTCATCTTAGAAGAGAACGGCGAGAAAATCTACCTTCCGGCGGCGACGCTCAGACCGGAGACCGTCTATGGAGTAACCAACATGTGGCTCAACCCCAACGCTACCTACGTCAAGGCAAAGGTCAAGCGCGGGAATAGGGAAGAGACCTGGATAATCAGCAAAGAAGCGGCCTACAAGCTCTCCTTCCAGGACAGAGAGATAGAGGTCATCGAGGAGTTCAAGGGCGAGAAGCTCATAGGAAAATACGTGAAGAACCCAGTAACGGGCGACGAGGTCATTATCCTGCCCGCGGAGTTCGTTGACCCGGACAACGCGACGGGAGTAGTCATGAGCGTTCCAGCGCATGCTCCCTTTGACCACATAGCCCTCGAAGACCTGAAGAAGGAAACCGAACTGCTCCTCAAGTTCGACATAGACCCGCGCGTCTTAGAGGACATCACCTACATCTCGCTGATAGAGCTTGAGGGCTACGGCGAGTTCCCGGCAGTTGAGGAAGCAGAGAGGCTTGGCGTGAAGAGCCAGAGGGACAGGGAAAAGCTCGAAGAGGCCACCAAGAACATCTACAAGGCAGAGTACCACAAGGGAATCTTCAAGGTTGAGCCCTACAAAGGCAAGCCCGTCCAGGAGGTCAAAGAGCTCATAGCCAAGGAGCTCCAGGAGAAGGGAATAGCGGAGATAATGTACGAGTTCGCGGAGAAGCCCGTTATCTCGCGCTTCGGCAACCAGGCCGTCATCAAGATAATCCACGACCAGTGGTTCATAGACTATGGTAACCCCGAGTGGAAGGAGAAGGCGAGGGAAGCGCTCGCCAGAATGACGATTTATCCCGAGAGCAGGCGCGCGCAGTTCGAGGCTGTAATAGACTGGCTCGACAAGAAGGCCTGCGCGAGGAAGGTCGGCCTTGGAACGCCCCTGCCCTGGGACCCGGAGTGGGTCATCGAGAGCCTGAGCGACTCGACAATCTACATGGCCTACTACACGATAAGCAGGCACATAAATAAGCTCCGCGAGGAGGGCAGACTCGACCCCGAGAAGCTCACGAGGGAGTTCTTCGACTACATCTTCCGTGAGGACTTCAGCGAGGAGAAGGAGAAAGAGCTTGCCGAGAAGACTGGGATTCCAGCCGAGATAATCCACGAGATGAAGGAGGAGTTCGAGTACTGGTATCCGCTCGACTGGCGCTGTTCAGCCAAAGACCTCATCCCGAACCACCTGACGTTCTTCATCTTCAACCACGTGGCGATATTCAGGCGCGAACACTGGCCCAAGGGCATAGCTGTGAACGGCTTTGGAACGCTCGAGGGTCAGAAGATGAGCAAGAGCAAGGGCAACGTGCTGAACTTCATAGATGCAATCGAGGAGAACGGGGCGGATGTTGTGAGGCTCTACATAATGGGCCTTGCTGAGCACGACAGCGACTTCGACTGGCGCAGGAAGGAGGTCGGAAAGCTCCGCAGGCAGGTCGAGCGCTTCTACGAGCTGATAAGTGAGTTCTCAAGCTATGAAGCCAAAGAGGGCGTCGAGCTCAAAGCCATTGACCGCTGGATGCTCCACAGGCTCAACAAGGCCATCGAGGGAACCACCAAGGCCCTTGAGGAGTTCAGGACGAGGACCGCCGTCCAGTGGGCGTTCTACACCGTTCTCAACGACCTGCGCTGGTACATGCGCAGAACCGAGGGCAGGAACGACGAGGCAAAGCGCTTCGTCCTTAGAAAGCTCGCCGACGTCTGGGTCAGGCTCATGGCGCCCTTCACGCCACACATCAGCGAGGAGCTCTGGGAGAAGCTGGGCGGAGAGAGCTTCGTGAGCCTGGCGAAGTGGCCAGAGCCAGTCCCCGAGTGGTGGGACGAGACTGTTGAAGCGGAGGAAGAGTTCGTCAAGGCCTTCATCGAGGACGTCAAGGAGATAATCCGCGTTGCTAAGATAGAGAAGGCGGAGAGGGTCTACGTTTATACAGCCCCTGAGTGGAAGTGGAAGGTCGTTGAGGTCGTTGCCGAGAAGAGGGATTTCAAGTCGGCGATGGCAGAGCTGATGAAGGACCCGGAGATGAGGGAGCACGGCAAGGAGATAAGCAAGCTGATACAGCGCCTTATAAAGGAGAGGGCCTTCGAGGTCAAGCGCATAGACGAAGAGAAGGCGCTGAGGGAAGCCAAGGACTTCATAGAGAAGGAGCTCGGCGTCGAGCTGATAATCAACCCCGAAGAAGATAAGGGAGGAAAGAAGAGGCAGGCGATGCCGCTGAAGCCTGCTGTGTTTGTGGAGTGAGAGCTAGTTAAATCTTCTCTTACCTTTTTCACAACTCTTTCTTGTAACTCCATAACATGCCAACGAAAAGGTTATAAAAATTTTCACTCAATGTGTGTTTATGGATGAAAGGGTACCTAGCCAGGAGATACTTCTAAAAGAATGGGACGTCACTTCTAGGGAGATGCTAGCTAACATAGACTGGCAATGGGAAACGATAAGAATGTACTTAACGGTTATGGGGTTCTTGTTAATAGCATACAACTACTTAGTTTATCAATTCTCAATTCCATACCTCCAGCATGACTCAGGAAATGCCGTTCTGCCCAAGATGATTATAGTATTTGTTTCTCTTTTAATACCAATTCTAAGCATCCCTATAACTTACTACACTGTCCATATATTCGAATATCGTTACAGAAGGTTCTTAGATAAAGCGTATACGATGAACAGGCTTAGAGTAAGATTGGGTCTCAGTAACGAGGATTTAAAGTTATATCCTCCCCGGTACTACGATGGACTGAAAAAAGACCATTGTGAATTCGTAGAGGGAATAATCAAGCGTAGAGATCCACCAACATTCTATGGACAAGGTCGCAAGTTCATTTTTGTTCTCGAGGGAATATTCCTCTTAGAAGCAATTGTAGTAGCAATATTGCTGTGGTGGATATAAATACCGCAAAATACAAAGTTTTCAAATCTACCATTAATTTTTCCCCAACTTATAAGACCTTTTCTCCGAAAACACCTTAAATAGAAGGCCTTTTTTGGTGTTTTCCATGCCCGTTAGCGAGGAAACTTTCAAAAAAGACGTCCTTTCAAAAATCCCGCGCCGGAACGAACCACCCTTACCTTCTGATGGGCTCCACGTTGAAATGCTCGAACGCTTCCGCGTCCGACCTTCATTACCCGACGATTGAGAAGCTCAAGGCGCTCGTTGAGCGGGCCGGTGGTAGAATAATCAGGAGCGGGACCTTCGAGCCTAAGTTGCCACACTACCTCGCATATATTCCTCGCGAGTACGTGGCACGGATAGAGGACGAGGAAAAGCGCGCCGAGCTTTTGAGGAAGTGGGATGAAGTCTACGAAAAGTGGAAGATAGGGGCAGAGCATCCCCCAGTGGGATGGCTGAGTGCAAAGCGCTGAGCTTGCTGAGCTCAAGGTTCGTTTATGAACCATGGGTACATCTCAACCGTAAACTCAATTGGCGGAGCCTCGACGTCATGCCTCGTTATGTAGGTTCCGCTGAAGGGGGAATCGATGACTGCCCCATAGTGGAAGAGGGCCTCTGCCTTGAGTTTCAATTTCGCCAAGTGGAACGTAACTCCCGGATCAACGTGAACCACAACCGCGGGATGGGCAATGAATATCTTCCCCCATGCCGGATGGCTGAATATAAATCCTCTCTCCTCAAGATCGTAGAAGTTGAAATGCACCTCCGAGTTTGGATCCACATCGTCGGTGTACCATTTGAAGCTCAGGGCCGTGGAGTGGCTCTCGGTAAAGCCTGCCTGGGCGTTTGGCAGGGGCCTCCCAGTGCTATCAACCCCAAAGCCAACGTTCAGACCCCAAGTAACAGTGGAGTGAGATGTTGAGCCGCTACCCTCTGGCCTGAAACTTCCGACTCCAATGAACGCATCCTTCGAGTTGAGCACCTTTACGCTCTCTGTAACATTCTTCACCGCAACCTTAAGATTTCCAGATGCTTTCGTGGGGACCTTACCCTCATGGCTCAGGTAGGCGTAGTAAACGTACTGCCCGCTGGTTCCATAGGTCACCCAAAACTCGGCCCCGAACTCGTTGTAAACGGTGGCTTTTTCCTCGGTCCATATGCTCGTTGTTACTCTTATCTCCCTAGATGTCCTTATCGACCTGACGGCACCTATGTACTTCCAGTTCCTCCCGGGTTCGTCAGCGAGGGATCCCTTAACCTCAAGGGGGATGTTCTCAAAGGCGCTGAGCTCTGTGTAAAAGGCCCTCTTGAGAAGGTCAGCGGGGCACTCCCCTACCCGTCCGAAGTAGTACAGCGGCGCATACGCTCCTGAGGGCAGGGGGCGCAGTGCTATCCCAACAAAAGTAACGTTCTGAAACTCGTTGAGGTTCAGCCGGAGGGTTAGCTTGCCCCAATACTGGTTCAGAAAGCTCTTGGCCTGGGCTATGCTAGAGGAACCGGTGAATGTTTTTACTACGATTCCTCCCCCTATCCTAGGAGGAGTTGGACTGGGCTTTTCCTTGTGCGGTGGAAGTGACGGAGCTGGTTTAGAATCGGGGGAACTCAGCGCACCAGCGTGGCCTAATCCTATTATCAACAACCCCAAAGAGATTGCAATTAAAAACTTCCAGTTCATAGGCTCACCCCCAATATTGTTTTACGTTGAACCACTGGTTTAAGTGTTTATAAATTTTTCTTATACATAGTAACCACAGTAAACCAGCGAAGAGAAACCGGGACTTGATCGTATCCCACTACCCGAGAAGAAGCTGAAGGGCACTCTCACTCGTCCATTAACTCCAGTACAAAAATAAGGACAAGATCAGAACTCCCTCTCAACTAAGAACTCAGCCAGAAGCTCCAAATCTCTCCTAGCCTCGCTCTCAGGGAGAACCTTTAACGCCTCATTGGCTTCCTTCACGAGGTCCTTGGCGTACTGAGCGGCGTAGTCGATGCTGCCGTACTTCTTCAGAAGCTCGATGGCTCTCTCGACTTCTTCCTTTACCCTCTCGTCGTGAATGAGCGCGTCGCCCTTGGCGTCTCCTGCATATTTGCCGAAGACTTTGAGGAATTCGGCCTTATCATCCTCGCTTGCGTTCTGGAAGAAGTGGCTGACTATGAGCGTCTTCTTGCCCTTCCTTATGTCGCTCCCGACGGGCTTTCCGAGCTTCTTCTCGTCGGCTATTAAATCGAGCACGTCGTCCCATATCTGGAAGGCGATTCCCACGTTCCTTCCCCACTTCGAGAGGGCTTGGATGTACTCCTCATTGTCAGTCCCGACGATTGCACCTATCGTTGCCGAGCCGTCGAAGAGCGCCCCTGTCTTTCCGCTAATCATCTTGAGGTACTCGTCAACCGTTACCTCGTCCCTCGTCTCAAACTCTATGTCCAAAGCCTGACCCTCGCAGAGCTCATTGGAGGTCTTCACGAGAACCTCAAGGATTCTCGCCTTCTTATCTGGGTCTACTTTGGCCTTAGCTACCGCCTCGAAGGCCTTTGAGAACAGTAAGTCGCCAGCCAAGATGGCCATGTTAATTCCCCAAACCTTGTGGACGGTTGGCCTTCCCCTGCGAAGTTCGTCCATATCCATTATGTCGTCGTGAACCAGCGAATAGTTGTGGATGAACTCGACGGCGGCCGCTGGGTATAGGGCTTTCTCTGGGTCGCCACCGACGGCCTCCGTTGCCCGCAGAACGACGAAGGGGCGAACCCTCTTGCCACCGGCGAGGGGATAGTGCCTGGCGGCATCGTAAAGGGTCTTTGGTTCTTTTTCGGGAACGAGTTCGAGGATAATTTTATCGACATCCCCTGCTAGTTTTCTGATCCGCGTGAAGAGTTCATTGTAGTCAGTCATGTTACCACCCCACCTGAATCTAAAGCTGAAGGGAAAAAGGACGAAAACCTTTATCAGTTTTTTGGCCTTTCATTCAATCTCGACGGTGTAGCCGTTCCTCGAAACGAAGACGTCCCTGCCAATGAGGTAGCCCTCCTCTTCGGCCAGCTCCGCGTACTGTGTGAGCATCTGAAACTCGCCGTGGGCAGGAACGATGTTCTCCGGGTTAAGCATCCTTATGAGGTAGCGGTGATCCTCCCTGCTCGCGTGGCCTGAAACGTGCATGTCCTTGATCATTCTCACGCCCTTCATCCGGAGTTTGGTTTCGAGGATGTAACGCTGGGCCCTGTTGAGGGGATTCGGTATCGTTCCGGCCGAAAACACTACCGTGTCGCGCTTTCCAATGTCGTAGAGCTCTCCGTTTGCCATCCGCGTTAGCACAGCTCCCGGTTCGCCCTGATGGCCGGTGACGATGAGTAGGTAGTTCTCCCTCGCCTGCGAGACCTCTGCGAGAACCTTCTTTATTGCAGTGGGGCTCCTGAGAACCCTGGATCCCTTCATCTTTATAAGTCCGAGCTGCTTCGCTATCCCTGTGTACTTGGCCAGGGAGCGACCTATGAAGACGGCCTGCCTGCCCATCCTGTTGGCTATCCAGATTAGCTCCTGAAGTCGGGCGATGTGACTTGCGAAAGTCGTCGCTATGAGCCCATCAGCTTCCATCCCCTCGTAGAGGAAGAAGTCCTCAAGGAGCATCTGTGCAACTGCCTCGCTTGGAGTCTTCGTCGGCTCTCCAACGCGAGTTGATTCAGGTATGAGGACTTTAACGCCCTCTTTGCCAAGTTCTTTAAGGCGCTTGTAGTCGGGTCTCTCACCCAGGGGGTTGTTGTTATCGAACTTGAAGTCGCCGGTGTGGACGACGGCACCGTCCGGCGTGTGAACGACCACCATAGCCGCCTGAGGGATTGAATGAGTTGAGCGGACGAACTCTATCGCGAGGTTCTCGCTTACCTGCACTATTTCACCGAATTCCGTCTCGTACATGGGATTTTTTACGTCGAAATACTTCTCGCTCTTAACTTCGCTCTTGGCAAGCTTTATCGTGTAGGGGGTTCCGTAAACGGGAACGTCAGGGTAGTGGGGCGCTATCTTCCCTATCGCCCCGATGTGATCCAAGTGTCCGTGAGTTAAGGCTATGGCAACGACGCGCTTGTTCCGTATAATAGAATCGTCGGGAATCGCCCCAAGCCTCTGGAGCTCTTTGGTGGGGAACTCCTGGATGTTAACGTCCTCATGGATGAGAACGCGGTCGAGTCTTATTCCAACGTCGATTATAACGATCTCTTCCTTTTTGCCATCGGAGTAGCCGACGGCGGTCATATTTTTACCTACTTCCTCGTAGCCGCTGATGGTATAAATCCGTATCATGTTTCCGCCTCCCGTCCCCGAGCCTCTCATGAGGCACGGGGCTGCGTTGTTCTCAGTTGCGGGCAGGGGTTTAAAAAGGTGTGCATTGGAGAAGGAAAAATCACCTGCTCCTTAGATACTCCCTCAAATCAATTCTTTGCTCCAGCCACTCCCTCGTGAAGCCTGTTATGACAAGAGGAACCCTCCTCAGCTCCTCGACGTTTTTGGCACCGACGAGGAACATGGCATTCCTTATCTCCTCGATGTAGCGCCTCAGTATCTTAATGACGCCCTCAACATCGCCCTTTACTGCAGGCTTTAGAAGGGGTAAAGCAACACCAGCGAAGGTCGCGCCCATCGCAAGAGCTTTGGCCATCGTTATCCCGTCGCGCATTCCACCCGTTGCTATAATCGGCAGCTCGGTCGAATATCTAACCTCAGCGACGCTTATGGCGGTCTTAATCCCCCAGTCCCAGAAGCGGAGCGCTAGGTTCCTGCCCATCTCGTCCTTCGCACGGTAGTATTCGACGGCACTCCAGCTAGTCCCACCGAGGCCGCCCACGTCTATCGCATCAATTCCGATGCTCTCAAGCCTGACCGCGACCTCCTTGGAAACCCCCGCTCCGGTCTCCTTCGCTATTATCGGATAGGGAAACTCTGCCTTGAGCTCCGCCAGGGCCTTCAGAACGCCCCTGTACTGAGTGTCACCCTCGGGCTGGACGCTCTCCTGCAGGGGATTCATGTGTATGGCCAAAGCGTCCGCCTGAATCGTTTCAACGGCCTTCAATGCCTCTTCTATGCCGTAGCGCTCCGGGATAGTTTCGGAGAACTGCGGTGCCCCAAGGTTGCCGACGAGGAATACGTCGGGCGCAACGTCGCGGACGTAGTAGCTCTCCCAGGTTTCCGGCTTCCTTATCATTGCCCTCTGACTGCCGACGCCCATCGGTATGTTGAGCTCCTGCGCGGCTTTAGCTAAGGTCTTGTTTATCCTTCCGGCCAGCTGGGAGCCCTTGGTCCCGCCGGTCATTCCCGCTATAAAAATCGGATAGTCGAACTTTCTCCCAAGGAATTCGACGCTTAAGTCAATTTCATCCTTGTCAATCTCGGGCAGGCTCATGTGGACGAAGTGCACATCCTCAAAACCGTTGCTCACGTGGGCCTGAACGTTCCGCTTCAGGCAGTGCTCTATGTGCTCGAACTTCCGGATGATGGTGAGCTCTTCTCTATCGGCCTGTTCCACAACCACCACCGATGAAGAAAGGGGGGAAACGTTAATAGGTTTTCGGGAATAGGGTTCTGGGGGTGAAATCGTGGAGGGGGAGGTAATACTCCTAACCGGCCCGCCACTAAACGGGCGCGATGAATACCTCAGTGAGGCCCTTGAAAAGGCCAGCGGGGAGAGCTACGCCTATTACCACGTCTTTGAATACCTGCGTGAGGTCGGAAAGGAACGCGGGGTGAAGATAACCCGGAAGAACGTCCTCGACTTCGCGATAAACCATCAGGATCTTATGAACGAGATTCGCGATGAGGCCTTCGAGAGGATACGGAAGGAGATAGACGGAAGCGATAGGAAGTTCCATCTCGTATCAACGCCGAGCCTCTTCCGGTGGGGAAGCGGGAGCGTCATAGGCTTCACCCTCAGCAACCTCAAGCTCCTCAAACCTGACCGGGTGATAATAGTCCTCGACGACGTGCTCTCGGTCAGGAGGAGGATAATCAACGACCCTGAGTGGTTCGAGCGCTTCGGCAACGATCCCGACAACATAAAGCTTACAACCCTCGTCATGTGGCGCGAAGACGCGATAAACCACGTGAAGACCCTCGTCCACGAGCTCAAGAAGGAGGGGGTAAACGTTCGCTACGTTCTACAGTTCGGCATAAGGCATCCCCCTGAGGTCTTCCTTGACTTAATCTTCCGGGAGAAGGAGAAGCCACTCGTTTACCTCAGCTACCCGATGACCGGTCATGAGGAGGAGTACTACCACCGCGTCAGGGGATTCTACGACAAGCTGAGCGAGCACTTCACGGTTCTCGACCCCGGGGCTCTCGACGACTGGTGGGTCGTCGCTGAATACGACAACCAAGTCGCCAAGAACCCGGACGTGAGGAGGATCAGGATAAAGCACCTCCTCGACGGGAACGAGGTCGATGAACTGGAGAGGGAAGACATAGAGCAGGCGACTGAAATACTTAGGAGACAGCTCGTCGAGAGAGATTTCAACCTCGTCGATGTCAGCAGGGCGATAGCTGTCTATCACTACGCAGAGGGCGTTTCGGCGGGCGTTATAAGCGAGATGGCAGAAGCTTACAGGACGCTTGCGGCGATATACCTTTACTACCCTTTCAAGAGGCGTCCGAGCCCGTTCATGGAGTTCTACGGCATGCAGAACCCATCGAGAAGAACGATGTTCAGGGACGAGGACGAGATGATAAGGGCGATGGTGGATGAGAAGGACTACTGGGCGAAGGTCTAACCGCAGGCTCCCCAGAGCCCCAACCCCTTCTTCATAGCCTCCTTTTGATACTCCAGGTACGCCTCCTTTTTCTCAAAGGTCCCCTCAACGTAGACCCGCGCATAGCCCTCTTTCACGAGTTCGGCAGTGAAATCGGTGCCGTTCGTGAGATAGATGTATGCCAAGAGCCTCCCGTAGTAGCCCCTCCTCGGGGAGATCGGATCGAAAACAAGATAGACCTGCTTATGCTCGATTATCTCTTTCGTGAACTGCTCGGCCTTTAAACCCCATATCGTTAGACATCTAAGATCCGTTATGTGGTCGTACTCGTTGGGCCTGTTTCTGTCCTCTTCCGTCTCAGGGGTATCCACTCCAAGGAACCTCACTTTTTCTTCTGTGCCGTTTGGAAAGCGAACCCAGGCGGTATCCCCATCGACGACACGGGTGACGTAGACCAAAACTTTTTGGGAATCGTTCCCCAAATATACGTGGGTCTGCGGTTGACTCCGATCCAGTGTACTGTGGGAAAATGTGTAAGCCCCCGCAAGTATGAGAAACGAGATTAGAACGACCGAGATATAGATCCCAAGTGACCTTTGCTCCATGTGATCACCAGCCGATCGTTTGAGAAGAGAAACTCCCAATTTAAACTTTGCTATGGACACTTCGCTCAAGGAATTAAAAAGGGAGAAGAGATCACTTCTTGACCCATCCGCGGTCGAGCATGGCCTGGTAGACCCTCTGGACGGCGACGACGTAGGCACCGTCGCGCATGTGGATGTTCTTCTCCTTGGCGGTGTTGTAGACCTCCCAGAAGGCCTTGGTCATCTTCTTGTCGAGCTTCTCTCTGACCTCCTCCTCGGTCCAGTAGTAGCCGTTGATGTTCTGGACCCACTCGAAGTAGCTGACGGTGACACCACCGGCGTTACAGAGGAAGTCCGGAATCTGGAGGATGCCCTTCTCGCGGAGTATGTCGTCGGCCTCCGGGGTGACCGGACCGTTGGCAACCTCGGCGACAATCTTGGCCTTGATGTTGTCGGCGTTCTTCTCGGTGATGACCTCCTCGATTGCTGCAGGAGCGAGGACGTCAACCTCGAGCTCGAGGAGCTCCTCGTTGGTGATGTTGGTCGCGCCTGGGAAGTCCTTAACGCTACCGTGCTCCCTCTTCCACTTGAGGACCTCGTCCGGATCGAGGCCGTCCGGGTTGTAGATGCCACCCTTGCTGTCGCTTACAGCCACGACCTTCATGCCGAGCTGCTCCTTGGCGAGCTTGGCGGTGTAGAAACCGGCGTTACCGTAACCCTGAACGGCGATGGTCTTACCCTTGAGGTCAATGCCAAGGGCCTTAGCGGCCTCTCTGATGGTGAATATGGCACCCTGTGCGGTAGCTGTTCCCCTGCCGAGTGAACCTCCAATGCTGAGCGGCTTTCCGGTGATGACACCGAAGCCGGGCCCTTCCTTCTCATTATGGTCTCGTACTCGTCCATCATCCAGCCCATTATCTTGGGGTTGGTGTAGACGTCGGGAGCGGGAATGTCAGTCCACGGGCCAATGACATCGTAAATGGCCCTTATGTAAGCGCGGGCGAGCCTCTCCTTTTCTCTCTCGCTGAGCTTCTTTGGGTCAACGATGATGCCACCCTTACCTCCACCGTACGGAAGGTCAACGACTGCAACCTTCCAAGTCATCCAAGTGGCGAGAGCCTTAACGGTGCTGAGGGTCTCCTCGGGGTGCCAGCGAATGCCACCCTTAGTGGGACCGCGGGCCCAGTTGTGCTGAACGCGGAAACCGGTGAAAACCTTAACAGAACCGTCGTCCATCTCGATGGGGACGCTAACCTCAACAATCCTCATGGGCCTCTTGAGCCACTCGAGGGCCTCCTCACTTATGTCCATGTACTGGGCAGCCCTCTCGAGCTGCTTAACGGCCATCTCAAACGGGTCAATCTCGACCATCCATACCACCTCTGTTTCTCGGTAATTTGCGATAGGCTCTTAGGCATTTGCGTATATAAACCTTTCGAAAAAAGGCCGGAAAACAGTCCGTTCAAAACAAAAAGTTTACTACGAAAATTTTTGATTTAATGGCCCCATTAGATCAAAGATCTGGTCGAATGGGGGAATGTACATCGAGGATTTTATATACATTGAAGAACACTAAAGGCCACTGAGGTATGAAAAATGAACTAACTTTGGTCCTCAGCGAGAAGTCGGTCATCATCCCGTCAGCTCACTCTCTTTCCAATCATCGGACCAGAATATGGAGCCCCGGGCGGGATTTGAACCCGCGACCGGCGGATTACAAGTCCGCCGCCCCGCCAGGCTAGGCTACCGGGGCACCAATCTAAAGGAAAGGCCGAAAATTATAAACCTTTCGTTTCCCGAAAGTCTTTTAATGTTTGACGTTTTGTTAAACTTCGGTGTTTAAGATGCCATCCAAGAGCTTCCTCACTGATCAGCAGATTAAAATACTTCGATTGAGGGCGATGGGATTGAGACAGAGCGAGATCGCCGAGCTTTTAGGCACCAGCAGGGCCAACGTGAGTATACTTGAGAGGCGGGCACTCGAAAAAATCGAGAAAGCCAGGAACACACTCCTCCTCTGGGAACAGATCAACTCAAAGGTAAGCGTTGAAGTAAGGAGGGGCGATGATATCTTTGAAATCCCCGAGAGGCTCTTCAGGAAGGCTGACGAGATTGGAGTGAAGGTTCCGTACAGCACCGCTGAAATAATAGCATTTCTCGTTGAGCATGCTCCCGTCGAGGATAGGCTCGCGAAGAGGGACTTTACACTCTTTCTAGATTCAAGCGACAGGCTACGCGTCAGTGAGTGCATTCTAGAGGACTTCGATGAGATAAGGAAGGACTAAAGCCGTGAAGACTCCATTCAGAGCCATGCCGAGACCGCTGACGGCACCGGCAAGCTCGTCCTCGATTATTATCCTCGCCGTCCCGAGGCCGTGGGAGCTAACGCCAGTTGCCAAACCCCTCGCTATTCTGTCCCTTACCCGAAAGAGGTTCAGCAGTTCTGGGGCGAAGGCATTGCCTAGTAGTCCGGTCGTTATAACGAGAACGGCCGTTAAAGCCGGTATTCCTCCGATTTTGGTGCTTATTCCTATCGCTATTGCCGTTGTGACGCTTTTCGGAGCTATGCTCCTCAGAACGGTTCCGCTCGCCCCGAGAAGCTTGGCTATCCAGTAGGCGGTGAGCATCGCGGTGGTTCCGCCAACGATGATTCCAGCGGCAATCTCCCTCGAGTACCTCGCTATTAAACCCGTATTCTTGTAAACGGGAACAGCCAGGCTCACGACGGCGGGCCCGAGGAGGAACTTCAGGAAGACCGCGCTCTCCATATATGAACCGTAGGAAAACCCGCCGAGCTTCAGGAGCAGTGAAATGGCAACTATCGAGAGCAGAACCGGGTTCGTGTAGACTGCCTTTTTCCTCCGGTGGAGCTCGGAGAAGATGTAGAAGACTACCAGGGTGAGGGTTATGCCGTAGGGGTTCATCGCCTCAGCACCTCGACGGTCTTTGCAGTAACGAAGAGCGTGATTACGAAGCTGAGAACCAGCGCAACGGATACCGGAACGAGCTGGGCCCTTATCAGGCCGAGGTAGAGGATTATGCCAACTCCCGGCGGAATGAATAGGACGCTCATGTTCTTAACCAGAAACTCGGCCTCGTTTTCCACCCACTCGAGCTTTACGGCACCGCTCAGGAGAGCAAAGAGGAGGAAGAGCATTCCGAGAACGCTGCCCGGAACGGGAAGGTGAAGGCCAGAGCTGACTATCTCACCGAGCGCGTAGAAGCCGAAGATAACCGTGAGTCCTCGGTAAGGTCTCATAACAGGAGGTTATTCGTTTCTCCCTTTAAAACCTTCGAGAAATCTATAAAGGCCTACACTGTAGGGTCACAGGTGGTGATATGCTCCTGCCAAACTATCGTTTTCCTGGGAGGTACGGGCCTGAGTGGGGCAGCGGTGGAATCTTCGGCCTTAGATACTACAACGGCGTCCTGTACTTCACCCTTGCATTCGAAGGAGAGGCACATTTTATCGACGTGAAGAGCGAAGAAGAAAAGGTCTACGACTTCACGCTGGTTGGCCCGGGGCCGACGAGCGGAGGAGACACCTATAACGCGGTTGAAACAGTGGACGAGTTCATCTACTTCGGGGGCTGGGTCCACGCTCCCGCCCTCTACCGGGAAGACCGAAGGATACTCTTTACCAATAAGTACTCGCACGTCCACGCCTACGACACGGAGGAAGGCGAGGTCAGGTTGCTGTGGAGGGAGTCAATCCACCACGAGACGGACTGGGCAGGGGAAGTGAGCGAGATACTCTACGATCCGTACAACGATAGGCTCCTCCTCGCGAGGGAGGACGGCCACGCCAACCTCGGTGTGTACTCCCTCGATAGGAAAGGTGGAAAGGCCAAAAGACTCCTTGACGAGCCCTCACCGAAGGGTGTCCGAGTCCACGACACGGCCTTCTTTGGCATTGGCAACAATTTCACCGGGGGAATGCGTAAGGTTGGTGCCCTTGACATGATAGATGGCCGATGGGAGTTCTTTGGGGTGGCTCAAAGCGCAGACGGCGGATCTGTTGTTAGGCCCGAGCTGGGAGCGATGGCCTCGGCCTACAACCGTGTCTTTGCCTTTGTGAGGGGTGGGATAATAGCTGGAAATCCCCTGATGGGAGAGGATCTAACCTTCTACCGCCTCTTTGACTTCCCGACCTTTTACGCTCCCTTCAGGGTGAACGCGATCAACGTTGGTGGGGGCATTCTAACGGCCTTCAATGCCCACCACGACGCGATTTACTCCAGGGGACCAGGAAACGAGTTTGAATGGGAGGCAACTAACACAATCGTCGGCCCGAGCGTTCTCCTTTACATCGCCCCTCCCGTGGTGAAGATCGTTGGCGCCTTCGGGGCCAGGGTCACCAGCATCGAGAAGCTCGGAGGCAAACTGCTCGTGGCGACCAACAGCGCTCCGAACACCGGATCAACTGAAGCAACTCCCTTCGACACCGGAACGAGAGATCTTGTTCTCTTCGATGAAGGGATAATCAGGGAACGGCCACCTGCAGTCAGCTTTCTGCTTCCGGCCCTTGGAGAACGGCCATTGGGCGGAATTCCCCTCGACGGCTATCGCGAGCCGAGGATGATCCTGCACCTGCGGAGGGACAACAGGATAAAGATATGCGAGTACGACCTCTCCCTCCCCTCAACAGGAGCGGCTGAGGAGACCTTCGAGCTGGAACCCGGCAGGAACGTCATCGATCTGAGCGCCTTCAGTGGACTAGTGAGCTTTGAGCTTGAGAAAAGCGATGGGGAAGGAAGAATAAAAATAGACCTGCGTTAAGCCCTTGCGTTTTTCATTATGTTGTTCCAGCTCATGCTCTTCTCGATGAGCTCCTCGACCGTTAGTTCTTCCCTGGATCTAACCTCTGGCTTCAGCTCCCCGAGGGCTTCGAGAACCTTCTCCTCGGGAATGGAAGACGGGTCGAACACGACGAAACCGTTCTTGGCATAGCCGTTCAGGAAGACCCTCCAGATTGCCTCCTCCTTCTCGAGCTCATACTGCTTTACGGTGGCCCTTTCCCAGTCTATATCGCCAAACCTCAGGTTGAGCCTCACGAGCTTCCTGTTGAGCATACCCTCACTCATCTTCACACCTCCTTAACGCCAAAGTAGTCCTCGATGTCTATGTAGGTCTTCCTGTAAAGCTCGCTCTTCTTCATCTTCTCGACGAACTCCTTGCTCCTGAAGTACTTGTCCTTCTTGTAGTCCCAGTCGGGGTGAAGCCTCTTCCACTCCTCCCAGGTGTAGCTGAACTGCGCCTGAACCTTGTCGCGGTAGATTTCGGGGATCACGTTGAAAGTACAGAACGGCACTATCCTGCCGTCGGGCATGGCGTAGTGAATGACGCAGCGCTCAACTCTCTCAACGTCGTAGTTGTACTCGTCCATGAAGTGCATCATTCCGATGAAGAGCGCGTTCTCGTGGAACTTGCCGAGGGCATCGTAGTTGCCGTGCATGAAGGCGTTCTTTATGAGTTCGAGCACGCTGAGTCCCTTCGGTGCGTACTTCTCGTCGTAGAAGCTCTTGAACTTGAGGAATATCTCCGCCCCGAGCTTGAGCTTCTGGAGCTTGCCCAGCTTCTTCCACTGCTCTATCTCCTCGGCCTTCTCTTCGAGGAACTCAACGAAGCCCTCGACGTCGAGGAACCTGCTTATCGGAACGACGCGCTTGTTCTCGCGGTCGAGGAAGACGTAAGTCGCTGCACCGCAGGCGAAGTGGCTGGTCATGTAGTAGCGTGAGCCTGTAAAGGCCTCAAAGAAGCGCGCTATGTGACCTGCTATCGGGATAGGATACCAGTCCTCCATAGCTATGACGCCGTTGGTCTGCTCCTCGATGCGCTTTATAGCTCCAGGAATAGTTATCCTAAAGCGCTGGCGCTCCTTCTTGGGAACCCTGCCGACCTGAGAAAGCGGCTGAAAGTTCACACCGCGAACGATGTCGAGGTGGTTGAGGCCGAAGTTGATTATGGCCCCAAGCTCGTGGTCGTTGACGTTCCTAATCGTTGTGGGCACGAGGACTATCCCCGGCCCACCGGCCTTCCTCACGTTCTCGAAGATGAGCGGAATCTCCCAGTGATTCTTCCAGTTGGTCTGGGGCGTCATTCCGTCGTAGCTCAGGTAGAGGGTGTTCGTTCCGGCCTCGCGGATTTTCTTCACGAGCTCTGGCTCGAAGGCGAGCCTTATTCCGTCGGTGTTTAGCTGGACGTGGTCGTAGCCTTCCTCCTTAGCGATTTTGATGATTTCAATCAGGTCGTCGCGAAGGGTCGGCTCGCCGCCCGTGAACTGAACGGCGTTCGCTCCGATGGGATACTCCTTCTTCGCGTTGCGGAGCATCATCCTAATCTGCTCAAGCGTTGGCTCGTAAATCGGCTGGCCCTCCCTGGCGTAGAAGAAGCAGTACCAGCACGACAGGTTGCAGCGGTTTGTCAGAACGATGTTGAGCAGGTTCGTGTGGGAGCGGTGCCTGGCACACATTCCACAGTCAAAGGGACAGTTGACACCACTATTTTCAACGTTTGTACTGTAAAGTTCCTTTCTGCTCCAGAGCCACTTCCTAAAGCGGTTGTAGGTTTCAACGCTCTCGTAGTAGAGGTCGGTTATCATGCCCTCGGGGCACTTCTTGGTT
Organism: Thermococcus gammatolerans EJ3; assembly: GCF_000022365.1. NCBI lineage: Archaea > Methanobacteriati > Methanobacteriota > Thermococci > Thermococcales > Thermococcaceae > Thermococcus > Thermococcus gammatolerans. The sequence continues at coordinate 1,748,600 of NC_012804.1, read as the reverse complement.
ATCCAGACCTTCCCGTCCTTCTCCCATACCAATGCCGGAACGACGCGCCTCGTCTCGGGACAGAGAGAATAAGTCCTGTGAGGCAGATCTCCACCGTAACCCCTGCTCGCGGTTTTCAACATCTCATAGAATTCATCCTCACTGATTTCCGGAAATTCAACTATGTCCCGTATTCTCTTGGTTGACTCCGCAAACTCCTTCTCCCCACTGGGAATTTCACCCAAACTTTCAGCCATACGCATCACCTTTAACAACTCCTCCCTCTGGCGGATGTTCAATCTAAGAGTATAAAAGCTTTTGCGTAAATATGAAGATTTCCCTGCATAGGTATGACACAGATGTGTGAAGTCACTAAGGTTAAAAGCACTTCTTTGTGATGCCAATAAGGTGGTCGAATGCCAGCGAGAGAGATGAGGATGGAAATGTTCCTCAGGGCACTCCTCAGGAGGGACTTCTCAAGGGCAAAGGGACACATGGAAAAGCTCCAGAAGATAGCGGGGAACGACGAATGGGGCAGGGGCTATTCTAAAGCCGTCATCGGATTCCTGAGTGCCATTCAGGACAACGACCCGGATTCCCTTGTCGTCCAGCTCCTCAAAGAGCACGATCGAAAGAAGGCAGAGGAAGTGCTGGAACGCTTTGAGAGGATCCTCAGACAGGAGTTTAGAGACGAGTACGAGAGGGGCTATTTCACGGCCTGGGTCGAGTTTCTGAAGGCCTACCTGAGTCAGAAAACCCTCGCGTGATGCCTATGGGAAAGGAAGAGCTGATGAGGAAGCTCGAGGAGAAAATCCGGAACTGCCGGAAGTGTCCCCTTGGACAGCTCAGAACCAACGCCGTTCCCGGCTCTGGGAGCTACGATGCCAAGGTTATGTTCGTGGGCGAGGCCCCGGGCTACTGGGAGGATCAGAAAGGCTTGCCCTTCGTTGGCAGGGCTGGAAAGGTTCTCGACGAACTTTTGGAAGGAATAGGGCTCAGTAGGGATGATGTGTACATAACGAACATAGTCAAGTGCAGGCCGCCAGAAAACCGCGATCCAACCGAGGAGGAAATCAGGGCCTGCTCCCCCTACCTGGACATGCAGATTGATATCATCAGACCCAAGGTGATCGTTCCCCTCGGGAGGCACTCGATGGGATACCTCCTGAGGAAATTCGGGTTTGAACCCGAGCCGATAAGCAAGATCCACGGGAAGGTTTTCAGGGCGAACACTCTCTTCGGAAGGATCATCATCATGCCCATGTACCATCCCGCAGCCGCTCTCTACAAGCCTCCCCTCAGGGAAGAGCTGAGGAAGGACTTTGAAAAGCTGAGAAAGATCCTGAACGAGCTTTAACTTACTTTTTTGACAGTGCGGAGGAGACGAAACCCACCGAGAAGCCAACCCATGCCAGCAGGTAACCTACCCCTACGCTGAGGGTGCCCCCTCCACTTCCCCACGGAACCAGACCAACTGTCAGGAGGATCATTCCAGCAAGCCCAACCCCGTGACCAAGTTTTCCGTTAAAGAGTCCAATTACGGCGCCAAGCAGGATTAGAGGAACTGAGATTATCGAGAGAAGCTCGCTGATGGATTTTTCCTTCGCCTTGAGGTGGAGGTAATTCCTTATCTCCTTCTCGTTGAGGTACAGGCCCTTCACAACGTCCAGGAAGCTGAGGAATCGATTTGAGGGTGAGCTGCCGTTGTCAATGGCGACGGCGTGGGCCACAACTCCCTCTGAGGTATGCTGGGATGTGAACCAGGGCATACCCATTGCCACGAGAACCAAGAGTGCGGCCAGGAATGGGATTGGTCTCACTTTTTACACCCGAGACCACTCCAATGACTTCTTTTATGAGTTTTTCGGCCCAGAATTACTCTAACCATATAATCCAGCGTACTCTATTGTTGAGTTTTAAAACGGTCAATTTCCCACGAACTTTTTCACGGCTCGGTCAAAACCCTTTTATCCTCCGGTGAAAAGTGAAGGAGGGGAGGGAAATGGAACGGGTACAAAAGGCCACAGTGGACCTCGTCTCACTGTTCAGCGGGGAGAACAGCGAACCCCATCTTGTGGGTATACTCGTGGCCAGATCCAACAGGAGGAGCTATAACTTCTCGCTCTTCGACATAACGGAGAACGAGCTCGTTCTTCAACTCCACATCGGAAACGCCCTCGTGTACCTCGCCTTCGAGAGCCCGGAGGAAATAGATGAAGACGAATACCCTGAACTCGTTGAAGAGCTTCTCAGGAGAGCTGTTCCAGCGGTCAAAGAGCTAATAAAGGCTCTCGACGCTGAAAACCTCGAAGAGCCAGTTATACTCTACGATGAGATGAGCCCCGATGTCAAGGAATTCGTCTACGACCTGCTGATGAGGCACAGGAGGGGAGCCTCCCCCTACGATCAGACAGAACCAGCTTAGATCAATGACAATCTTTGTACCCCTTTCTGGGAAAAAATCGTCGTAAATTCCAATTTTGCGCCGAAACTTATTTAAGCGAGGATCCATTCTGAGTGTCGATGCACCATGATTGCCAGGAGTGATTGTTTTTGGCTTTGAGGGGCTCTCCTTCGAGATGAGTGTTAGTCCAAAAACTTCTGGGCGGGATTGTTTTTGGCGCTGAGCTGAGGAGGGGTTGCTTTTGGCCGCGCCGTTCTGCCACTTAAACGCTCCTGTTTAGTTCTCACGCTCTTATTCCCTCACCCTTTGGGACTTCTCAAAACCCTAAAACCGGCGGAGGTGGTAGAATGAAAGCCGTTCTGCCCGATTCGAAGATACCGAAGAGGTGGTACAACATACTACCCGACCTCCCGGAGCCCCTGGCACCGCCCCTCGACCCAGAAACGGATGAGCCAATAGAGCCGGAGAAGCTGTTGAGGATTTTCGCGGAGGAGCTCGTGAAGCAGGAGATGAGCACGGAAAGGTACATCGAGATTCCAAAGAAAGTTCGTGAACTCTACGCCAAGATAGGTCGTCCGACGCCACTTTTCCGCGCCACAAATCTCGAAAAGGCCCTCGGCACGCCCGCTAGAATTTACTTCAAGTACGAGGGGGCAACCGTAACGGGAAGCCACAAGATAAACACCGCCTTAGCTCAGGCCTACTACGCGAAGGAACAGGGAATAGAGAGGCTCGTTACCGAGACTGGGGCGGGACAGTGGGGAACGGCTTTGAGCTTAGCGGGAGCTCTGCTCGGCCTTAAAATCAGGGTCTACATGGCGCGCGCGAGCTACCAGCAGAAGCCCTACAGGAAGACGATAATGCGCCTCTACGGGGCCGAAATCTACCCCAGTCCGAGCGACAGAACGGAAATTGGACGGAAGTTCCTGAGCGAGGACCCCAACCACCCTGGAGGGCTGGGAATAGCGATAAGCGAGGCGATTGAAGACGTTTTAAAGGACGAAAAAGCCCGCTACGCCCTCGGAAGCGTCCTCAATCATGTGCTCATGCACCAGACTGTTATAGGCCTCGAAGCCCAGGAGCAGATGAAGGAGTTCGAAGAGCCGGACGTTATAATCGGCTGCGTCGGCGGTGGAAGCAACTTCGCGGGATTGGCATACCCGTTCGTTAGGGACGTTCTGAGTGGAAAGGCCGACTACGAGTTCATAGCGGTCGAGCCGAAGGCCGCCCCGAGCATGACGCGCGGGGTTTACAAGTACGACTTTGGCGATTCCGGCGGTTACACCCCAAAGATGAAGATGCACACACTCGGCCACACCTACTACGTCCCGCCGATTCACGCAGGTGGCCTTCGTTACCACGGCTTGGCTCCAACGCTGAGTATACTCATAAACCACGGAATAGTCAAGCCAGTCGCTTACCACCAGACCGAGGTCTTCCAAGCTGCCGAGCTGTTCGCGAAGACGGAGGGTATAATCCCAGCCCCGGAGAGCGCCCACGCGATAAAGGGCGTAATAGACAGGGCGTTGAAAGCGAAGGAAGAAGGAAGGGAGGAGGTCATACTCTTCAACCTGAGCGGTCACGGTCTCCTCGACCTGAAGGGCTACGAGGATTACCTGGACGGCAAGCTCGAAGATTATGAGCCGGACTACTTCCCGGCCCTCGGCTGAACCTTTCTTTTTTAAATGTGGCCAAGCCTTTTCGCGAGCTCAGCGTTGAGGATTGAACCTCCAGCCGCGCCGCGGACGAGGTTGTGGCCTGTAACTACGTACTTGAATGTTGAACTGCTCTCCTCGAGCCTTCCAACCGTGACAGTCAGCCCCCTTCCCCTGTCCCTGTGGAGCCTCGGCTGGGGAACGTCTGTGTAAACGAGGGGCCTCTCGTAGCTCGGCAGGTCGAGCTTTCTCAGCGGGTCGAAGGAGCGAAAGGCTTCCCTTATATCCTCCACGCTCCCGCGCTCGAGCTCAATGAATACCGCCTCCGTGTGCCCGTGAAGAACCGGAACGCGCGTGGCTATGGCAGAGATCTCGAAGGGCGCCGGCTTTATTTTGTCCCCCTCCAAGCTCCCGAGGATTTTCCTTGTTTCGTTCTCAATCTTCCACTCCTCGCCCTCGATGAGCGGAATCACGTTGTCCTGAATGGCGAAGGCAGAAAGGCCCGAGAAGCCGGCTCCGCTTATGGCCTGCATCGTGGCCACATGAATTCGTTTAATCCCAAACTCCCTCAGGGGGGCGAGGGAAACCGTCAAAATCGCGGTGGAGCAGTTCGGATTTGTCACTATGAAGCCGTTCCAGTTCCTCCTTTCGCGCTGAACCTCTATGAGCTTCATGTGCTCCGGATTAACCTCGGGGACGAGTATCGGCACGTCATCGTCGTAGCGGTGAGACCTAGCGTTGGTGAAGACTGGGATTTGCTCGGCGAGCTTTTCCTCGACTTCTCGCGAGATTGAAGCCGGGAGGGCGTTGAAGGCAATGTCAACGTCCACATCCCTCAAAAACTCGCCGAGCGAGACGACCTCGATGTCCCCGAACTCCTCCGGTGCGTCCTCGACGAGCTCGCCGTAACGCCTCCCTGCTGAGCGCTCGGAGGCGACGAGGGCTTCAACTTTGAACCACGGATGGCCTTGGAGGAGCCTCACGAAGGTTCTCCCGACGAGGCCAGTTGCACCGAGAACGGCGACCCTCATTTCATCACCTCCCTGAAGGCTTCGAGCGTCGGCTCTATTGGCTTGGGAAGGGTGAAGCGGTTTACGACGACGTTCGGGTCCTTAAGCCCGTGCCCCGTCGTTACGAGGACGTAGCTTTCGCCCCTGTCAAGCTCCCCGCTTTCGAGGAGCTTCATGAGGCCCGCCAGGGGAGCCGCGGAGGCGGGCTCGACGAAGAGGCCCTCCCTGCTCGCGAGCAGTTCCTGAGCCCTAAGTATCTCCCCGTCGCTCACGCTCTCAAAGAGGCCCCCAGATTCCTCAACCGCGCGCCAGGCCTTGGGCCAGTTGGCGGGGTTGCCTATCCTTATGGCGGTGGCAACCGTCTCGGGGTTTTCAACGGGCTCGAACGGCTTTTTGGCCTTCCAGGCCCTCGCGAGCGGTGCCGCGCCCTCGGCCTGTATCCCTATCATGCGGGGGAGCTCATCGGTTATCCCCTTCTCGTAGAGCTCCTTGAAGCCCTTCCATATCGCCGAGATGTTTCCCGCGTTTCCAACCGGAAGGACGACGTTGTCCGGCACGAAGCCGAGCTGGTCGTAGATTTCGAGCGCTATCGTCTTCTGACCCTCGAGGCGGAATGGATTTATCGAGTTGAGCATGTAGACGCCGAGCTTTGCGCTCGCCTCAACAACGACCCTGAGGGCGTCGTCAAAGTTGCCCTTAACTGGAACGACCCTCGCCCCGTAGATTATCGCCTGCGCAAGCTTTCCGAGGGCTATCTTACCGCTCGGCACCAAGACGTAGGCCTTTATTCCCGCCTTGGCCGCGTAGGCCGCGAGGGAAGCCGAAGTGTTGCCCGTTGAAGCGCATATCACCTTGTCCATGCCGAGTTCGAGGGCCTTGGATACTCCAACCGTCATGCCCCTGTCCTTGAAGGAGCCTGTTGGGTTGGCTCCCTCGTTCTTGGCGTAGAGCTCAACGCCGAGTTCCCTCTCGAGGTTGCTGAGCCTGTAGAGGGGCGTTCCACCCTCGTTCAGCGAAACCCTCTTCCTCACGGGAAGCCAGCTCTCGTACTTCCACAGCGTCACGTTCTTTCCATCGAAAACGTCCTCGGCCCTCTCAAGGTCGGTAACAACCTCAAGTAGGCCACCGCAGTCGCATCTATAGCGGAGCTCGTTTTCATCGTATTCCCTACCGCATTCGATACACCTCAAAACCATAAGGCACCCCTTCCGGCTTTTGTGACGTAGACATCAACCTCGATTCCGAACCCCTCGAAGGCCTCCGCAACGGCCTTCCCTATTTGAGCCACGTCCCCACCCACCGCAAACACGGCCGGACCCGAGCCGGAAACCGAAAAGCCGTAAGCGCCCGCCTCAAGGGCGGCCTTTCTTGCCCTATCGTACCAGGGCATGAGCCTCTTCCTGTAAGGCAGGGCTATTCTGTCGTCGAGGAGCCTTCCGACTGCCTTAAGGTCGTTTTCCTTCAGCGCGAGAACCAGGGAAGATGCGAGCGCGATGTTTCTGACGGCGTCTTTCAGCGGTATCTTTGGCGGGAGGACGCGCCTCGCCTCGCTCGTTGGAATCTCGACGGCTGGTAAAACGGCAACAACATCAAAGTCCACCGGGATCCTCCGGACCCTCAGGGGCTCGTAGGACTCTAGGATAGTGAAGTCTCCGTAGTAGGCAGGAACAACGTTGTCGCCGTGAGCACTGCCGGAAGCGGCCCTCTCGCCCTCCATCGCGGCCCGGAGTATTAGCCTCTCATCCTCAACCCCGAGAACCCTCGCCATCGCGAGCGCCCCCGCGAGGGATGAAGCGCCCGAACTGCCGAGCCCGCTCCTCGGCCTTATCCCCTTCCTCAGCTTCATCCTCAGCGCAACCTCTTCCCCAGCCATCTCGGCGAGAGCTCTGGCCGCAACGACCGCCGTGTTTCGCACATCGGCTGGCACGTCGTGCCCCTTCACGCGTATCTCCCACTCGCTCGATTCCCTGAAGGACAGCTCGTCGTAGGGCTCGCCTATGCCGACGCCGAAGACGTCAAACCCGGGCCCAAAGTTCGCTATGGTGGCATGAACGCGGATCTTCATCGAAGACCACCCCGTGTATCTCCCTCAAAGCCGGCACGAGCTCCTCCCTCTCGACCGCTATTGAGAAGTACCCGTTCCCCTTCACTCCCTTCCAGCCGGGAAGCTCTTCAACACCTACAATTGATATCCTCGCCCTCTCTCCCTCGACCCGGTGGACAATTATCGGCCAGTCGTCGCCGAAGTCTGACACAAGGGTTCCAAGGCGCCAGTCCTCGGTTCTGCCGAGTATCAGCGGAATACTTCCGAGGGGTTCGATGGTTCTTGGGTGGAGTGCCTTCATCCCGAGCTTCGCCGCCAAAAGGGCCCTCTCGCGCGATAGGAAGTGTATCAGCCTGGCTTCCGGAACGAGCCTCGGGTCGGCGGTGTATATCCCCTTCACGTCGCTCATTATGAGAACGCCCTTCGCATCGAGCATCGCTCCGAGGGCCGAGGCCGTGTAATCACTGCCACCCCTGCCGAGGGTTGCCGTTTTTCCGTTGAGGTTTCCTATGAAGCCTGTAACTACTGGAACCGCTTTTTCTGCCAGCTCTCCGAGTTTCCGAACGCGGGGCAGGCTGGCTGAAAAATCTATTTCCGCGTTCCCAAAGCTCCCGCGAAGGGTTAGGATTTCCCTCGCGTCTATGGGAATCGTTGGAATGCCCTCGTTTTCAAGGGCCTTGGCGAAGAGAACCGCGGAGAATCTCTCCCCGAAGGAGAGGATGTAGTCCTTCCACTCGGGATCGTGGCGGTTCTCCTTGATGGCTTTTTCGAGTTCGTCGAGCAGGGGCTTTACCTCTGCACCGAGCTTATCGGCTATTCTCGAGTGCTCCAAGGCAATGCTCTCAAAGAGTTCCCACTCTGGCCGCTCCGAGAGCTCTAAAAGCTTCTCCGTGACGCCCCTGAGGGCAGAAACGACAACCACTAACCTGCTTCCCTCGAGTAGGTAGTCAACCAGCTCTAGTGCACTCCAGAACGAGTCCCTTACCGAGCTTCCACCGAACTTGACAACTGAGAGTTTCTCGACCACCGATGGGTGACCACCCGCTTTAGCGCACCTTTTGATGAATATAAGCCTTTCGAAAGAAAGCTCATCTAAGTGACAAAATTTCGCTAAAAATACCTGTAAATTTGGAAATCTGTGGGGAATACAACAACTTATGTGGACAACTGACAGAATGCTAAGATTGGTCAAAAAGCATCAAAGGCGCGAGAGAAGTGAGCGCGGGTGGAAGTTCAGGCTTGCCCTCGCCTCTGGAATCTCCATCCCGATGTTTATCCCGAGGCTCATCAAGTCCCTCGGCCCGCGAACCTCCCATTTACTTTCGGCGGAGCTTGTGATGAAGCGAGGGACGCGATACTTCCTTACTAGCTCCCAGACCTTGGCCATGAAGCGGAGCGTTAAGGCCCTCTCGTAGGGGTTCGCCCTTAAGAGCGGTGAGAGCGAGAAGCCGATTGCAACGCCCCTCCTGCCCGCCATTCCAGCAAGGGTGTGGTCGAAGCCGTAATCCTTCCTCCCGAGCCAGGGACTTATCAGCGCGTCAACCTTTGCCTCGATGGCCATCCTGTTGACCCTCATGTCGCCTCCCTGAACGTAGAGCAGGGCCTTTAGGTTTCTCGCTTTAAAGGTCCGTATCAGGCTCGGCTTTCTCGTTACGAGCAGAACCGCGACCTTCCCGTAGGTCCTCCTCAGCTCCCGAAGCTCCTCCTTCAGCGAGTCCCAGTCTGGCTCGGTATCGAGGATGAGCTTTTTGGTGAAGACTACCTCGTCGAACCACTCCTTAGCTAGCTCGTAGGCCTCCACGCTCCTGACGTCCATCTCGACGAAGTATTCCCTCTCGCTCATTCCTTCTCCTCCAGCCACTCCCTCACGGCCTTCACGACGGCCTCTTTCCTCATCGGGAAGGCTTTGACTTTGATCTTGACCTGAATCGTGTCGCCTCCCTCGTCAACCTCTACCTCACCGAGGTAGGCCTTCTGCTTATTGAAGCGGACGTAGAGTGTTCCTTCCTCATCCACCTTCTCGTCGAGGTTTTCCAGAATGTAGCGCCTTGCGCTCTCGTCGAGGAGCTCCTTGAAGTGCCTGAGGAACGCTCTCACGGCTTTACTCCTCTTTATCTCAACGTTCACGACCTTAATCGGGTTACCGAAGAAGCCTTCAGTTTCGAGAACCTCGAAGTAAACGTCCTCATCGTCTATATCCTCGGGAATGAAGGTTCCTATCGCCTCAAGAACTTTGTCCTCATCCTCTGTGGCCTGAATGAATGTTGTAAGCCTGACGTGGTGCGCCCTGAGCGTCATGTCCCCCACCTGAGAAAGAGTTGGAGATGGAGGTTTTAAAACCTGCCCTCCGGTAGGGCCTCCCTAACGGCATTCGCCACAAGAACCGCTACAACCGCTTTAGCAACGTCAACACCTACGAAGGGCAGGACGCCGAGGTAGAAGGCCTTCTCAGGGCCGATTAGAAGCGAGAGCCTTGCCCAACCGAGGAGATAGATTGCACCTATCGCAAGCAGAGCCCCGGCCATTTCGATGGCTTTTCCCCTTCCTGACATCATGCCGGCTAGGAAGGAAGCGAGGGGAAACGCTAGGAGGTAACCTCCAGTCGGGCCGTAGAGAACGGCAAAACCAGAACCTAGGTGGGCGAAGACTGGAAAGCCAAGCAGCCCGAGTAGGAGGTAGAGCGTCTGACTCAGAAAACCGAGCCGTGCCCCAAGAACGAGGCCTGAGAGAAGAACGAAGAGCACCTGCAGGGTTATCGGAACAGGGCCAATTGGTATCGCAACCTGGGCACCTAAGGCTGTAAACGCTGTGAAAGTGGAAATTAAGCCGATGTCTCTTGGTCTCATTCAACCACCACACCGGGAAGCGAGTAAACGTTAAAAATAATTTGGTTAACGAACGCACATGAAAGTTCATCTACGCGGCGCTTTAAGGGAAAGCGAGACAAAAAGGTTTATTCTCAGGAGGCTTAGAAAAGGCCCGGCCAGCGGAACGGAGCTCGCAAGAAAGCTGGGAATTTCTCGTGTGGCAGTCTGGAAACATATCAAGGAGCTAAACTCCCTTGGATACTCGATAAGAGCGACTGGGAAGGGGTACTGCCTGGAGAAGGAAGCGAAAATCCCATGTCCCTGGGAACTTGAGGTTAAAGCCATCTATTTTCACGCGGTTTCCTCAACGATGGAAGTTGCCAGAGCACTCGCTGAGAGGGGAACCCTTAGAACCTTTGTGATCGCTGGTGAGCAGACTTCTGGCCGGGGCAGGCTCGGGAGAAGCTGGCTTTCCATGCCCGGTGGTCTCTACTTCTCACTCGCGCTATCACCAGGTATTCCGATGGAAGACCTCTCCGACCTGAGGCTGAGGATTATGGAGGAAGTCGCAGGGGCAATCAAAAACTTCGGTGTGGATGTTAAAGTGAACGAGAACGGTATCTTCACAAAAAACGGGAAGCTCGGGGGAGTTCTCGTCGAGGGTTTTGGAGAGCCAGAGCTGGCCAGGTTTGCGGTCGTGGGAGTTGGTGTCAACGTCAATAACCCCGTCCCAAGAGGGGGGACGTCACTCTCACTGGAACTCGGTAAAAGAGTGAGCCTCCTGCGCGTTGCAAAGGCAGTCATTGAGGGGGTGAGCTATGATACTTGTTGAGAGCATCCACCACTCGAGGAACGGTAAAGAAGTCTTGAGGGGCGTCAACATGAGCCTCGACAGGGGAGAGGTTTTAGCATTGCTCGGCCCCAACGGCGCCGGCAAGACAACCTTGGCCAAGCACCTCAACGGCCTCCTGAAGCCCACGAAGGGTAGGGTTCTCGTCGATGGAATCGACACGAGGAAGTCAAGCGTCGCGGAGCTGAGCAGAAAAGTCGGCTACGTCTTTCAGAGGCTTGAGAGGATGTTCTTCACCGGCAGAGTCTTCGATGAAGTTGCCTTCGGCCCTGGAAGTCTTGGGATGGACGAAAATGAGGTAAAAGAACGGGTTGAATGGGCTCTCTCACTGGTTGGCCTCAAAGGCTACGAGAACAGAAAACCGCTGAGCCTGAGCGGTGGTGAAATGAGGAAGCTCGCCATCGCGTGTGTTTTAGCTATGGGCACCGACTACGTAATCCTTGATGAGCCGACGAGCGACCTCGACGGTAGAGGTTTTAAGGCCGTCGTTGAGCTGGTCAAAAGACTTCGCGCAGAGGGAAAGGGCGTTCTCCTGATAACTCACGACGTCGAGCTGGCCCTCGAAGTTTCAGACAGGGTTGTGGTACTGTTCAACGGCAGGATTGCCTTTGAAGGCAAACCGGAGGGGCTACTGAACTTGAACCTGTGGGAATACGGTCTAAGGGAGACCCGTTGGATAGAGCTCATGAGGAGGAGTCTCATTGAGGGACATTGATGAACTCGACGCCCGCGTCAAGATCATCGCAACCCTCATTGTGGGAATCTCCCTGCTCCACGCTTCGAGGGGATTAGCCCTTTTCATGGCATTCATCCTGACCATCCCCCTAATGCAACGGAAGGCCTTCACGCCGGGTTTTCTCACGTTCTCGCTCGTGGGTCTCCTGGGAGGCGTTGATTACTTTCTCCGCCTTCTTGCCCTCATGGAACTGGGCCTCCTCTTCTCCGAGACGATGGATGCAGGAGAGCTTACCGGCGCCCTGTTGAATCTCAGGCTGCCGTCTGACGTTGCTCTCTCGGCGGGTCTGGTCGTCAACGGTCTCCAGAACCTTGAGAGGCTCTATCGTGAAATATCGGAAGCGCAGGCATCGCGGGGAGTAAAAGGAAGTTTCACATCCCTTAAAGCTCGTATCGTTCCCCTGCTCATAGGTACGGTTCTCCTTGGAACCGAGTTGGGAGAAGCAATCGAGGCAAGGGGTTACCAGGGGGATCTTAGACTCCCCTACAGGGGAAAGTTCGGGCTCGAAGAAGCGCTCATTCTGGCTGGCTCCGTCCTTCTCTTGGCGGTGAACCTAATTTAAAAGGGGAGAGAAAAATCACTTGGTCTTGCCCTTATTAGCTCTAACGCTGGGCCTGACCTTCTCCGCTCCTTTACCCTTGTTCCTCAGGCCGCGACCCTTCTTGCCGGCGCTGGTGAGACCTCTAAATACTCTACCCTTGTGGGCCTTACCTGTGATCCAGGCTATCTTCGGGTCGCTCTTTATGACCGGGTGGTGCGGGTCGACCATTATGACCTCAAACCACTTGTACATCCCGTCCTCGCCGACCCAGTAGGAGTTGAGAACCTCAAGGTTCGGGAACTTTCTAGCTGCCTTCTCCTCGGCTATCCATTGAAGGCTCTTCTTTGGCGAGTACTTGACCATACCCATCTTGCTCGGCTTCCTTCCTCCCTTCCACCTGGGTCTCTTCCTTCCTCCGCGCCTGACGCGAACGCGAACGACGACGTAGCCCTGCTTGGCTTGGTAGCCGAGCGAACGAGCGCGGTCAAGCCTCGTCGGCCTCTCAATCCTCACGACAACGGGCTCACGGCGCCACTTTATCATCCTCTTCTTGAGGAGCTCCCCGACGTAGCTCTTCTTGGGGCTCTTCCAGGCTTCCCTTATGTACTTGTACATTCCCATCTTGCACCCTCCTTCCTTGTTTGTGGTTCTCCGCAGAGCGGAACATCCCGCGGGCGAACCCGCCTAGTCGGTCGGGTTTCGAGGGTTGGTTTTTAAGGGTTGCGCTCATCCAAGCGGGTGCACCCCGTTTTCCTTGATCATTTCCTTGAGCTCTTGAATCGTTACCAGCTTGTAGTCCTTCTCGGGGGATGGTGCAACGTAAACGGCCGACAGATTGTCGAAGAACTGCCACGTTCCGAGGAGTCTGAAGTAGACGTTGGCCCCGTCCTCGGAGAGTTTGCCGTTCCACACCTGAATGGATAAGGACTCAAGTTTCTGGTCAAACTGGACTTTCAGCGTCCCTTCTATGAGTTCATCCGAGCAGGTTTTCCCGGTGCCGTTCCCGGTAAGGGCCTTGTACGTTGCCGCGTCGAGCTCATAAACCTCCACTCTACCAGGCTCTGGCATGAGGTAAGTGAAGGCAACGGTACAGTTTGAAAGGAGGTTGCCCTGAACGTAGTACGTTCCGTCATCCTCGGGGCCGGGGGTTATGCCCTCGCTTAGTTCAACGTACAAGAGCCTTGGGGGAGAGGGATTTGCCCTTTCAAGGATGTCTCCCCAGAAAGCCCCAACGAGAGCAACGGAAATGAACAGTAACACCACGATGATCGTGATCTTTCTGTCCATACCACCACCTGATAAGAAAATTGAGCCCCAGAGTTGATATATTTTTTGTGCAGGTGCTAACGTCTGGTCGTAGTAATCACTAGAAACCGTGAAAACATTAAAAAGATTGAATTCCCAACTGTTGAGGGTGGTGGCATGAACGTTGTAGCGTCGATAGTGTTCTTCGCGTACGTACCGGCCTTGATACTCCTGTGGTACTTCTATCATGAGGACAAACTGGAGCCCGAGCCAAAGAGGTACGTCTTGATGACGTTCCTTCTGGGGGCGACCCTATCGGTGGTCGTGGCCTTTGTGGTGGAGGCCCTTCTAACCCCGCGTTGGGGCTACGCCAACTACATTCTCCCCGCGAGTGCCTTTTATATGGCCCTCGTCGCAGGGGTAGTTGAGGAGCCTTCAAAGGCCCTCGCCATACTGTACCCCTTTAGGGCAGGTCAGATGGACGGTATAATGGACGGCCTCGTCTACGGGGTGGCCGCTGGGCTCGGCTTCGCCGCAACCGAGAACTTTCTATACGGTCTGGGCTACGGCCTTCCCACGACCATTTTCAGGGCGTTCCTCACTCCCCTCGCTCACGGCACATGGAGTGCGATAGTTGGAGTTGGTTACGGCCTCGTGTCGGAGGGGAAAGCAGATTCGGTTGGGAGCTTCCTCCTCACTGCGATGTTCCTCCACTTCCTCTGGGACTACTTCGCGTTCATGAGCTCGGCGGTTCCCGCCTACAACATACTCCTTATATTCCTGCTACTCCTCAACTTGGCGATCCTTAGGTACTTCCTAATGCTAGGCCGTGCCGAAGACGAACAGAAGAGGTGGTACTACGCGCTCAAGGGTATGTGGAGGTGGTGAGCTTGAAGGAACTAAAGAACACCGTCGAGGAGGCCCTCTTTGAGGCCCGGCCTTACGTCGAGTACTATGATAGATTGAGGGAGCTCGTGCTCGGCCTCTTAAATGAATCCGGGGATGCTGAAAGCCTCAGAAAACGCCTCGAGGATGAGATCGCAAGGGCGGACGAGCCCTTTAAGACCGATCTGAAGATATTCCTCCAAAAGCTTGAGGCGATGAGGACATGATGGGTTTTCTCCGCAAGTTTGGGATCCTCTTCATTGTTTTCTCTTTTCTCTTGCTCTTAATTTATCCGGACGGGATCGACGATACCGGCTACTCATACAAATACACGAAGTACGATACGGGGTTTATGTCGTTTCACTCAAAAGGCTATGGAGTGATATGTCCCGGCCAGTTCGGCGCGTACTACGAAAGCCGGGATTGGGGTGAGGACGTCTTCGTTAGGTCCTTCGAGCTAACCCCCGATATCCTAAGGAGGCTCAACGATCCATATACCTTCGTTAACGACATGAGGAAACACGCCACCACAGTGAACCTCACAAGAAATGGGAATAGATCAACCCTGATCCTCGAATGGGAAGATAGGGGCGAGTTTGTTAACACGTACTACCGGGTTGTTGCAGTTTATGTGAATGACGAACTAAGGGAGGTCTCGTACGAAACCTCTCACTCCCTCAACTACGACCCCCGCAACTCCTCCGTTTGTGTCGATTACATCGACGTGCACATAAAGTACAGGGTACAGAAAACTCGTTGCTGGATTAAAGGCATAATCTGGTGGAAATCCGCACTGAAGAACTACCTCAGGAGCATGGCCGGTGAAGTCGAGAAGCACGGTAATGAACCGTGGTGAACTTTCCACTTTTTGCACACTATTTACAGTAGTATGCAAAATTTGAATACAAAACATATTTAAAGGCTAGTGCGTTTTTAGTTGTGTAAACTGCACGGATGTGGTAAAGATGAGAAGACTCCTCGCGGTGTTGTTGATCCTCGGGGTGGTTATGGCAGCGGGTTGCATCGGCGACAGTGTAGGCCTGACAAAAGAGAAGGTTCTCAACGCAATAAACAGCATCGAGCGCGGTGAGTACACGACAAACGCCAGTGTTGTCCTCAGGGCAGTTTCCGATGAACTCAACAGGACGATAACAATAGAGGAATACATCCATGTAACGGGCGCCTTTGACAACAGGAGAAACCTAGAAAAGGGTCACATCGACGTCCGTGTTAAATACCTCGGGATAGAGACCAAGATAAGCTGGCCCTACTTCACTAACGGCTCGAACGTTTACTTCAACGTCGAGGGCAAGTGGTATTCCATGCCCCTTGACAACGAGCTCACGGAGTTTGCCAACGGCAGTTTGAACGTCGACTTTATCGAGAAGCTTTTATCAAAGAAGAACGTGGAGATGAAGAGGGTTGAAGGGGGTTACTACTTCAAGACCAACGTCACCTTCGAGGAAATTCTCAACGCCACGGGAAGGGAGTTTATAAACACGATCCTAAAGGATGAGAATGTAATGAACATAACAACCGAGAGTGGATACGTAGAAGTAAAGATAAGGGGCGATGGCATGCCATACTGGATCCACGAGTACCTGAACCTCATTGTCTCAATCAGGGATCCACTCGAAGGAGACACCGATAATATGTACCTAACAATCAACGAAACCACAGAGCTCAGGAACATAAACGGTGACGTCATGATCACAGTTCCAAAGGGAATAGAGGAAGCAAAGCCCCTCGACGAGATTCTTGGCTGATTTTTCTTTCCTCTCTTTATAATTTTGCGGGGGTGCAACCGTGAGACGTGCCCTGCTCGCGCTTCTGCTGTCGGCTGTAGTGTTGCTGTCCGGATGTATCTCCAGCGGCTCCGGCAACGAAGGGAAGAGCGCAACTTCCTCAACCCCAACGGTCGAGGAAAAACTCCTGCAGGGCATCGACAATATGACAGAGTACAACCTCTCGATGGTTGAGGGAGTCAATTTCAATCTCTCGGACATAAGCATGCTCCCCACTGACCTCAAGATGGGATTCAGGATCTCCGGTCTCGTCGATGGAAACAAAGGAGTAATCCTTGCGAACGTGTCCCTCGAACCACTCGATCCCTTCGGCATGACCGGACAGAGTTACATCCTCTACGTTAACGGATCAAATGCCAGACTCAAACCTGTGAACCCTAATGCCTTCCAGGGACTTGGAGAGTTAGTGACTCCAGACCCTATGGTCTTCAGGGGCTACATAGGGCAGGCCAAGCACATACTCAAACTCATGCTCTCCTCAAAAAACGTCTCGATAACCAAGGATGGAAGTGTTTACGTAGTTCGCGGCAGTTTGAGCAATGGGACGATCGAAAACCTTCCAAACACCAAATTTAGTGTCTCCTCAACTGGATCCATCCCGAAGATGACCGTAAGGAAAGCGTACTTCGAGGCAACGATAGATGAGAAGTTCGAGAGAATCAACTACACAGTCCACGTTGAATACGGAAGCTCCACCGGAAAAGCCGTGTACGAACTCCACGTTGAACTCAGGAAGCTGCCAGAGGGTTTCAAAATAACAGTTCCGGAAAAGATAAGGAAGGGCTAAGCCCCTCTCGTCGCCACTATTTTTATTCCTTCCCACTCCGCAACCGTTTCTCCGACCTTCACCGGCGCTTTGAGCTTCAGCTTTGCCAGAAACTTCATGAGCTCGGGTATCTTCTCCTTTGGGACGGGCTCGGCCGTCTTGACGCTCACGGTAGGCAAAGCCCCTCCTTCCACTGGCACAACGCTCATCACGACCCTTCTTGGGCTGGTAACTTCCTGAACCGCCCACTCCTTACCGCGAGGACACCTGCACCCCTTGACTTCCTTGACCTTTCCGTCCTCCACCTCGACCTCGATTGAGCACCCGAGGGGGCAGACGATGCATGTGAAGCGGTAAATCATGCTTTAACCACCTCCACCGTGAGCCTCTCGGCCTTTCTGATTTCCTCTGCCTTCAGTTTTATCCTCAGCATCTCGGCCGGCTTGACCACGGGGAGCTTCATTCTCTTGCCTATCTCTGGAATCCTGAGCTCGACGTCCTCCATCGGCTTGGACACGCGCAGGTAGAGGTAAACGTCCCTGTCGCCGCTGAGGTAGTGGGGCGCAATCAGGCGGACGTTTTCACCCTTCTCTACCTTAACCCACTTCCTGCTCTCGATTCCCCCGTTCTCGATGAACTCCTTCGCACCTTCCGCCGCTAATTCGCCCTGCTCGGCAACGTAGTCAACGAGGTCGTTTATCAGGAGCGAGTTCCCTGCAACGAATATTCCGGGGACGCTGGTTTCCAGCCTGTCGTTCACGACCGGTCCGCCCGTTGCGGGGTCAATCTCAACCCCTATCTTTTTCAGTTTCTTGACGCTCGGGACGAGACCTGCAGATATTATCAACGTATCCGCCTCAATCCAGAACTCGCTTCCGGGAATTTCGTTGAGGTTTTCGTCGACCCTGACAACCTTTACCCGCTCAACGCGGCCCTTTCCGCGGACTTCCACGACCTTGTGGCTCAGGTAGAGAGGAATATTGAAATCCTTCAGAATCATGACGTTCCTTGCCAGGCCACCTGGATAGGGCATCAGCTCGACAACGGCCTTGACCTTCGCGCCCTCAAGGGCAAAGCGACGCGCCATTATCAAGCCAACGTCGCCCGAACCCACGATGACTATCTCCTTACCGGGCATTATGCCATAGAGGTCCATCAGCGTCTGGGCCTCTCCTGCCGTGTAGATTCCCGAAACCCTGTCGCCGACGATTCCAATCTCGAAGGCGTGTCTTTCGCGAGCTCCCGCGGCGTAGATTACCGCCTTCGCCCAGACCTGATAGGCTCCGCTCGGCGATGTGAAGATTACGACCTTTTCGAGGTCGGAGTAGTTTTTAATCTCGAGAACCCTCGCGGCCGTTCTGTACTCCACGCCAAGCTCGACCAGCCTCTTCGCGAGGCGCGAAGCAAACTCGGGTCCTGTCAGCTCCTCTCTGTAGTAGTGCAGGCCGAAGCCGGGGTGAATGCACTGGGGGAGTATTCCTCCGAGATAGTCGTTCTCGTCGAGGAGCAAAACCTTTAGCCCGAGTTCTTTGGCTCTAATCGCGGCCGCCATTCCTGCAGGACCGCCACCGACCACAACGACGTCGTAGCTCAGCATCGGAATCTCCGGGAACATCAGGCATCCCCCCTGAGGAGAACCTTGACGTCTCCTATTCCAATCTCGCTTCCCTTACCCTTCAGCGTAACTTTCCAGGGCTCTACTCCGTATTCCCTGGCAAGAAGCTGGACAATTTTCGGCCTGCAGAAGCTTCCCTGGCAGGTTCCCGTTGTGGCTTTAGTCCTGAACTTGACGGAATCAACACTCGGCGTTTTAACGCCTATGAACTTCATCCTCTCTATGGCCTCAAGGATGTCGCCCTCGCTGACGTTGTTACAGCGGCACACTATCTTTCCGTAAGCGGGGTTCTTCTTGATAGCCTCGTTCACCTGCTCGGGTGTCATGGTGAAGAAGTGGCTGATTTCCTTCCTGTAGGGGTTCCACTTCTCCTTTTCCTTCAGCTCGATTCCAAGGTCGCGCTTTATAATCTCCGCTACCTCATAGGCTATCGCAGGGGCGCTCGTCAGGCCGGGTGAGCGTATTCCAGCGACGCTGATGAAGCCCCAGACCTCTTCCTCGGCTTTGATTATGAAGTCCCCTCCAGTCGGCTCGGGCCTCAGACCTGCAAAGGTCCTGATTACCTTGCTTCTTGGGGGCAGCTGCGGCCAGAGCTTCTTGGCTCCCTCCCAGACCTGCTCAAGGCCCTCCTTGGTCGTGGCGAGGTTTTCTTTCTCCTCGGGCGGTAAATCCTGGGCGTTCGGCCCTATCATCAGATGGCCAGAAATCTCGGTGGTCACAACTATTCCCTTGCTTATCGGCGTCGGCGTCGGAAAGAGGACGCGCTTCGGCCCGGGAACGTCGTCGTCAAAAATCCAGTACTCACCTTTTCTCGGGTGGATTTCGAAGTAGTCTATGCCGGCCATCCTTGCTATCTTGTCAGCGTAAAGACCAGCGGCGTTGATGATGATATCAGCCTCGATGAAGCCGTCCTTCGTCTCAACGCCCTTAACCTCGCCGTTCTCGACTTTTATGCCAGTAACCTCCGTCTCGAGGTGCGTCTTCACACCGTTCGCAACGGCGTTCTCGGTTATCGCAATAACGGCTGGAATCGGCCCAATTTGGCCCACTATTGGAACCCATAAAGCTCCAATCGCTTCCCTCGTGAGGTTTGGCTCAAGGTGGAAGAGCTCATCCCTATCAACGATTCTCATCTCGGGGACGCCATTCTTCCTTCCGCGCTCTAAAAGCCTCTCGAGCTCGTCAAAGTCCTCATCCTTCGTTGCGACTATCAGGGCCCCGTTCCAGACGTGCGGAATCTCAAGCTCCTTGACCCACTGGTGCCAGAGCTTGTTCCCCCTTATGCACAGCTTCGCCCTCGTGGGATACTTCTCGGGGTCGTCGTCGTAGCCACCGTGAATCAGAGCTGTGTTGGCCTTGCTCACTCCCCAGCCGACGTCCGGGGCCTTCTCTATCAGGTGGACTTCGAGGTTCTCGTACCTGCTGAGAACCCTCGCTATGCTCGCCCCGCTGATTCCAGCCCCTATTATAGCGACTTTCGTCTTCATAATCTTCACCTCAATCTGACTCCAGAAACGATGTCGGGTGTTTTAAAGCTTTCCTCAACCTTTAGTTTGGTGAAAGGGCGAGGAAAGAACTCTTTGGGGCATTAGCAAAAAGGACATGGGTGAACAGTATTCAGATGAACGGAAGTGTTCATTTTATTCTCAGATCCCAACGACCTTCGCCCAGCCCATGGCCCTCTTTACCGCCTCCTTCCAGCCGTGGTAGAGCTTTCTCCTCGTTTCCTCGTCCATACCTGGTTCGAACACCTTCTCCACCTTCCAGAGGCTCTCTATCTCTTCAAGGCTCTCCCAGTAATCGACGGCCAGTCCCGCCAGATAGGCAGCGCCGAGCGCGGTGGTTTCCTTGACTACGGGCCTGACAACGCGCCTGTTCAGTATGTCCGCTTGGAACTGCATCAGGAAGTCGTTTGCCGTTGCCCCGCCGTCAACGCGGAGCTCCTTTATCCCCACGAGCTTCTCCATCTCCTCGATAACGTCGCGCGTAAGGTACGCTATCGCCTCAAGCGTTGCCCTCGCGAGGTGCTCCCTTCCCGTTCCGCGCGTTATGCCGATTATCAGTCCCCTCGCGAACTGATCCCAGTAAGGTGCGCCGAGGCCGACGAAGGCCGGGACGAAGTAGACTCCTTCGTTGCTCTCCAGCTTGGTCGCGAGTTCCTCGGTCTCGGAAGCTTTTTTGATAATCTTTATCCCGTCGCGGAGCCACTGAACCGCTGCACCCGTTACGAAAATGCTTCCCTCAAGGGCGTAGGTGACCTTTCCGTTGAGTCCCCATGCTATCGTCGTGAGCAAATTGTCGGAGTAGCGGACGGTCTTTCCCGTGTTGGCCAGGATGAAGCTTCCCGTTCCGTAGGTGGCCTTTACCATTCCAGTCTCGAAGCCTGCCTGTCCGAACAGCGCCGCCTGCTGGTCACCGGCGTCACCGCTCACGGGAATCTCAGCACCCAAAAGCTCCTTCTTCGTGTAGCCGTAGACCTCGCTCGATTCTCTCACCTCTGGCAAAATCCCCTCGGGAATCCCGAAGATTTCAAGTAGCTCGTCGTCCCAGTCGAGCCTCTTTATGTTGAAGAGCATTGTCCTTGAGGCGTTGGAGTAATCTGTAACGTGCTCGCCCGTGAGGCGGTAGATTAGGAAGGTGTCAACGGTTCCGAAGAGAACTTCACCTTTCTCAGCCTTCTCCCTCAGGCCCGGGACGTTGTCGAGGAGCCACTTGAGCTTGCTCGCGGAGAAGTACGCGTCGGGAACGAGGCCGGTCTTCCCCTTTATCATGTCCCCGTATTCGCGCTTTATCTCTTCCACCATCTCGGCCGTTCTCCTGCACTGCCAGACTATCGCGTTGTAGAGCGGTTTTCCGTCGCGGTCGAAAACTATCGTCGTTTCTCGCTGGTTCGTAACGCCTATCGCCGCTATCTGGCTCGGTTCTACCTTCGCCCTCTCAAGGGCAGTTTTGATGGCCCTGAACTGCGCGTCCCAGATTTCTTCCGGGTTGTGCTCAACCCAGCCTGGCTTGGGGTAATGTTGGGGGAACTCGTACTGGCCCAGTCCGATGATGTTGCTCTCCCTGTCGAAGATTATAGCCCTTGCCGAGGTAGTTCCCTCGTCAAGTGAAAGGACATAACGTTCCATATGATCACCGAACACTTTATAGGGGAAAAGGTTAAAGATTTTCCCCTGTTCGAGCAGCTCTCAAACTGCTTATCTCAAGGAGAGAAGTGAAGTTGTGAAATTGTAATGTCATAGAACTTCATAGTCTTGAACGATTCTCATTGTTTTATTCATCCCTGATCACTATCTCTATCCTCCTGCCCTCGCGGTAACCCTTCATGGCTGAAAGCATGCCCTTTACCGTCTTCTCCACGAGCTCCTGAACCCAGTCCTTCATTGGCAGGATCTGACCGTCTATCTTGACCGTGACCTTGGGTCTCGAGCTGAGGACGACACAGTCTTTAATCGTTTTCTCACCCCTCACGATCATCCTCGCCATCTCAGCACATCTGAACCCACAGAGGCCGCAATCGATGTTGGGGAGCATGAATGCCCTTTTCTCAACCAGATTGGCGAGCCTCTCCGGCTCTTTCGTCGCGTCAATCACAGGAAGATCGCCTATCTTTTCAACACCGGTCGAGGCTATAACTCCGCTTACTGCTATGGCTAAGCCGTCGTTGAGCTCCCTCACGTCTTTCTCGCTTCTTGCGCAAATCACCTTGGGGACATGTTGGATTGATTTGAAGCCCTCGAGCAGGAGAAAGTCGGCAGAGACCGTCGAGAAGAGCGCGTTTATGTCCTTGGCTTTGAAGAGGAGTGCATCGGTGTCGTGTGCCCTGACAATAACGGCGTCAGCTACCTTTGAGAACCTCCACGTGTCGCTGTTCTCCCTGTCAAAGTCCGCGTGCATGCTCTTCGCTATTGCAATGCGGTAGCCACGTTCCTTGAGGACTCTAGCAACCGCCTCAACGGTTGTCGTCTTACCGCTTTTTTTAAAGCCAACGAAGGCAACCGCGCGCATGGCTATCCCTCATAGCAGGGTTATCCAGTTTATGTCGTCGATTTTCGCTATGAGTTCCTTCGTCCGGTTTCCTGTGTAGTCCGTCACGTCCCTCAGCAGGATTACTTCCTCATCGAAGTCCGCCAGAATTCCAGAAAAGCTGGTCTCGCTGCCGATCCCAACGGCAATCCGCTTCCCCTTCCATCTCTCCAGAGTTCTGTCAAGGAGGTACTGCTTTCCGTCTCCGCTCATTCTCTCACCCCAAATCCAAAAGTCTATAAGGCTTTTTAGCCTTTACCGAGGCGGTGATGGTATGAGACTCTCAACAAAAAGCCCCACTCTAAGAGAAGCTTTTTCCGCTGACCTGAGGAGGGAAGGAGTGGACTTCAAGGTAGTTGAGAAGCAGTCCCACGAGACCTTCGTTGGATACCTCTTGGAGGGAACGCTTGAAGAAATAAGATCAAAGATCGACGTGATGGAGGGCGTTGACAGGGAAGCCCTATTGGAAGGATTCGAATCGTTCCGTGAGAGCATCAATCATATCCTCGACCACCTAAAAGGTGGGGAATCTGCGGACAAACTGCTGTCAGAGGGTCTTTGGGTAGCGGACGTTCTGGATCAGCTGTACAATGCGGGGGCACTTGACTACGATCCCGATGGGAATCTCCTAAAGCTGAAAGAAGGAATTGATCCACTCACCCTGAGGTTTCAGTTCAAGTTCCCCTTTAACCTCGTGACCAACCCAGAGGGACTTGAGAAGGTTGCCAAACAGTTCGTTTTCACCGACCTGACTCCTGAGTGGGAGTTCGACGTTTATGAGCTGAGGATGGAGAAAATAAATGCCTTCGGACGGATCGCCAGCAAGTACTTCCCGGAGGAGGATGTCCTCAAGGCCTACTTCGCCCTTGTCGGGCGGGCCATACTGGCCGGAGAGATCCTGAAAGCCCTCGCTGAGAGGAAAGTGGATGTTGAGGAGTTCAAAAAGAGCTTTCTCCGGGCCCTTCCACTGCAGATACCCACTGAGAAGGGAACGTTAGTGATCCACGCGTCAAAGGAAGCTTTTGACGAGCTGCTCCGCTTTCTTGAGAAAAAGGGATACCTCCAGATAAAGGCTGGGAAGGCGAGGAAGCTCAGGGATCTGTGATATTCATTTTTTAGTTTTTAGTTGTGTCTTTTTGAAAACGAGTTTTTGATGAGAAAATTCAGAACAACTGGTGGGCCCGCGGGGATTCGAACCCCGGACCTCCACCTTGTCAGGGTGGCGTCATAACCAGTCTAGACCACGGGCCCAGCCCAAACAGTTGGTGGACCGGCCGGGATTTGAACCCGGGGCCTCCGCCTTGCCAAGGCGGCGCTCATACCAGGCTGAGCTACCGGCCCACTCGACACGCCGTTATCTCCTTTCTGGGCGGGTTTATAAATTTTGCGGTCAATGAAAAGGAAAAGATTGAGTCAGATGTTCCCGATTCGCTGGAGCACCATCCCTTCAATCTTGATGGGTTCTGTCCTGCGGGCGAAGACGATAGCCTGATCAAGCCTTGCCTCGCTCTCGGCGTGGATCGTGAAGAGGGGATCTCCCTCCTTGACCTTTTCGCCGACCTTGACGTAGAGCTCCAGTCCAGCGCCCTTGTCCTCAGGCGCTCCAGCGGCTCTGGCTATTCCCGTTATCGCCCTGTTGTCTATTCCAGTTACATAGCCACTCGTCGGCGCCGTGAAGGTGTACGTCTTGTCGCCTATCTGTATGTCCTCTGGCTTTATGTTCGGGTCTCCACCCTGTTCCTCGATGATCTCTTTCATCTTCTCGTAGGCTTTCCCGCTTTCGAGGATCTCCCTGGCCATCTTTTTGCCCATTCCCGCCGGAGCAACGCCACCCATCTCGAGCAGGATCCCGGCAAGACCCAGGGCCTTTTCAATCAGGCTTCCCGGCCCCTTCCCCGTCATCAGGGCAGAGAGGGCTTCCCGGGCCTCGAGCGCTGGACCGACGGTGTGGCCTATTGGCTGGCCGCCGTAGGTTATTGCAACCTCCACGTACTGACCCAGCCTCTTGCCGAGCTCTATGAAGTCCCTTGCAAGGGCCCTTGCCTCGTCCATCGTCTCAACCTTAACACCCTTGCCAGTGGGTATATCGATTAAAACGTACTGACTGCCCATGGCGTACTTCTTGGACATTATGCTCGCGAGCATTAGCCCGCGAGGATCAACGCTGAGGGCGCGCTCTGCCTTTATGGTTATGTCATCCGCCGGTGCTAGGTTCAAAGCTCCACCCCAGACGAGACAGGCCCCAACCTTCTCCACGATCCTCTTGATCTCGTCGAGCGAGAAGCTGACGTTGGTGAAAACTTCTACCACATCGGCAGTCCCTGCGGCGCTGGTTATCGCCCTGGAGCTCGTCTTTGGAATAGTCAGACCGGCGGCTGCCACTATCGGAACCACGAGGATGTTGGTCTTGTTGCCCGGAACGCCCCCGATGCTGTGGACGTCCATGATCGGCTTTCTGTCGATGTCGAGCATGTCTCCAGTTTCTGCCATCGCTATGGTTAAGGCCGCTATCTCGTCCATATCCAACCCGTTGATTTCGAGGGCGGTGACGAAGGAGCTTATCTCAATGTCCCGGAGCTTCCTGTCCACGATGTCCCTTACAATGGCCTCGATCTCTACCTTGCGGAGCTTCTCACCGTGCATCTTCTTCTTGATGTATCTAACGCTCTCTGGAGTGCCGACTGGCGTCAGGGTCACGACCTCTCCCTCTGAGAGACTGTGGAGCTGCAGAACATCCCTGCTCACACCAACTTCACCGGGTCCAACGAGGTTGCTTATAGCCAGGCTCCCGTAGATCGTCTTCTTTCCAGACTCCACTTTAACGAGGTCGTCCGGGTGGAGTTTGGCCTTCTTTGCCTCCTCTTCGTTTATGAAAACCGAATACCTACCGCTGAACACATCAAGTATTCTGACCTTTGCCCGCATATCCAACCCTCCCAAGTTTTAGCTGGCATAGAAATAGGAATGATTGGTTTTTAACTCCTTCGCTTGAATCGGAAGGCCCAAAGGGGAGAGAAAAGTTGTCAGGCGTAGATAGCCTGTCCTGAGGGGCCCTTTGTGACACCCCTCCTCTCGTTCAGGTTGGGGAACATCTCAAAGATCCTGGCGACGTCGGCTGCGATCTCTCTGATCTCGGGGGGAACCAGTCCATCCCCTGAGTATGCAGAACGCAGAACTTCCTCAAGTGGGGCGCTGTAGAGCTTTTCCCTGAACAGGTAAACCCAGCCATCATCAACGTAGACCACTTTGTCCCGGTAGCCGAGCCTCACCACCATGCGCCCCACCCATTTTTAGGAACAATAAGTAACTTTAAAAACTTAATGGGGCAGAGAAGAGTAACGAAGAACAGAAACGATCAAAGATTCCTAACCTCTTCCTCTATGCTCTCCTCGAGTTCCCTCTCCCATTCCTCGACGTCAAAGTCCACGAGTTCCTCTTCGAGTTCCTCCTTGAGGTTTGTAACACGGCGCTTGAGGGCTGACTTTGTTTCTTCGTCGTAGACCACGTAGTAGGGGTTCTTCTTGGCCGAGAGGTACAGCAGGAGGAGCATGAGGTTTATGAATCCGAGGACTATGATAAAGACGTAGAGTATCGTCGTTGTCATCGGCCTCACCTCCTGCCGCCGAATATCGCTTTAAAGACCCTCTTGATTGGGCTCTCCGGCTGCGGTGGCTCCCACTTGATACCCGCGAGCTTTGCCGCCAGCTGCTTGATCGCTATCGCCGCCGGGCTGGTCGGGTTCTTGATGACGAGAGGAACACCGTATGCCGAAGCGCGCTTTACCTCTGGATCTTCGGGGATCACCGCCAGGACGGGAACCTCAAGGATGGCCTCTATTTCCTCCTGAGTTAGTTCAGTTTTCTCGTTGGTTACCCTGTTGAGCACGGCACCAAGGGGAAGCGTTCCCAGCTTCTCGGCTATGAGCTTTGTCTTGAGCGAGTCTGTGATGGCCGATATCTCGGGGTTTGTGACGATTATAAGCTCCTTACCGATGAGCAGGGCCGTAACAGAGGTCATCTCCAAACCAGCCGGGGCATCGATGAGGATGAAATCGGCCATCTGGCTTATTTCCCTGATAACCTCCCTGAGCCTCTCAGGCTTCGCCTTTTTTATCTTCTCAAGGCTCAGTCCACCTGGGATTACCTTAACGCCCGCTGGTCCCTCGTAGATTGCGTCCTTGAGATCCGCTTCCCTCGCCAGAACGTCGTGCAGGGTTATGGGAATGTCCTCCATACCGAGGACGAGACTTAGGTTTGCCATCGTGATGTCAGCGTCAATCAGGATGACCTCCTTTCCAAACTGGGCCAAGGCAACGCCCAAGTTTGCCACAGTGGTCGTTTTTCCAGTACCGCCTTTTCCAGACGCGAAAACTATGGAGCGGCCCTCCAAGAGTTACACCTCCTGCAATGTGATTTAACTGCGGAATTCTCGTCCATAGAGCGACCTATCCACAGCCCCTTTAGGAGGTTAAAGCTTTTATCTTTTGTGGTTCCAATGTCTCCTTTTCAAAGCTGCCCGGAGGGGATAAGATTTTAAAAGCAAAGCCCGGAGGGTTAGTAGGTGAGAGGATTGAAACCGGAGAACAAATTCGCCCTTACCGTGTACCTATGGGGAGCTATCACTGGAGTAATCAGCGGTGCCCTCTCCGTCCAGAACAGGGCCGCGTGGATTCTTGGGGCTCTGATGTTCCTGATCACGGACGTGTTCGTCAGGGCAATTCTCAAGGATGAGCTCCCAGAAGAATTGAAGGGGCTCGAGGGGAAGGAGCTCAGAGGTGCAATCCTCAGGAAAGCTTTCTGGGGCTGGCTGCTCTTCTGGCTCTACTTCACAATGCTGGTATACACGGTGGGAATAGACTTCAGGCCAGTACCATACAACAACCAGAGCCTGCTCGCCCAGATGATGAATTCAACGTGAGGTGGGAGTATGGAGGAGTTAAAGAAGGCCGTTGCGAGGGAGGCCCTCTCTTTCGTTGACGATGATATGGTCATAGGCCTCGGGACGGGTTCAACCACTGCCTACTTCATAAAGTTCCTCGGGGAGCTCATCAAGGAGGAGGAACTGGAGGTTTACGGCATACCCACTTCTCACCAGTCGAGACTCCTTGCCATTGAGAGCGGGGTGCCCGTTGTGTCCCTCGACGAGGCGGACGCAATAGACATAGCGGTTGATGGGGCGGACGAAGTTGATCCCGCGTTGAACCTTATCAAGGGGCGCGGGGCGGCACTGACAATGGAGAAGATAATCGAGTACCGTGCCGGCACTTTCATAGTTCTCGTCGATGAGAGCAAGCTTGTTAAGCGCCTTGGTGAGAAAATGCCAGTTCCAATTGAAGTCATCCCCGCAGCTTGGCGAGCCATCGCGGAGGAACTGGAAGTATTCAACGCAAGGGCAGAGCTGAGGATGGCAGTGAAGAAAGATGGACCTGTGATCACGGACAACGGAAACTTCATACTCGACGCCCGGTTTGAGCGGATAGACGATCCCCTTGACATGGAGATAGAACTCAACACGATCCCAGGAGTCGTGGAAAACGGCATATTCGCCGATATAGCTGATGTCGTGCTCGTTGGAACACGGGAAGGTGTTAGAAAGCTCGAACGTTAAATTTATAAACATCCGCCACCTCCCATCTCTTGCGCGGGGGTTGCCGAGCCTGGTCAAAGGCGCGGGATTCAGGGTCCCGTCCCGTAGGGGTTCCGGGGTTCAAATCCCCGCCCCCGCACCACAGGCCTTCTTGACTCTTGAAAGATTTGCGTTAACTAACCCTGTAACGCCGGATAATCTTTCATTTTCCACTGCTTATCCGGGGCACCCTTTCTCAATTTCTCTGACACCTTAAGGTGAGAGCATTGTTGTCCTTCGGCTGTTCACTCCACTTACCAATACGGCACGGCCAATTTTCCATATCGGCCGCCTTCAGCCCCCAATTTACCGAAAGCTTTATATAGTTTCTATGGCCAAAAGAATACTGAAAAACCCTTTATGGAGGTGTGGGAAATGGCCGAGTTGCCGATTGCCCCAATTGACAGACTTATAAGGAAGGCTGGCGCTGAGAGGGTCAGCGAGGAGGCCGCCAAGGTCCTCGCCGAGTACCTCGAGGAGTACGCAATCGAAATCGCCAGGAAGGCTAACGACTTCGCCAGGCACGCTGGCAGGAAGACCGTCAAGGCCGAGGACATCAAGCTCGCCATCAGGACCTGATGGCTTTTTCTAGCTTTTCTACTCATTTCTGAACCGTTAGCGTTTTAAACATCTTTCCGCGCTTTCGACCATGCCAGAAATAGCGGTCAGGATGACCAAGCGCAACCACAACGCCTTCGTTCACCTTCTCGGTGCCTTGGAGAGTCAGGGGTTCGATTTAAGCGAACTACTCATAACGAAGGACTTCAAAGAGATTCTAAGAGCGAGGCCGAAGGTCGTTCTCTACTCGTTCTTCACCGAGGAAATCTGGGGCAACCTTCCGCGAGAAGTCCAGCTTTTGAAGGAGAGAGGCGCGCTTCTCGTTGCAGGAGGTTACCATGCAATAGCGATGCCAAAGCACACCCTCAATCAACTCGGCTTTGATATAGCCGTCGTTGGTGAGGGTGAGGAGGTGCTCTACAACCTTTTAACGACCCTGAAGAGAACTGGCTACAGAATAACGCCCGAGCTGGCAAAAATCCGGGGTTTGGCCTTCCGCCTCAATGGCGAGTTCACCTTTACCGGCTTCGCGAAGGTAGAGGACTTCTGGCGCTTCCCGCCGTACCCAGAGAGTGTCCGTCTGATTTCTCCGATAGAGATAAGCAGGGGCTGCCCCTTTCGCTGTTACTACTGTCAGACACCCTACATCAAGGGCTTCCGCATGAGGCACAGGCCCATAGACCAGATCGTGCACTATTCAAGGAGGATGAAGGACATGCGCTACATAACCCCCAACGCCTTCGCCTACGGAAGTCCAGGTGCAATACTCAAGTTAAACAAGCTCGAGGCCCTGCTCAGGGCCCTCCAGCCCCTCAGGAAGGAGGGAAGGAGGCTCTTCTATGGCACATTTCCAAGTGAGGTCAGGCCCGAGTTTGTTTTACCCGAGACCCTTGAGCTCCTCATTGACTACGCCGACAACAGGAGGCTTGCCATCGGTGCCCAGAGCGGGGACGATGCCATGCTGAAAGCGATGCACCGCCTTCATCGCGTCGAGCACGTTAAGAGGGCGGTAGAGTACATGGTGGAATACGGCTTTGAGCCCGTCGTTGACTTCATCGTGGGCCTGCCGAACGAAACAGCAGAAAGCCAGAGGAAGAGCATCGAGCTGATGGAGTGGATCATGAGGAAGGGTGGGAAGGTTCGCGCCCATTACTTCATGCCCCTTCCCGGAACCCCCTGGGCGCGGTGCAAGCCGAGTCCGCTGAGCGAGGAGATGAAGCGCTTTTTGGGCAGGATGGCGGCCAGAGGCAAAATCGAGGGCTCGTGGGGGATTCAGATAGAGCTCTCAAAAAGGCTACAGAAGCTGATAGAGGAGTTCTACGAGGAGCCGATGAGTTATCATGGTAGTATAAACCCGGTCTGCTAACGAAAAGGTTTTGTAACCTGACGCCGATTCTTTGTACGATGGGTATGAGAAACGTGGGTCCTGCTTTGGCCGTTGTTGTGTCTGCCCTCTTCATCTACGCCATCACCGGTGACCTCACATTGCCCGGAATAGTCCTGTTAATGGCGGGGCTTCTTTACGTGATTTCCATCAAACCAGCCCTAGGTGGTCCACTCCCGTACGGCCTCATCGGGTTCTTGGCCGGCTTTGTGCTAGCCATTGTTCTTGGCGTGACTGTATTCAGGGACTCCAAGATTGGAAGCAATGCGCTAATTTCGCTACTTGTAATCGGTCCAATGATTGCGATTTTACTCGGCAGGAGAAGCAGCTACCGCCTCTGGCTCTTGCTGAGACCGTGACCCAAAAGCTTTTAACTTCACGAAGTATTGGTGAGCGAGGGCGTTATGTACGCCGAAAACTATAAAAGATTCCTGGAGCTTATAGAGAAACTGCGAGAGTTTGAAGGTGCCCTCATCGTGGAGGGCCTGCGAGACGAGGTGGCTCTGAGGAATCTGGGGGTCAGAGCGGAGATAATAAGGCTATCACGCTTACCGCTTGCCGAAATCGCTCTCATCGCCTCACGTTACCGGGAGGTCATGATCCTTACTGACTTCGACAGGAAGGGTGAAGAGCTCGCAAAAAAGCTTGTTTCCTATCTCGAGGGCTACCCGTGTCGGGTGGACGTTGAGACGAGAAGGGAACTCAAGCGCATAGCAAAGAAGGACATCAAAGGCGTTGAGGAGCTTTACGGTCTCTACATGAAGGTCGTCTCCGTTTCTGACCCCCAGTTGGAGGGGTTTCAATGAAGAGGAAGAAGCACGTCCTGCATCAGATTTTGTCCGAAAAGAGGAAGGCAGAAAGAATAAGGGGTGGTAATATGTCAGCCAAGGATGAATTTGGAACGACCAAGTATATTATCTACGCAGAATTTGAGGCGAACGGTGTCGTTGAGAGGCCCGACGTTGTCGGTGCTATTTTTGGACAAACCGAAGGCCTTCTCGGGGATGACCTCGACCTGAGGGAACTCCAGAAGACCGGAAGGATCGGCAGGATTCGCGTTGAGGTTCACACAAAGGCAGGAAAGACCTACGGAACGATAACGGTCCCGTCGAGCCTTGACAGGGTCGAAACTGCGATCCTCGCCGCTGCCCTTGAAACCATCGACCGCGTGGGCCCGGCCGAGGCCCACATAAAGGTTCTCCGCATCGAGGACGTCAGGGCAACCAAGAGGAAGTACATCATCGAGAGGGCCAAGGAGATACTCGAAACCCTCATGGAGGAGGAGATTCCAGAGACCCAGGAGCTCACCGAAGAGGTCAAGAAGGCCGTCCGTGCTAAGGAGCTTATAGAGTATGGCCCTGAGAAGCTTCCAGCTGGTCCGCACGTCCCGTTCTCCGACTCGATCATCGTCGTCGAGGGCAGAGCGGATGTTCTCAACCTTCTCAAGCACGGCATAAAGAACGCGATAGCCGTTGAAGGCACATCCATTCCGGAAACAATAATCAAGCTCAGCAAGGAGAGAATAGTTACCGCCTTCACCGACGGCGACCGGGGTGGAGAGCTCATCCTCAAGGAGCTCCTCCAGGTGGCAGATGTGGACTATGTTGCCCGCGCCCCGGAGGGCAAGGAGGTTGAAGAGCTCACCAAGAAGGAGATAGTCAAGGCCCTGAGGAGCAAGATCCCGGCCGAGCAAGTCATAACGGAGATGTTCCACAAGGGCAAGAACTTCTACGAGATTCTCAAAGAAAAAGAAAGAACTGCGCCCTCCAAGGAGGTCAAGCCCGCTCCAAAGCACGAGCCAAAGCCCCAGCCCGTGGAGCAGAAGCCGAGGGAAGAGAAAATAATCCGGCCCATCCAGCAGGCAAAGAGCCCGGAGATAGAAAAGTTCGAGAAGTTCATAGAGCGCGTTAAGAAGGAGCAGACGGCCATACTCCTTGACGAGAACATGAACGTCATCGCCGAGATTCCTGTTAGGGATCTGCTCACGACGATCTCTACCAGGGATAACATTTACGCCATAGTCTTCAACGGGATAATCACTCAGAGGCTCATAGACATAGTCAGCGAGAACAACGTCCGCTACCTCGTCGGGGCGAGGAAGGCCAACGTCGTCAGAAGGCCGGTGAACCTCAAGATACTGACCTTTGCCGAGTGATCCTTTCCTTAACTTTAACCTTTATAACCTCCCCGCCTCTTCTTTTTCCGGTGATGTGAATGGTAGAGCGGCTGATCTGGAAGTACGCGCTCATCAACGCCTACACCCACAAGGGTAAGGCAAACCCAAAGGCGGTCATAGGTAAGGTTCTCGGCGAGAACCCGGAGCTGAGGCCGAGGGCAAAGGAGATAATCCCGCTCGTGAACGAGATAGTTGAGAAGGTAAACGCCCTCTCCCTTGAGGAGCAGGAGGCGAAGCTGAGGGAGATTTACCCCGAATTCTTTGAGGAGAAGAAGGCCAAGAAGGAAGAGAAGAAGGGCCTTCCCCCGCTTCCCAGGGCGGAGAAGGGAAAGGTCGTCACCCGCTTTGCCCCTAACCCCGACGGTGCCTTCCACCTTGGAAACGCGAGGGCCGCTATTCTGAGCCACGAGTACGCGAGGATGTACGACGGCAAGTTCATACTCCGCTTTGACGACACCGACCCCAAGGTAAAACGGCCGGAGCCGATTTTCTACGAGTGGATTAAGGAGGACCTTGAGTGGCTCGGCTTCAAGATTGACGAGATACACATAGCGAGCGACAGGCTTGAGATATACTACGACTACGCTGAAAAGTTGATAAAGATGGGCAAGGCCTACGTCTGTACCTGCCCGCCTGAGAAGTTCCGCGAGTTAAGGGACAAGGGAATAGCCTGCCCGCACAGGGACGAGCCGGTTGAGGTTCAGCTCGAACGCTGGAGGAAGATGCTGAACGGAGAGTACAAGGAGGGTGAAGCTGTCGTCAGAATAAAGACCGACCTAAAACACCCCAATCCCGCTGTCAGGGACTGGCCCGCTCTGAGAATCATAGACAACCCCAACCACCCGAGGACTGGCAACAAGTACCGCGTCTGGCCCCTCTACAACTTCGCATCTGCCATAGACGACCACGAGCTCGGCGTCACTCACATCTTCCGCGGACAGGAGCACGCCGAGAACGAGACGAGGCAGAGGTACGTTTATGAGTATCTCGGCTGGGAGTACCCGGTTACGGTTCATCACGGCAGGCTGAGCATCGAGGGGGTTATCCTAAGCAAGTCCAAGACGAGGAAGGGAATAGAGGAGGGCAAGTACCTCGGCTGGGACGACCCGAGGCTCGGAACGATTAGGGCCCTGAGGAGGCGTGGAATAAGGCCCGAGGCGATAAGGGAGCTAATCATCGAGGTCGGTCTGAAGAGAAGTGACACCACAGTTAGCTGGGACAACCTCGCTGCCATAAACAGACGCATAATAGAGCCGATAGCGAACCGCTACTTCTTCGTCGCTGACCCGGTTCCGATGTACATAGAGGGGGCCAAGGAGTTCGTTGCCGAGATTCCGCTCCATCCAGACCATCCGGAGAGGGGCGTTAGGAGGCTCAAGTTCGTCCCAGGAAAGCCTGTCTACGTCTCCAGGGACGACATGGAGCTCTTCAAGCCGGGGAACTTCGTCCGCCTGAAGGACCTCTTCAACGTCGAAATCCTTGAGGTGGGCGAGGACGGTATTAAGGCGAGGTTCCACAGTGTTGACTACGAAACTGCCAAGAAAAACAGGTGGAGGATGGTTCACTGGGTCACTGAGGGCAAGCCCTGCGAGGTCTGGGTTCCGGAGGGGGACGAGCTAATCATCAGAAAGGGGCTCCTTGAAAGCGATGCCGACGTTAAGGTTGATGACATCGTCCAGTTCGAGCGCTTCGGCTTCGTGAGAATAGATGAGGTAAAAGATGGAAAGGTCCGGGCGATCTTTGCCCACAAGTGATCACTCCGGTCCCTGCGGGACTATCTTTTCTCCCATTATTCCGAGCAGACCGATGAACAGTGCGAGCACTACTGACGCATAGTAAATGCCACCGAGCTTTATGTCGTGGTGCACCTGCGCTATGAACCCCGCAATGAAGAGTGTCACGGATACCACGAGAACGGCTAGGTCAATTGCGCCGGGTTTTTCCTTGCCGATCACTATCGGATACGCTTCGAAGATAGACGTGAGCAGGAGGGACGTTGTAACGGCCTTGAGGAACATATCGGCAATGTTGGGCGGGGAGTCGAGGATTCCCAGGACAGTAACTATGCCCATGAAGTAGAGTGCCGCCTTTGACCTGCCGAACTTCATAAGCGATTCCGTTATCTGCACCCCGATCTCGGCCGCGGGTAGGAGGCTGGTTAGTCCGGCCATGAATATGGTCAGGCCCAGAAAAGCAAGCAACATCGGGTGGTTTGAGAGTATTTCGGGCAGGTCCCCCATAAGGGTTATTGCCTGCTCTTCTCCCCCGTTGGCGTAGATAAGGAACTCCTCAGGCCTGTACGGTGTAACCCCGTAGATAACGGCAAGGGTTGAGAGGAGGCCTATTATGAACTGGATGAAGACACCGGTTCCAATAATGAGCTTGGGGTTGAAGCGCTCATTGATGAAACTACCGAGCATTAGATAGAATCCAAAACCCAAGCCGACGCCGTAAAGGGCGCGCTCAGCGGCCGCACGAAGCATCTCAAGGGAGATCGGTTTTCTGGCAGTGAGCATGTTCTTGGCTATGCTCAGAAACATTGCGTTCTCGGGAACCTGGGTTTGAGGAGAAGTACCAGAATGGGAACGAGGATCACGAGGATAAAAGCTCCTATGGCCATTATTGTGAATGTCTTCTCCTTGGCGCGGGTTATGACGACCAAGGTCAAAGCGATCATTATGAGTTTTGCAATGAGCCTACCGACGGCTCCAGTTCCCAAGACCGGCGAGAGGAGCACGAGACCCGTGTTAGCGGTGTAGTAGGAGAGAAACATCACACCGACCGCGAAAATCGCCAGTATCATCCCCGGTTTTCTCGAAACTTTAGTGTACAGTTCCGTGAAATAGTAGCCAGATCTCATGACCTTCTCCGCCTCGAGGATTGCCAGATAAGTCAGTATGGCCAAGAACACCGCGTGGAGTGCCAGTCCCGTGATGCCATATTTCAGCCACATCTGTGGGAACAGTCCTATCGTCCCTATTCCAGTCGCGAAACCTGCTACCAGCACCATCAGGTACAGGGTCCACTTTTTAATTTGATCCATCAGGACACCCCCTGGAAATTTCTCAAACTTATGGGTCATCTGAACTTAAAATCCTTGCCTTTCCTATCGCATAAATTGAACAGCACAATGAAACAGTTTGTAACAAAGCAATGCCCACAAAGCGGATAAAAAGGTAAAATAGTAACCCAGGTGACTTCCTCAATCAAGGCCTCTCCACTTCACGAGGCCAAGCAGGAACCTGTGGGGCAACTTCTCGTGGTGGGGGTGCACGCGGATGGCGTAGTGCCAGCAGGGATCCCCGAGGTGCCTCAGGGCACTTCCCTCGTAGGTGTAGACCCACTCATCACCCTCTCTCGTTGGATGCCTCAGCTCAACGATGTGGGGCTTTTCGATCTCATAACCCCTAGCCCTGACTCCATAGTAGAGCTCGACCTTCACATCCTCGGGGGAGAGGCCGTCGAGGTAAACCCTGACCCTCAAGTTGTCCCCCTCCACACTTGCGTCCCTTATTTCAACGTTGTCCCATGCCTTCATCACTCGTTCCTTCCACGCGGCTATTTCTCTGGCGCCTCTGTAGTTGTCCCTTGTGAGCCATATGTAGTTGCTCATGGCCTTGGAGTAAAAGCGGTCCATGTACTCCTTCACCATCCTGTGGGTGCTGAAGCGGGGGGCTATGCTCTTTATGCTCTCCTTCATCATGTAGATCCACCTGGAACGGTTGGAGTAGTAGGTTGGTATTACCTCATCCTCAAGGATGCGGTAGAGGCTTTCGGCGTCCTTTGGGTCGTCTTCCTCGGTTTCTGGCTCAGTGCTTTCCTCACCGATGACCCAGCCGTTCTTTCCGTTGTAGCCTTCAACCCACCAGCCGTCGTAGATGCTCAGGTTCAGAACACCGTTAAGACCGGCCTTCATTCCGCTCGTTCCGCTGGCTTCTAGGGGCCTGCGCGGGTTGTTAAGCCAGACGTCAACGCCGGCGACCATGAGCCTCGCGCTACCCATGTCGTAGTTCTCAATAATGAAGATCTTCCCCCGAAATTCTGGCATTTTACTGACCTCGTAAACCCTCCGGAGAAAGGCCTTACCGCCCTCATCCATTGGGTGGGCCTTTCCGCCGAAGACTATGTAGACCGGCCTCTCCGGATCGTTGAGTATGCGCTTCAGCCTCTCAAGATCACTGAGTATCAGGGTGGCGCGTTTATAAGTGGCGAAGCGCCTCGCGAAACCTATTATCAGGGCGTTCTCGTCCATAGCCGGTATTGGGTCATCTATGCCGAGCCGCTGGTTCCTTTCGATCGCTTTTCTCCTGAGTAGCTCGATGAACTGCCTCTTGGCCTCAAGGTGGGCTTCCCAGAGCTCTTCATCTGGTATTCTTTCAACCGCGTACCATATTCCCTCAATGTTCGTGTGTTCGCGCCAGACCTTGCCGATGTAGCGGTCAAAGAGCTTCCTCATCTCGTTATGTACCCATGTCATGGTGTGAACTCCGTTGGTTATGCCCTCGATCGGTATCTCGTTGAGCGGAACCCCCGGCCAGAGCCCCTGCCACATCCTCTTGCTGACCTCCGCATGCAGCTTGCTGACGCCGTTCACGTAGCTCGACGTTCTTATTGCGAGGAGGGTCATGTTGAGATGATCCCCTTCTCTACCGAGTTCGAGGAGTTCTTCTCTACCTTCAAGGAACCTGGCGAGCCGTTTTCGGACCTCTTCAATCGGGAATTTGTCGTGGCCTGCAGGGACGGGCGTGTGGGTTGTGAAGACCGTCGTCCCCCTGACGACGCTCAGCGCCTCGGTGAAGGTGAGGCCCTCATCCATAAGCCATGCAATCCTCTGGAGGTTCGCGAAGGCAGGATGTCCCTCGTTGAGGTGGACGACACCAGGCTCTATTCCCAATGCTCTCAGGAGCCTCATCCCGCCGATGCCGAGGAGTATCTCCTGCTTTATCCTCTTGTCCATCTCGGCGTTGTAGAGATAATCGCATATCGTCCTGTCGTCCGGGCTGTTCTCGGGAACGTCCGTGTCGAGGAGGTAAATCTTCACCCTGCCGACCCGAACCTCAAAGGCCCTTGCGTAAACTGTTCTATCTTCTAAGGGGACCTCTATGAGGAGCCTTTCGCCGTTCCTGTCAAGGACTGGCTTGATCGGCATCTCCTCCGGCCTGTACTCCGGAAAGACTTCGATCTGGTTGCCGTTCTCGTCTATCTCCTGCCTAAAGTAGCCGTGCTTGTAGAGAAGGCCTACGGCTATGAAGGGCAACCCAAGGTCGCTGGCCGTTTTTACGTGGTCTCCAGCTAAGATTCCGAGGCCGCCGGAATAGATCGGAAGGCTCTTGCTTATGCCGTACTCCATACAGAGGTAGACGATCGGCTTGTCCCACTTGGGGTAGTTCGTCGAGAACCAAGTCGAGCTGGGGTTCATGTAGGCCTGAAACTGATCAATAACGAGCTCGTAGAGGTTCATGAAGTCATCATCCTTCACGAGCTCCCTGAATCGCTCTTCTGGAGTGTCAAAAAGCAGTTTAACAGGGTTCTTATAACTCCGCCAGTGCTCCGGGTCTATGTACTCCCAGAGCTTGGTGGCCCTTCTGTTCCAGCTCCACCAGTAGTTATAGGCAAGATCGACGAGTTCTCCGAGCGGGTATGGGAGTTTTTCCCTTATTGCATCCTCAACGCTATAGGTCATGGCAACCACCGTGTATCATCCTTAGTGATACTAAGCTGTCCCGACCTTTAAAACCCTGCCGCTCGGCAGATGACGAAAATAAATTAGGAGAAAAGAGAACTCAGTCGCTTTCAAATGCGAACGGGCTGATGTAGTCCCCGTACTTCTCTCTGGCCTCGAGGAGCCTCCTGCGCTCTTCCTCAAGAACCTGGAAGAGCTCCTCTGGAACTTCCTTCACTTTCTCGCGGTAGATTTTCTCTATGCGCTCAATCTTCGCGAGGAGTTCTGGAACCCTTATCGTGAACTGCTTCTCGTAGTCTTCTCTGCTGTACTCCTTGTTGAGAACCTCCTTGAAGAGCCTTGCCAAATCCTCGTACTTCGGAATGTAGCCTATCGGCGTCTCGATGGCATCGACGTCGCCGTGAACGCGAAGCTCCATCCACTTGAGCCATACCGCTTTATCGAGCTTGTGGTTGAGCCACTTGCCGTTCTCGTCGCGGAGGAAGTAGTTGACGGCGAATATCTTCGGCGTTTTCCTCAGCTTCTCGCCGAACCTCAGGTAGTTCTCGATGTACTCACCGAGCGGGACGCTCATAAAGTCGAGTATGGCCATCGGGTTGAAGGCCCTAACGCCTTCCTTTCCGAGGGTCGCCGCCGTCGTCTCGCTCTCAAGCGAGGCGCCCATCGTTATAACACCGTGCTTCCAGTCAAAGGCTTCCCTCACCGGGGGCCAGGTGTCCTTATCCCTGCCACCGAAAATCATTCCGCCGACTTCCACACCGCACGGGTTCTCGAGGGCTTCCAAATCCACGTTCGGGAAGTGCTCAAGCGAAACCGTGAAGCGCGCGTTCTTGTGACTCGGCGGTATCTCGTTTCCTTCTTTGTCCTTCTTCCCGCGCCACCACTTTCCGCTGTGGTTTTCTCCTTCGTCAGGAATCTCGATGCCCATCTCGTTCCAGTAGGGCTTTCCGTCCTTGACGAGGACGTTGGAGAAGATTATCTCGACCGGAGAGTGGAGGACCTTCCAGATTATCGGGTCGTCCTCTGGATTAACGCCCTGGATTATGCCAAAAACACCTTTCTCGACGTTGGCACCACGCGCTACGCCGTTGACCGGAAGGATAAACGTGAGGTCGTCTCCGACTATGTTCTCCCAGGGAATCATGGCGGTGGAAGTTTTTCCGCACATGCTTGGATATGCACCTGTGAAGTAGGTCTTCCTGCCGTTCGGACCGTTGACCCTCATCAGGAACATGTGCTCGCTGAGCCAGCCCTCTTTAACTGCCTTCTGGATGGTGAGCCTGAAGGCGAGCTTCTTCAGGCCGATGGTGTTGCCACCGTACTGGGTGTTGACGGAGTAAACGGTGTCGTCCACAAGGTCGATGTAAATCCTCCTCTTGTCGAGGTTCTTGCTGGTCTTTCTCTCGTCGAGCTCTCCGGCGCTGTGGACGAAGCGGAAGAACTTCGCGTTCCTTCCGAGGCGTTTGAACTCCTCGTAGCCCTTTCTGTAGAGTATGAACTCGGAATGGGCTACGTAGGCCGAGTCGGTGAGCTGGACGGCTGGAATCGTGAATATCGAGTTCTTCGGCCCGAGAACGAAGAAGCAGATGAACAGCTCCTTGCCCTTCATGACACCCTTCATGAGCTCCTTAATCTCCTTCAGCCCCTCGTCGCGGTCCTTGGTGTTGAGGAAGGGAATCTCCTTTCCGCCGGGGACGAGGAGCTTGGTGTTGGCCTTGTCCCTCGCCTGGTCGTAGTAGTTGTCGTAGTGGACGGTGTGGTTTGGCGTTTCGAGCATCTTCTCCTCGCCGTAGTAGAGGGCCTTCCAGCGGACGTACTGCTCGTCCTCTTCGCTGTCGGTGCAGACGAAAACCTTGCCCGGCTCGAGCCACTCAATCCACTCCGCCAAAAAAGCGTGAAGCTCGGGGTTGTCGATTGCCTTAACCTTCTCAAACTGCTCCTCTGGAAGGAGTTCCCTAAGCTTTTCAAGGGCGTCCATTTTTGTCGCCTCCTTCACCCACTTGACCAGTGTATTAAAATAGTTTGCCGGCGAGGTTAAGTACTCCGAAGAATATTTAAGGACATCAACCAACAGGTTTTACTGTATTGGCCTGGGAAAACCTTGAAAAGCTGTAACACTCACAGTGATACAGGAGGTGGTGTCATGGAGCTTTATTATTCCGAAAAGTTCAATCCAGAGGAGCTGGCTCTTCTAGGGAGGGCCATCGGAACCGTCGCCCACGGGACGACGATAGTGGGGAGAGATGGGAGAGCGCTCTCGAGGTACGGCAAGAGGGCGATGGTGGTTGGCATAGTCAGTACAGGATCGACTATAATGGACGTTCGCCTCATTCCCTTAATAGCGCTCAAGGACTTCGCCCACAAGAAGGGTCTTCCACTGGCCTATGTGTACTACTACGGAGGGGTACGCGTTGAAGTAAGCGGTCTTGACGTCGATGAGATAAAGACCATCCTTGACAGCAGGAGCTTTATTGAGGCCCATCCAAGCGACATCGGGGCGACCGTTTACTATCCCAACGCCCTCGACGACTTTATGAACGATCTGCTCAAGAAGTACAGGTTTAAGATGGAGAAGAGGGTTCTCGTGGACGCCATGAACACACCGGCGGTTCTCTTCTTCCCGAGACTCTCGGAGGCCCTTGGAATGGAGGTTGACATAATAAACGACATGATGACCAGCTACCTGCCTCCAAAACCTAAGGAGGTGTTCCTCCACAAGCTCAGGAAAGAGAACTATGACCTCGGCCTGAGGTTCCGGCCGGATGGTGTAGTTGAGGTGCACGCTAACGGTGAAGAGCTCGAGTTCGGTAGCATGTGGACCCTCCTCGAGCACCTGAAGAAGAACCTTTGAGTTTTTCCTTCATGACAACCATTAAAAACCACACCCCCCACTTACTTCCGTTCTGGAGGTGAAAGCAGTGGGTATATTCGTGGTCATTGAGGGCATCGATGGCGCCGGTAAGTCAACGCAGGCAAAGCTGCTAGCAAAGTGGTTTGAAAAAAAAGGATACGAAGTGATCCTCACCAAAGAGCCTACTGACACAGCCTTTGGTAAGCTGATAAGGAAGCTCGTTCTCACAGGGGGGCGGGAGGGTATAATCGACGGGGCTAGAATAAGCCACGAGGCTGAGGCCCTGCTCTTTGCAGCCGATAGGGCTGAACATGTTCACAAACTGATAAAGCCAGCCTTGGAATCGGGAAAGGTTGTCATCTCGGACAGGTACTTCTACTCATCCCTCGCATACCAGTGGGCTAGGGGGCTCGACCTCCAGTGGCTCATAGATCTGAACAGGTTCGCTGTCAGACCTGATCTCGTGGTTCTGCTAGACCTCCCGGTCAAGGAGAGCATGAGGAGAATAAACGGGAGGAGTATCAAAACAGAGTTTGACAAAATCGTCGAGCTTCAGAAGAGGGTCAGGGAGAACTACCTCAAGCTGGCCGAGATGTTTCCCGAGATAAGGATAGTGAACGCTCAAAACAGCATAGAGGATATCCATCGGGACATAGTGGGTCTCGTCGAGCAGGAAATCCTCTCGGGGATTTAGCCTCTACTCTTTCAAACAAATTTTGGTTTTGTCATGGTGAGCCGCGAAGCTTTAGAAAACTTTCACAAGAGGCGTGGCTCCCCGCTAAAATGCTCTCCCAGGGGCCTTTACCCAAAAACCTGCCTTTCCACATCAATATTGGCGCCCGGCTCTTTCTTGAGTGGATCACTCGCAGGCAAGCTTTTGGGAAAAGTTTGGTCAGAAGTTCGTGATTTCTCTTTTGGGCTCCTTTGTAATAGGATTTCAAAATCAAGCCCGCTATTGAAAGTTTGAATTCACCAAGTTAAGGCTTTTTATGCGCGGGTTCTACCTGAACCGCGCCCCACCAGAGCGCAAAAAAGCTTGAACCCAAGCTAAAAGGTGCTTTTAAATGAATTCGTTCAGTCAAAGGAGCAATTTGGGGGAAATCCACTCAAAAACTACTCTTCAAAAAGGAATCACGAACTTTGATGAAACTTTTGCTTGGCAAAAGTTTCTGGTGCGGGGGCGGGGATTTGAACCCCGGAACCCCTGCGGGACGGGACCCTAAATCCCGCGCCTTTGACCAGGCTCGGCAACCCCCGCCCGAGAGAGGTTCCCCGACCGCTTAAAAAATCTTTCGATCAGAGGAGCCCGGTCTTTTTGAGACCCCTAGCGTTTAGTTCCTCGTCTATGACTCCCCTCACGGTGTTTTCAAGGATCTCCCCCACGAGCTTCTCAAGTAGGTCTTTCATTTGATCTATGTCGTGTCTCAGTCCTTCGAGGAGCTTTATGTACTCCCTCGCCATCTCCAGCTGGCCTTCCTGCCTTATCAGCTGCTCCTTGAGGTGTTCGAAGTCCTCCTTCATGACCTCGCAGCGTCTTATCTCCCTCTGTGCCTCGTCGAGCTGTCTTCTCAACTGGGCGTTCTCCTCTTTGAGGCTCTTGAGAAGAGCTTCCTTCTCCCTGAGCTGACTCATAACTTCCTCGTATTCGCTCTGGAGCTGGTAAAGGCGTTCTATTTCCCTCAGGGGAGGGACTTTCCCGTCGCCGAGAACGATAACGTCTGGCCCAACGTTTACAATGTCAGTCGGCTCTATCCTCACCTTCGTCTCGTTCGTGAACACACCCTGCCCCTTTCCGAGGTTTTCAACGATTTTCATCTTGAGAATGAAGTAGAACTTTGTTCCCTCAACTTCCACGTTTATGTCGGTCACGTAGCCGAGTATCCGTCCGGTGGTAAGTGAAACAACGAACTTGTTTATCAGCTGATTGGCCCGGTCGCCGGAGGGTACCATCATCACCACCGCTTGAATTGGGCTCTAAAGATACTTAACTTTTCCGCAAGGTTTTATTACCCCGGGAACGAGGCCTCGGAGGGGAAGCGAGATGATAATCTTTGTCGGGAGGTCAAACGTTGGTAAAAGTACCCTCATATTCAGGCTCACCGGGAAGAAAGTGAAGAGGGGAAAGAGGCCCGGTGTAACGAGAAAGCCAGTTGAGGTCGTGTGGCGCAACAGGAGGGTCATTGATATGCCCGGTTTCGGTTTTATGAGCGGCCTCCCGCGGCAGGTTCAGGAGAGGATTAAGGACGAGATAGTTCACTTTATAGAGGACAACGCCGATAAAATTGATCTCGCCGTTCTCGTCGTCGATGGTAAGGCCGCACCGGAGATAATAGAACGGTGGGAGAAGAGGGGGGAGATACCTGTAGACGTTGAGTTCTTCCAGTTCCTTCGGGAGCTTGAGATACCGACCATCGTCGCGGTCAACAAGATTGACCGGGTGAAGAACGTCCAGCGGGTAATCCACTACCTGGCTCAGAAGTTTGGCGTTCCCCTCGATGAGGTGCCCGAGACGTTCGTCCCGATCTCGGCCAAGTTCGGAAAGAACATTGAGGAGTTAAAGAGACTCATAGAAAAGAAATTGAGGTCATAGAACTTCGAGAACGACGTGGGTTATCGTCTCCTTTACTCCATCGAGCGACGCTATTTCCTCCAGTACCTCGTCCAGTTTGCTCTTGTCCGCCTCTATTATGAGGTCTATGTCGCCGGTGACGCGATAGATCCTCTTTATCTTGAGCTTCCTCACGTTCTCGTATACCTGTCTCCTCTTGGTTGGCTCTATCCTCACGAATATGAAAACATCGCCCTTCTTCTCCCCGAGGAGCTCAAGGGCCTTCTCCGTGAGGTCTATGAACCCCCTGCCCGTCCTTATGTACCC
The DNA here is from genome assembly GCF_000022365.1 of Thermococcus gammatolerans EJ3. Lineage (NCBI taxonomy): Archaea > Methanobacteriati > Methanobacteriota > Thermococci > Thermococcales > Thermococcaceae > Thermococcus > Thermococcus gammatolerans. Next base: position 1,705,080 of record NC_012804.1, on the reverse strand, counting down.
GAGCTCCTTGAGGACCTTGAGGTGGTTGCTGAGGGCCTGCCTTGTGATGCCGAGTTCTTTCGCCAGTTCGTCCTGCGTTTTCTCGACTGTGTGAACTTCTAGGGGCCTGCCCTCCTCGTAGAGTTTCTTGAGAAGCTTCAGTTGCCTGCTCGTTAGGGAATTCCTTTCCATCTTTCCACCTCCGCCCCGTGAAACTTGACTCAATTAGTGATTTTGGTTTTATTTTGTCAAGCCTAACATTAATTTAAGGGGCAGAGACTTTTATAAGGCTTTCCCACAACTCCAGCGGGGGAAGAGTATGGAAGGTGTGGGCTCAAACAAGGCTATCTACACCACCGACGTGCCAGAAGACAGGGTTGAGCTCGTGGAGATGATAGCTAGCCTTGAAAAGCCCGTTGTCATGTTCATCGGTGACGTGGACAGTGGTAAAACGACTTCCCTAACCTTCGTCGCCAATGAACTCGTGAACCTCGGCTATCGGGTTGGCATAGTCGACAGCGATCTGGGCCAGAAGGGAATACTCCCCCCCGCCACCGTGAGTCTCGGTATAGCGGAGGAGAACTTTCCCAGCCTCTCCGAGATCGAGCCCTATCTGCACTACTTCATAGGAATAACCACGCCCTCCCAGTACATAGGGGAAACGGTCGTTGGTGTGAAGAGGCTCGTCGATGTTGCGAGATCTCTTGCGGACGTGGTTCTCATAGACACAACCGGCTTCGTAACCGGGCCGGGTTTTGAGCTCAAGAGACTCAAGATCGAGGCTGTTCGGCCGGATCTGGCCGTTTTTATCGAATCCACTGGAGAGAGGGAGCGGGCCATTGAAGAGCTCATCGAGGTTTCTTCATCGCTGACCGAGACCGTTCTCCTGAGGAGGAGCGACAAGGTGAAGTCCCACTCTCAGGAGGAGAGACGTGCCATAAGAGAAGCCAAGTGGAGAGCTTATTTCTCCAGCTCATCACCTGTTATTGTGGATCTCTCAACTCTTCGCGTTTCCGGGACCTCAATGTTCTCAGGAAGGCCCCTAACAGGAGAGGAGAAAGAACTCTTCGAGAGGCTCCACGACTGGGTAGTTTTGGCCGGCTGGAAGGGAAAGGAAAGCTACACAGTCGTTAAGGCGGACTCCGGAAGGAGGCCGTACAACAGGTCCGTCATCAAGGCGATTGACTTTGAAACGCTGAGCAACCTGCTGATCGGATTCATTGACGAGCTCGGTTTCTGCCTCGGGCTGGGCATCCTCAAGTGGCCCCGCCTCAGCGAGGGCCTACTCGAAGTTCTCACACCCCTCAGTGAGGATGAACTCTCTCGGGCCGTCGAGGTTCGTTTCGGCCGGATACGGGTCACAGAGTCTGGAGAGGAGCTCGCACTTCTCAGGCGTGAGGAACTTTAGTAAACCTTTTTAAGTCCCCTAAGTAGGTTTGTTAGGTGCGTCTAATGGAGCTGAGGGCCTTCGTGGAAATAACCAGACCCCACAACTGTGCTTTGGCTGGGTTAGTTGGTGTTCTGGGCTCGATGGTAGCGCTCGGCTCCGTCCCGGAGGGGAAAATTCTCATTCTCGTGTTTCTTGTAGTTTCCCTTGGCTGTGCCGGTGGAAACACCATAAACGATTACTTCGACTACGAGATCGACAGGATAAACCGCCCTGAGAGACCGCTCCCCCGGGGTGCTATGGACAGGAGAACGGCCCTCTGGTACTCACTCTTTCTCTTTGCCGTTGGGCTTGCCTTGGCGCTGCTGATTTCTCTCAAGGCCTTCGCCTTTGCGCTCCTCGCGTACATCACAATGTTCCTCTACGCCTGGAAGCTCAAGCCCCTTCCCTTCATAGGAAACATAGCCGTCGCCGCTTTGACCGGGGTGACTCCCCTCTACGGTGCAATCGCCGTTGGGAAGATTGGCCTTGCCGGAACGCTGGCAGTGTGTGCCTTTCTCGTTAACGTTGCAAGGGAGATAGTCAAGGACATAGAGGACGTTGAGGGCGACCTCAAAAAGGGAGCTAAAACGTTGCCCATAATCCTCGGCCGCAGGAAAGCCGCTTACGTGGCGGCGTTTTTCGGAGTCGCGACGGTGATAGCTTCTTTCCTCCCGGTCAAGGCCGGTGTCGGTGTTGGCTACTATGCGATGGTTCCCGTCGATCTGATAATCCTCTACGCCGTTTACCTGATCCTCAGAAATCAGGATGAGAAGACCGCCCACAGGTCACAGCTACTGCTCAAGGCGAGCATTTTCCTTGCGGTTTTCGCATTCCTGATAGCCGCTTTGATGTGAGGTGATATTATGGAGTTTAAGGACGAGATAATTAGAAAGCTTGATGAAGACGGCCTCTGGACGGTCGTCACCTTTAAAACGCCCTATGGGCCCGGAGAGACCATGAAAAAGCTGGCCGAAGTCATCAGGAGCGCCGGATGGAAGATAACCTTCAAGGCAAACTGGTGGACAGCGGACATACCCTACGGACTAGTCAGAATAGATGCGGTCAAGGAAGGGAGGGAGAAGATAATCCTCGGCAAGTGGGTTCTTGGAAAGGAGTGCAAGCTCATAAAGATCGAGAACATGGGGCTTGAGAAGGGCAGAGACGAGTTCTTCCGGATGGTGAACAGCATAACCTCAACGCTGATTCACGATCCCGTCATAAGGACGATGCGCGAGCAGTATTGATCAAGAAAGGAAAAAAGCCAAGATTCGGCCGGGGTCAGAGGGGTTCGTAGTAGCCGGTCTCCGGCTCGTATATTTCCCCTTCCGCAAGGAGCCTGGTTATTGCCTCCTCGACCGTTTCCTCCTCGAACTCCTTGGAGAGCTTCTTCACTATGAACTTGTGTGAGAGGGGCTTTCCTTTCTCCCTGAGGAGCTTCATAACGGCCTCTTTGGCCTTTTCAAGCTCGGGATTCTCTGCAGGTTTCTCCTCTTCCTCGACTTCCTCAAAGAGTTCCTCCTCGAGCTCCATGCTCCTCTGTTCGAGCATGAGCGTGTACAGCTCGTCGATCGTCATGAGGAGGTCCTCGCTTACCCCCTTGTTCTTTGCTATGACCTTGGCCTTGGCCGTTATGCCGTAGCGGTCGTAGATGTCGAAGGCTATCCGGGCTTTGCGAACGTGCTCCGCTTTCTCCTTGAGGGTCTCGAAGCGGTGGAGCACCATCATGTTCGGGTGCACCTTGGCGACGCCTTCGACGAGTATCTGCTTGTCGTCGCGCCACTCAGCAACTTTCCCGATGACCTGAACGAGATCGCCCTTCTTGACGAGCTTTACAAAGCGAGTGTTGTCCCTGAAGGCGAGAACCCATATCGTTCCAGTCCCGTCGTCGATCTGGAACTTGCCATAGGTTTCGTCGTCGCTCAGGAAGGGCTCCCTCACGACGGTGGCGACCACCTTGACGCGGTAGACCTTTCTGGCGTCCTTGGTGATGAGGTAGTTGGGCTCGAGGTCACCGTCGCTCTTGACGTAGTAGCCTTCGATGACGTCCTTGAGGTAGACCCTGCTCGCGGGAAGTCTCTTCTTCATTCCTCCTCACCCCCGAAGAAGCTGGCCATCTCCTCTATCCTGGGGAGGTACTTCCTCTCAAGCTCCCTTATCTCTTCGAGTGCCTCGAGATCGACGCCTGTGAAGTCCTGAATTACCTCACCGTAGATGTGGACGCTCTCGTCCCTGATTACCCTGCCTATGACCCTGACGAGCTGGCCGTTCTCCGGCAGGACGTTGTCCTCGCTTTCGATGAGTATGACGCCCGTTCCGTCGTCGAGCCAGAAGGTGTAGTCCATCCTGTCCACCTTGAAGGCCTTTCCGATGAGCGAGACTCTCGTATCGTCCTCGCGTATCTCGGCTATCTTCCTCTCAACGGCGGGTTTCCTCCTCCTGAAACGGGTTTCGGCTTCCATCTACCTCACCTCTCGCTACCTTCGAGCATTTTGAGGGCCTCCCTCAGCTGGGCCCGCTCCATCGCTATCTCGCGCTTGAAGTCGAGATCGTCCCACGTGAATGCCTTGAGCATCAGTCCGAAGAACTTGTCGTCGATGACGTTGCCCCTCACCACTATCTCCCTTCCGAGTATTGTGTAGAACTTCTCCTCCGCCAGCTTCCTTGCGGCTTCCTTTGGTGTAGCCCCCGCCTCAATGAGCTCCTTCTGCATCTCCTCTATTACCTCTGGATCCTCCCCGAGGAGGTCAGCGGCCTCGTCGCCGAAGAGCGTTATCCTGATGTAGCCACTACCGTCGTCAAGTCCGAAGTCAAGAACGGTCATCTTTACGGGCTCGACTTCTCCATGTTCTATGCACGTCCATGAATCGGTTGCCGGGTCGTAGTCGACCTTCCTCCGGCACTGCGGGCAGGCGTTGTAAACAGTTACCCGGTAGACCCTCGCGATCGTTCCCCTGAGTTCAACGAACCGCTCCCCTCCTTCGAGCTCGGCTATTTTAACGCGTCTGTAGTTGTAGCTTCTGACTTCTTCCAGAGGAGGTATCTCCTCAACCCTTGGATCGTCGCTCGGGTTGATTATGACCCTGCTCCTGAAGTTCACGTGGAGCTCTATACCGTTTCTGCCCTCCCTGACGCTCGGATTTATGACCTTAACGACGTCCCCGACGTTGATCTCGTTGTAGTACTTTCCTACCTGGGAGTCCCACAGAACGAGCCTCGCCTTGCCGGTGGCGTCGTAGATTATCAGGTTGGCAACGACTCCCCTGCTCCCATCCCTTTTAGTATACTCCCTGGGGGGATACTTTCTCAGAACCCTGCCAACTATGTTAACGCCGCTCATCCCGGGAACGAGGTCGGCTATGTGAAGGGCCTCCTCCTCGCCCTCAAGGTTTATGCCGAGCTCCTCCGCGAGGAGCAGTGCAGCGGCATGTTCTCCAATGCCTTCGCGCTTCATTATCTCCTTTATCCTGAGGTTTATCTCCCTCTCGCTCATTCCGGTTCTGGACCGGATGAGCTCAAGGATTGCCTCCTTTGTGAGCACCGCCATAGAACTCACCTAAATGGTAATTAATTGGTTGGGTATTTAAACCTTTCTCTGAGGGTTCCCCGGGTGTAGAGAAGAGCTTTCCTGCCTTCTAAAGGAGAAAGAGATACTGAGAGGCTCAGGAATTCGGAACCTCGGTTTCTTCGTTTTCTTTCTTGCCACCCTCAAGCTTCTCAATGATGTCGGTGTACTCGGCGTGGATGACCTTCTTAAAGGCCTCCTTTATCACGTTTGGATCGTTCTCGGGAAAGCCGTAGAGTTCGGCGAACTTCTGGGTCGTTCCGAGGATTTTAGTCCTCTCGTAGGGCTCGGCGTAGATGAGGCCCATCTCTATCAGCTTCTTTATGTGCTCGTAGGCCTGACTTCCGCGGAGCTTGACTATCTTACTCTGCTCTATCGGCTGGAGGTAAGCTATGAGCGCGAGTGTCTTCAGCTCGCCCGTCCTCAGATCGGGCCTCGGCATAAGGTGGATTACCCGCTGGCTGTACTCCTGCTTGACCTGCATCACGAACTTGTCGCCGAGAACTCTTACAACCTCTATGGCGCTCTTTCTCTCGGCGTACTCGGCTGCTATGAGTTCGATGAGCTTTTCGAGGTAGTCGAGGGATTTTATTCCCAAGGCTTTGGAGAGCTCCTTCAGGCTTAAGGGCCTCCCAGAAACGAAGAGGGCGGCCTCGACGAGGGCCTTGTCTTCGAGCAGTCCCATGATTTTCACCCTGAAAGAATAGGGGAGGGAATAAATAAAGTTTGCTGGCTCAGTGTTTCCTCAGGAGGAGGGGGAAAAGGGCGAAGAGAACTATTGATGCGGGGCCGCACTGGTGTGAATCATCGGCAACCTTCGCCGTCATTGTAGTTGAACTCGTGCTCGTTTCGGATGGAGTTGAACTGAGGGATACGTCCTCAACCCTGAAGGTAACGGGTAGGGATCCCATTTTGAAGTCGAGGTACAGCTTCTTCGCCTCCCCGAGGGCGGCTTTCCTGTCCTTCCCGACCCCGCTGATAGTGAGCCGGGTTGTGCTGTATTTGGTTGGATCAAACCTCAGGACGTAGGGTCCGTAGAGGTGGAGGATCTTCCTGACGAAGTTCTTGATGCCTTCTCCGGTCTGAAGGGTATAGTAAGAAACCTCAATGTTAATCTTCCTGGAGGAGAGGGTTCCTTTGACTTCGGTGTACAGTTTTTGTGGGACGTTGGCGAGGATGATCTTATCCTTGCCCAAGGCTGTGGCGTTATCAACGATCTCCTCCGCACTCTGGTTATGATACTCGATTACCGTAATGTTGAATGCCTCCTTGAGCCTTTCAATGAGCGGTTTTGGAGTTCCAGTGCCCGGTTTAGGTTCCCCCATGAAGTCCTGAGAATTCATCTCCTGGTAAACCCTGGCTGAAACGACGAGAAGCGAATTCACCGGCGGGTCAAGATAAACATCAACCGGCCAGCCGAGCTTACCAGATGCTACCTCCTTGAGCCGCGCCGTGACCTCTGGAGGAACCCTGAAATCAACCCTCCAGCAGTTGGGGCACATTTTTGGTTCAAGTCTGTAATCGGAAACGTTAACGCTTCTCCCCACAACGACGCCGTTGAACTCGATGCGAAGCCTTCCAAAGCTTTCGGCGATCCTTTTGATGCCCTCCACCTCTTCCGGGGTCACGTTCTCTGCCTTTATTCTGATGAGGTAGCCTTCCCCTGTCTCTTCTAGTTCAACCCGGAAATCGGAAATCTCCGTCAGGTTGATGCGCTCCCTCAACAGAGAGACGGCCTCTCTGAGGACCTTAATGTCCACGGGCTTTTCAGGTTTTATTGCTAAGCTGGCTTTTCCCGAAGAGTTGACCGCGGTTACGGGGCTTAGAAGGAAAAGACCCGTCAGCAGAACCGCCACTATAAGGGTAACGGTTCTCAACGTACTTCCCTCCGTGATGTATTCCAAACTTCAATTGGTTGTGGACTTTAAAAATTTGTTGAAAAAAGAAGGGATTGGGTCAGTTCCTCCTTCTCCTGAAAAGGAGGGGAACAACTGCTAAAACCGCTATCGCGCCCGGTCCGCAGAGCTTCCAGCCTCCGCTTGATTTGCCGGGCTGGAACTTTATGTCAACTCCGCTGAATTCCTCCAGGAGGTGCTGCACGTCCTCGTCGGAGGCACCGTAATAGATGTAGGTGTTCGCCTTCAGCAGAAGTCTGTTTCCTTCGAGCTTGACATCCAGTTTGAAGATGTTTCCGTGTACCTCCTTGGTTGTTGAGTTCGGGTACGAGACGAACTTCCATCCGTCGGGGAGCTTAACCTCCGCGTAGAAAGAGTAGTTGAACTCGGCGTTTGAGCGCAGGTAGACCCTGCTCACGAGTCCCATCGTGGGGTCAAGGTGGAGAACGTAGGTGCCGTTCTCGAACTTGGTGTAGTTGTTGAGGATGAACCTCGCCTCAACGAGGAGCGGTCCGGTTGTGTTCACGTTCTTTACGTTTACCCCGGCCCCCAGAACGTCGGCGCCCATCTGTTTGAACATCTGAACGTAGTTCTTCAGCAGGGCCTGTTCAAAGTTCCTGACCCCATACTGGAGGATCTGGATTTTCTGGGCCAGAACCGCGTTCCTCGGCTCAACGTACTCGTCCTTCATCGTCAGTATAGCGGTGCCGTTCTTGAGGACTTCAATGGTGACGTTCTCCTTGAGAACGCTCTTTGGGTACTCCTCCTGACCTTTGTATGGTGTCTGATAGGTTATGGAAAAGCCCTTGTAGTCGCCGAAGAGCCACTGGTAGCCCTCAGCTTTGAGGTAAGGCTCGACGTCTATCACAGACTCAACGATAACTCTGTTGTCCTTTATCCTGGGTGTGACCTCGAAGGAACTCTGATTGTAAGTCCTCCTGTACCCCAGGGGGTATGAGAGAAGGGTTGCGTTCGGCGGCAGTTCGATAACGAACTTGTTGTGAAGTACCACCCTGTAGGGGTAGCTTACGTCGGGAGATGCGATGTGGGAGTAGCCCCTCGTCGGGTCAATCAGAACCTCCCAGAAGTTACCGTGGGAGTAGTACTTTGCCACACCCTCGGCCTTCGCCCTGAATATCACGGTTATGTTGTTGCCCTCCCCAATGCCCTTGACCTCTATGGTCTGGTTCTCGGTTCTCAGGCCGGACTGGCTCAGACCCTGAATGTAGCTCTGAAGCATCTGTTCGGCGTAGAGTTTTGTAGCGTTCTCAACGCTTCCATTGGTTTGGTTGAGGAGCTTTTCTATGAGCTCGTGTATCTTGTCCTCTGGCCCTTTCCAGACCGTGATGAGCGTTATGTTGGCGTCACCGTTCTTGTCAAGCTGCACATAGAAAGTGTAATCCTGAACGAATGCGGTTTCATCAGTGCCCCCCGCCGAAACCCCCGCGAGAGGAACGAGGAGTATCCCAATCAAAAGAACTCCAAGCAGTCGTCTGTCCATTTCACTACCTCCTTGAGTGGGTCTTTAGGACCTCTAACTACCGTTCAGATGGGGGTATTTAACTTTATCCAAAGAAGAGATTAAGACAAAAGAGAAGAGATTGAGAAGAGCTACCACTTGCTCCCGTCGAGCTCTCCCTCGGTCTTGGCAACTATGGTAGTCCCCGCGAGGTCTCCAGTAACGTTGACCATCGTCCTGCCCATATCGAGTATCGCGTCAATGCCGAGAATCATCGCATAGGCTAGGGCAACCGGACTTCCCGCGGTGAGGTCGAGGCCAACGCTCTGAAGAACCATCGCGAGCATTATCGCGCCCGCCCCTGGAACTCCTGCCGTTCCTATCGAAGCCAGCACGGCGGTGAGGACGACTATCAACTGCTGGCTCAGCGTGAGCGGGTGACCGATGGCGTTGGCAACGAAGAGCACGGTTACGCCCTGGTAGAGGGCAGTTCCGTCCATGTTTATCGTCGCCCCGAGGGGTAGGGTGAAGGAGTAAATTCCCCTGTCAACTCCCATCTCCTCGTCTGCTACGCGCATGGTCACTGGCAGGGTTCCGCTCGAGCTCCTCGTGACGAAAGCGGTAAGCATGGCGTCCTTCGCCTTCTTGATGAACATAATTGGGTCAATTCCGAAGACCTTGAGCAGGATGAAGTATGTTATGACAATCTGCAGGGAGAGACCGAGGTAAACCGCGAATACGACCTTTGCAAGAGGGCCGACGACCTTCAACCCTTCCTTGGCCATGACGTAGGCTATCAGCGCGAAGACACCTATCGGCGCGTACTGCATGACACCGCCGACGATTAGGTACATCGCCTCGGCCAGGCCGTCGAAGACCCTCAGCAGGGTTTCCGCCGACTTTCTAACGCGCTCCCCCTGCCTGTTCATGAGGTAGGTTATCGCTATTCCAAGGACTATGGCGAAGAATATCGTTTGGAGGACCGCACCGTTTGAGAGGGAGGCGAACGGGTTCGTCGGCACTATGTTGAGGAGCGTCTGGACGAGGGAGGGGCTTTTAGCTTCAATCGCCTTGCCCGTTCCCGAGCCGAGGTGGACGTTTGCTCCGACGTTGAAGAGCCTTCCAACTATGAGGCCGAAGAGCACCGCCATAGCGGAGGTAGCGAGGTAATATACGATTATCTTAAGGCCAACGCGACCGAGGCGGGCTGGACTTATGCTCGCCGCACCAACGACAAGCGATGCGAGTATAATCGGCATCACGAGCATCTTCAGCAGTCTGACGAACAGGTCGCCGAATGGCTTGATGTACGTTGCTACAAAGCTCGTCCAGCCGAAGTGGCCCGCTATCAGTCCGAAGACCGCACCCAAAATCAAGCCGTAGAGTATCTTCCAGAGCACCGGATAGTCGAGGTACTTCCTCAGTAGCCCCACCTTTTCACCTCCGACTAAAAATTAATGCCAAACACGACAACTAAACCAAGAACACCTGAAAAATAGGACCTTATTTAACTTTTCTATAAAATTTTCGTCAGAAAGACGAAAACTAACTGAAGCGCAGGGACACGTCACCGTAGAGAACCCTAACCGTATTCTCTTCACCCTTGAGGATTAGGGCTCCCGAGTTGTCTATGTCCACCGCGATACCCTCGGCGATGATTTCTCCGTCTTCGATTATCCTGACCCTCTTTCCCAGTACTGCACTGCTGCCCTTCACGGCTTTCAGTATCTCCCCGTGCCTCCCGTTTCTGAACAGCCCATACCAGCGGGAGAGGTTCCGCAGCACTCTGTTCAGCACTTCTTCCAGATCGATCGCCCTTCCCAGGACTTCCTTCATCGAAACCGCGCTCTCCCTCAGTTCATCGGGGATCTCGTTGTTGACGTTCAACCCTATTCCGAGCAGGGCAAAATGGTTGAGCCTGCACTCGCTAAGGATACCTGCTATCTTCTTTCCATCAACGAGAACGTCGTTTGGCCACTTTAACTCCCCTCTGATCCCGTACTCGTGGAGGGTGTCGAGAACCGCCAGGGCTCCAACGAAGACCAGTTTTGTAACGTGCTCCGGACCCGATTTTGGCTTTAGGATGACCGTCATCCAGAGACCTCCCTCAGGGGAGGCCCATCTCCTTCCCTTCCTCCCACGTCCGGCCGTCTGTCTCTTCGCTACCACCACAGTCCCTTCGGGGGCCGTTGGGGCTATCCTCCTGGCGTACTCATTGGTCGAGTCGACTTCATCGAGCGTTATGATGTTCCACTCCATTTCTCATCCCTCCCCTCTTTCTCAACCCTATTTTATACAGTTTCCGGGGAAAACCTTAAATTCTTCTTCAAATATATCACTCACGGTGATGCAAATGGACGCGTACCAGAACGTGGGCATAAAGAGGAGGATGAAGCGCTTTTTCAGGAGGGACGGGAGGGCGTTGATCTTCGCGATGGATCACGGCTTCGAGCACGGGCCTACCGACTTCGAGCCCGTCTGGGAGCACGTTAACCCGAGGGCCATCATTAGAAAGGTCGTCCGTGCAGGGATAGACGGCGTGATGATGCTCCCCGGAATCGCGAGGATTGCAGGCGATGAGGTGAAACCAAACGTCGGCCTCATGATAAAGCTGACCAGCAAGACAAACCTCCGTCCGAAGGAAGACCAGCTTCTCCAGAGCCAGCTGGGCTACGTTGAAGACGCCATAAAGCTCGGGGCCGATGCGATAGCGGCGACCGTCTACTGGGGTTCGCCTCAGGAAGATGTAATGATGCGCCAGTTCGCGGAGATAGCGAGCTACGCCCACGACCTCGGCTTCCCGGTTGTGCAGTTCGCCTATCCGCGCGGACCGTACATAAACGAGAAGTACGGCAAGAAAGAGGACTACCGCGTCGTCATGTACGGGGCGAGAGCTGCGGCAGAGAGTGGCGCGGACATGATAAAGACCTACTGGACTGGCTCAAGGGAGACCTTCGCAAAGGTCGTTGAGGCTGCTGCAGGAGTTCCCGTCCTACTGAGTGGTGGAGCGAAGACCGAGAATCCAGTTGACTTCCTGAAGGTTGTGTGGGAAGTCATAGAGGCCGGCGGCTCTGGAGCGGTCGTCGGGAGGAACATCTTCCAGCGTGAGAACCCGGAGCCCTTCATAAAGGCCCTTCTTCGCGTTGTCCACAGGAACGAGGACCCGGAGGAGGCAGCTAAGGCAGAGGGCCTGCTCTGATTTCGACAGCTGTCTAACTCCTTTTCTTTTGCCGTCGTAAGGCTTTTAAAGGCTCCGCTTCTGTGGGCATTAAAAGGGTGAAGAAAATGGCAAAGGTTGACATAATTGACACAACCTTTAGGGACGCTCACCAGTCACTCATAGCAACCAGACTAACGACTGATGACATGCTAAAGATAGCGGAAACGATGGACAGAATCGGCTTCTACTCGATGGAGGTCTGGGGAGGGGCGACCTTCGACGTCTGCATACGCTACCTTAAGGAAGACCCCTGGGAGAGGCTTCGCCTCCTCAGGGAGCACATAAGGAAGACGAAGCTCCAGATGTTGCTGAGGGGCCAGAACGTGGTCGGCTATAAGCACTATCCCGACGATGTTGTAGAGAAGTTCGTCGAGCTGGCCCACAAGAACGGAATAGACATATTCAGGATTTTCGACGCCCTCAACGACGTCCGCAACATGGAGGTCGCGATAAGGAAGGCCAAGGAAGTCGGAGCTGAAGTACAGGGGGCGATAGCATACACAACCGGCAAAGTCTTCACGCTGGAGTACTACATGAAGAAGGTCGAGGAGCTCCTAAAGCTTGACGTCGACGTCATAACGATTAAGGACATGGCCGGCCTGCTTACCCCCTGGAAGATCTACGAGCTGGTCAGCGAGATAAAGGAAACCTACGGCATCCCCGTTAACGTCCACACCCACTCGACGACCGGAATGGCGGTGGCCGTCTATCTGAAGGGTGTTGAGGCGGGTGCCGATTACATAGACACTGCGATAAGCCCGCTCGCCTTCGGAACGGCCCAGCCTGGAATCCAGACGATATGGCACGCCCTTCCCGAAGCGGTCGGGAGCCACCTCGACAGGGAGCTGATCCACAGGGTCTCCCGCTACCTGAAGAAACTGCTCGAGGAGAAGTACTGGGGACTGCTCCACAAGGAAACGCTCATTGTGAACCCCTACGTCCTCAAGTACCAGGTTCCCGGCGGGATGTTCTCTAACCTCATCGCCCAGCTCAAGGAGATGAACGCCCTCGACAGACTCGATGAGGTCCTCGAGGAGATTCCCCGCGTTAGAGAAGACCTCGGCTGGCCCCCGCTCGTGACGCCGACGAGCCAGATAGTTGGAACTCAGGCGGTTCTCAACGTTCTCTTCGGGCGGTACAAGCAGATAACGCAACAGGTTAAAGACTACATCAGGGGCCTCTACGGAAGGCCTCCAGCGGAGATAAACCCCGAGCTCAAAAGGCTCGTCCTCGGCGACGAGGAGCCGATAAAGGAGAGGCCGGGGAGCCTGCTCAAGCCCCAGCTTGAGGAGTGCAGGAGAAAGCTCGAGGAGCTCGGCTACCTCCACAAGGAGGAGGACGTTCTAACCTACTGCCTCTTCCCGGAGGTTGCCCTCGAGTTCTTCAGGGCGAGGGCTGAGGGGAGGGTGAAGGTCGAGCTTCCAAAGACGGCATCAAAGGTCAAGGTTTACGTCAACGGCGTCGAGTTCGAGGTCGGAATTGAGGGTGTTGATTTGAGCGCTCTCAAGTACCTGTCGAGGGTCCAGGGAATTACCCCCGCTCAGACTGGTTCCCCTGAGCCTGTGCAGGTTTCGGCTCCTGCTCCAGCTCCTGTGTCAGTTCCTGCTCCTGCCTCTACTCCAGCTCCTGCGAGTGCTTCGCCCAACACCGTTACCGCCCCAATGCCGGGTAAGATTCTTAGAGTCCTCGTGAAGGAGGGGCAGGAGGTTAAGGCTGGTCAGGGTTTGCTTGTGCTTGAGGCTATGAAGATGGAGAACGAAATTCCCGCTCCGAAAGACGGTGTTGTGAAGAAAATCTACGTGAAGGAAGGCGACGCCGTAAACACCGGCGACCCACTGATCGAGCTCGGGTGAGCAAAACTCTAATATACCCTTTCCTTTATTCACTCTTGGTGATACATGTGGGTAAGAATGTTGTCCTCGCACTCATCTTTCTCCTGATAGGGGGAGTTTTCGCGGCTGGATGCCTCGGCGGCGGTTCAAATGGGGCTTCAACGACGTCCGGCTTTTCCCAAACTACATCGAGTACAACGACCACAGTGTCCTCCTGCTCTACCTCAACGACTTATTCCACAACCACTTCCACGATATCCACGACGACTCAAACGAGCCAAACAACCACCTCACCTACAGCAACCCCTTCACCGGGGCCCGGCTACAAGGTGATTTACCTTACGACGTCCTCCGGTTCCTGTCCGTCCGGAAAGATTCCGGTGGAGTTTGTTTACAACCCCGGAAACAAGACCGTGAAGCGCGTAAGCCTCAGGGGAACGTTCAACGACTGGAGCCAGTGGCTTATGCACAAAAAGCCCGATGGAAGATGGGTTCTCAGGATATGCCTCGCCCCCGGAACCTATGAGTACAAGTTCTACGTCGATGGCCACTGGATAAAGGATATGTCCAAGGCAGATCCAACGGCAGATAAATACGTCGATGACGGTTATGGCGGGAAGAACGCCGTTAAAATAGTGGGAGGGGCCTCCTCCCTCGTGATTGAGCATGATCCCCTTGATCCGGCCTACCTTTCCATAGCGGACACCAGGACGGTGGTGCGCTTCGAGGTCAATCCGGGACTGGTTGATTCGGCGGTTCTTGTTACCACGATCGGGAACTTCACGATGGAGAAGCAGGTCTGGTGGGATTCCGGTGAAGTGTGGCGTGCCGAGCTCCCTGTGGGGTCTTTTGACTACCACTTTGTCCTCAACGTAAACGGTACAGAGTTCATAGTTTTCAACAGCTCAGAGAGCCCCGAGCTCCATTTCGACGGCGTTAACCGGTTCCCCCAGATCGAGTGGGTCAGCAGTGCAATTGGTTACCAGATCTTCCCTGACAGGTTCTTCAATGGAAACCACAGCAACGATGCACTTGCCCTCGATCACGACGAGCTGGTCTATAATGAGCTGACGAACGAGAAGCCGATCCTCTCAAACTGGAGCGATCCAATAACACCGCTCCACTGCTGCCACCAGTACTTTGGGGGGGACATAGCGGGCATAACTGAGAAACTCGACTACCTCAGCTCCCTCGGCGTCAGGCTCATCTACCTGAACCCAATCTTCCTTTCGGGCAGCGTTCACGGATACGACACGTACGACTACTACCGCGTTGATCCGAAGTTCGGAACCGAGACGGAGCTCAAGCTTTTCCTCAGCGAGGCTCACAAGAGGGGAATAAAGGTGATCTTTGACTTCGTCCCCGATCACAGTGGAATCGGGGCCGACCAGTTCCTTGACGTGTGGAAGAACGGAAGGGAAAGCCAGTACTGGAACTGGTACTTCATAAAGCGGTGGCCATTTAAGCTCGGCGATGGGAGCGCCTATGAGGGCTGGTGGGGCCTGGGGAGCCTTCCAAAGCTCAACACGACGAACCCGGAGGTAAGGGAGTACCTCATAGGTTCCGCGCTGAAGTGGCTCGACTTTGGCTTCGACGGGATAAGGGTTGATACCCCTGCGGACCTCGTGAACGCTGACGAGTTCTTCCGTGAGTTCAGGGAGAGGGTCAAGGAGAAACATCCCAACGCCTACCTCGTCGGTGAGATCTGGACGCTTTCACCGGAGTGGGTCAAAGGAGACAAGTTCGACTCCCTCATGAACTACGCCCTCGGAAGGGACATCCTCCTGCCCTACGCCCGGGGAACCCTAAGTGGAAAAACCGCCCTCAACCTTCTCGGAAAGTACTACGCCTCCTACGGTGAGAACGTCGTTGCTATGGGCTTCAACCTCGTCGATTCCCACGATACCTCGAGAGTCCTCACGGACCTCGGCGGCGGTAAACTGGGGGATAAGCCGAAACCAGAGGCAGTTAAGCGGCTCAAGCTCCTGTCGGCGCTCCTCTATACTCTGCCCGGCATGCCCGTTACATTCCAGGGTGACGAGTGCGGCTTCCTCGGGGACAAGAACCACTACGACGAGCAGCGCTATCCGCTCCAGTGGAGTGAGTGTAATGTAAGCCTCGTTGAGCACTACCGGAGCCTTGGAAAGCTGAGGGAGAGCATCCCCGCGCTGAGCAGTAGCAAGATCAGCTTTTATATGGCGAAAGATGGTGTAATCGCCTTTTTCCGCGGGCACAGAAACGAGATCCTCGTAGTTGCTAACAACAGGGATTCACCTACTTCCATCCCCCTTCCCTCTGGAACGTGGAAGGAGGCATGGCCCGGAAACGGGAGTTATCAGAACAGCCTTGAGGTTCCGCCCGTGAGCCTGATCGTTCTCCGGCGTGGCTGATCCTTTTTCTTTTCTCTGCCCATATCTGGGGCGAAAGTTTAATAAGCCCCTCTTTCCAAGTTTTTTGCCCCCTGCCAGAAGGCTTAATAGCCGGAGGGGAGAAAATCCGTTGAGGTGGTTGAGAATGGTTGAGAAGTTCGACAAGATATACGACTACTACGTGGACAAGGACTACGAGCCAAACAAGAAGAGGGACATCATAGCGGTTTTCCGCGTTACCCCCGCCGAGGGCTACACCATCGAGCAGGCCGCCGGTGCCGTCGCCGCTGAGAGCTCGACCGGAACGTGGACAACCCTTTACCCCTGGTACGAGCAGGAGCGCTGGGCCGACCTTTCCGCTAAGGCCTACGACTTCATAGACATGGGAGACGGGAGCTGGATTGTCAAGATTGCCTATCCGTTCCACGCCTTCGAGGAGTGGAACTTGCCCGGCCTTCTCGCGAGCATAGCCGGGAACGTCTTCGGAATGAAGCGCGTTAAGGGCCTCCGCCTCGAGGACCTCTACTTCCCCGAGATAGTCCTCAGGAACTTCAGCGGGCCCGCCTTCGGTATCGAGGGCGTCAGAAAGATGCTCGAAATCTATGACAGACCGCTCTACGGCGTCGTCCCTAAGCCAAAGGTAGGCTACTCACCGGAGGAGTTTGAGAAGCTCGCCTACGAGCTCCTCTCCAACGGTGCAGACTACATAAAGGACGACGAGAACCTCACGAGCCCCTGGTACAACCGCTTCGATGAGAGAGCAGAGATAGTAACGAGGGTTATTGACAAAGTCGAGAACGAGACCGGCGAGAAGAAGACATGGTTCGCCAACATCACCGCCGACATCCGCGAGATGGAGAGAAGGCTTGAGGTCCTGGCAGACCTTGGGCTCAAGCACGCGATGGTTGACGTCGTTATAACCGGCTGGGGAGCGCTTGAGTACATCCGCGATTTGGCGGCCGACTACGGATTGGCCATTCACGGCCACAGGGCGATGCACGCGGCCTTCACGAGGAACAAGTACCACGGCATCTCGATGTTCGTCTTGGCCAAGCTCTACAGGATTATAGGAATTGACCAGCTCCACGTCGGAACCGCCGGCGCTGGAAAGCTCGAGGGCGGTAAGTGGGACGTCATCCAGAACGCGAGGATTCTCAGGGAGGAAACCTATAAGCCGGACGAGAACGACGTCTTCCACCTTGAGCAGAAGTTCTACGGCATGAAAGCAGCCTTCCCGACCAGCTCAGGTGGCCTTCACCCGGGCAACATCGAGCCCGTCATAGAGGCCCTCGGAAAGGACATCGTTTTACAGCTCGGCGGCGGAACCCTCGGCCACCCGGACGGGCCTGGGGCTGGAGCGAGGGCAGTGAGGCAGGCGATTGACGCGATAATGCAGGGAATCCCGCTCGACGAGTACGCAAAAACACACAAGGAGCTCGCCAGGGCTCTGGAGAAGTGGGGCCACGTTACCCCGGTCTGATCTTTTTGTCTTTTCCTTACTTCTCTGAACCTCAAAAAAGATGGGATCAAAGGGTCGAAACGTGGAACAGGTTCTCCATGAGCCTTCCAAAGAGGTAGCTCAGGAAGGCCGCTCCCAATCCAGTTGAGACCATCTCCGCTATTTTTGTCTTCAGTGAGATGCCCGAGAGGAGAGCTATGAGGGTTGCAACCACCGCCAGCGCGGCCCCAGCGAGCCCTATTGAGATTGGAAGGGCAACGAGGGAAGAAGGTGCTATGAAGTAAGGCAACACGGGAAAGAGGACGCCTAACAGGTAGGCCACTCCCGTGTAGACGGCAGACCGAACCTCGTTTTCTCCTCCGCTCTCTCCAACGAGCAGCTTCATGATTGCGTCGTGGTTGGAGGAGAGCCTCTCTGCAACTTCCCTCGCGACCTCCTCGGGTATTCCAACTTCGGTTAACTTTTCGAAGAGCTCATCCCTCGCCCGCTCCGGGGACACTTTGAAGAGAACCTCCATTCTCCGCCTCACACTCTCGTTTACCTGCCTCTGGGATCTTACCGAAATGAAGGCCCCTATCGCCATTGAGAGGGCCCCCGCAACTCCGACTATGAGGCCGCTTATCCCGACCACCCTCGGTGAATTCACGTAGACTGCTGAAAGCCCGGTAACCGCCCCGAGGAGCTCAACCAGACCGTCGTTCATTCCAAGTACTAGATCCCTGACGTTTTCTGCATGGAACCGCCTTTTGGTTTCGGCAAAGAAGTGCTCGTGCTCTAGCTCGTCGAGGATAACTCTGGACAGCTTGATCCTCTCTTCCTCGCTTAAATCGAAGCTTGTGAGAAAGCGGTAGTACTTTTCTATTGCCGAGTTCTCTCCCATTTCGAGTAGAGATGCCACCGCTCCTGGGCCGAGCAGCTTTCTGAGCAGTCTGACCGATGCGATTCGGAGGTGTCCCACCCTAACCCTGGGAATTTCTGCGTTTCTTCTCTTCAAAAAATCGTGCCAGAACTTGGCGTGCTTTGCCTCTATGTTCGAAAGCCTGAGGAACTCGTTCCTCAACCTCTCGTCCTTCTCACTCTTCGCGAGGCTTGAGTAGAGAACCGAGTCCTGATACTCATCGGCGTAAAACTTCCTCGCGAGCTCGATCTCCTCCATTCTCTCACCCCTACGATCTTGTTTCAGACCTAGAAAAACGTTCCGGGTTTGATGAATTTCTTCAAACCCACATCATATGTAGTTTGAAACCGTAGTCTCTCCGGTGGGTTAAGATGGTTGGTGTATCCTCCCCACCCATGGAACGAATCGATCTTGAGTTGGTGAACTTCATAGCTCGGAAAACTGGGCTGGATCGAAAAACTATCGTGAGTGTGCTTGAGGCTGAGGAAGACTTCCTAACACTTCAAATAACTAGGAAACTCGTAGAAGGTGGTGAGAGATGAAGGTAATTCCCCTTGTAATCCTGTTGATTCTTTTGGGCTCAATGATACCACCTAATGCGATATCCTTTGTGCCTGCATTCTCATCTGGCAAGCCGCCGGATCTGGAGGTTCACGAGGCGGGATATCGCGTTGGGAACGAGGGTGTCGAAGTTTTCTCAACCGTGAGAAACAGGGGAGGAAGTGCTGATTCATTCAACGTGACCTTCAACTTCGTTCCTCCTGTAACGCCTCCAGTGCCACGCAGAATAAGCTTTGTCTGGGAAAATACGAGCGAGCTCATTGCGAATTCTGCCAAAGTCACCTCGGGAGCCTACGTCAGAGGTGGGAGCGTCGTCCTGAATGCTGATGACGGCTATCTCATCTACGAACTGCCCTTCGAGCTGAACTTCTTTGGAATCCCCGTCAGGAACATCTCCGTGAGCACCAACGGCTACGTGGAGTTGATGGTGGAGTATGAGGATACCCTCTCGGCGGGGGACTACGGGGTGTGGGACCTTCTCTCGGAGGAGCGGAGAGACTTCATAGCGGCCCTCGATGATGACCTCGAAACTGAGGACGGCTATCTCCTCGTGGCCGAGCTTGAGGACGGCGTTCTCCTGGAATGGTTCGGGGCAACCTACGAAGACTACGACTCAGGGAACTATCCCGTGAACTTTCAGCTGCTCATATTCTCCAACGGAACGATCGTCTGGAGCTACCGTCTGCTGAGGGCATCATACCTCTCGGGGAAGGCGGGCTACTTCTCAAGGGTCGCCCTTGAGTCCACCGAGGTATCGCCCATGGAGGGGAGGAGCTACATCGTGAACGTTCCCTCCGTCACACCCAGTTCGCTCAAGGTCCAGGTTTCCGGCCTGGAAGGTGGCGGAAGCCTCAACCTCTCGGTTGAGTCGCCCATTTCCGAGGGCTACGTGAGAATAACGGCCGATAGGGAAGAGCTCCTCGGGGACGAAGATTACTCCGACAACTTCGCCGAGCTGTGGTTCTGGCCGGGGGACTACTGGATAGAAGACGCGAGCGTGAGTAACATCACCCCCGGTGAGGTGGTCGAGATCAACTTTACGGTGAAGACGAGCTCCAAGCACCCGGAAAATGTCGAGGTCAGGCTTCTGAAGAACGGCAAAGTTGAGGAGGCCAGGCTTCTGAGCGGCTTCTCCAACGGAACCCTTGACGGAAAGCTGTTCTGGCTCGCCCAAGGCGGGAACTACACCCTAACACTGGAGATAATGGCCATGGGAGATACAAACGGGAGCAACAACGCCCTCCTCCTCGGCGAGTACTCCTTCCCGCTGCCCAACTTCAGGATAGCCAACTACTCGGTGGAGATACCCAACTGTCTGGGGGCGTCGGCAGATATAGCAGTCAATGTCACCAACGACGGGGGGCTCAACTGGAGCGGCGTTGATGTGAGGGCCCTGATACTCTACGACGACAACCGCTCCTCTTCATCCTGGGCAGGCATACCCTTCCTTCCGGCAGGAGAAAGCTTCGAAGTTCACTTAAGCCCGGGCGTGCTGGCTGGAAACGTTACGGGCGTCCTGATAGAGGTTGATCCCTACGACACGGTGGAGGAGTCCAACGAAGGGGACAACTCGGTTGAGGTTCCCTACACGCTAGCAGTGAAACTCCCGGACTTCACGGTTGAGAGGATAGACGTCCCCGGAAACGTAAGTTCGGGCAACCGCTACTACGTGAACGCTAGCCTGAGGAACCTGGGCGGCTGCTACGCTGGAAGCGTCAGGGTCAACCTCTACGAGGACGGGAGCTACGAAAGCTCAGCTTACGTCGAGATCAACGGAACCGCGAGGGTAAGCCTAAGGTGGTGGCCGTCGAGGGTCGGGTGGGTAAACCTCACCGTGAGGGTTGACCCCTACGACAGCGTGGATGAGCGGAGGGAGGACAACAACGAGCTCACGGAGCGGGTTTTCGTAAACGGCCCCGACGTGACGATAAAGAGCGTAAAGCTCGTGGACTTCGACGGCATCGCCGGCAGTCCTGCAACGTTCAACGTAACAATCAAGAACCTCGGGGAAGGTTTCACCAGCGGCTTCTACGTTGCCCTATACGGAGGCATAGGGACTGAAACCATCTACGTACCGGGCGGGCTTTCGGCTGGAGAGGAGAGGAACGTAACAATAACCACCTACGCCAACGGCGGCAACGTCACGCTGAGGTTCGTGGCGGATGCCTACAACTGGATAGTGGAGAGCAACGAGTCCAACAACGAGTTCCTTTATGCTTTGAGCGTTCCGAGGCCGAACTTCCTCGTGGAGTCCATAACAATGCCCGAAAACACCGTTGGCTACGTCCCCGTTAATGTAACAATCCGGAACGCTGGAAGCCCGTACAACGGCACGACCTTCCCGCTCAGGATCAAGCTGAGTCTCGGCGGTAATTCGGAGTACTGGTACGTTTACGACTTCCTCGATAGAAACGGGACGAAAACTTTGAGCGGAAGGATAACGCTCCAGGCCCCGGGCGATGTCGCCAACGCCACGATTTTTGCCAAGGTAAACGAAACATCGAAGTCCGACAACTGGCTGGCGGTAAACGTCACCACCGGCTATCCAGACCTGGTTCTTGGTATTCAGGCCCCGGAGCTTTCGGCCGGGGAATACAAAGCCGTCACCTACACTGTGAGGAACGTCGGGAACGTGACCCTCATGGCGGATCACATGACCCTTGAATACGGCATCAAACACGAGAATGGGGAGAACGTTACCGGATGGCGCTGGCTCTGGAACATTGTTCTGGAACCCAACTCTACGCTGGAGGTTCCCCTCTACTTCACCTTTAACGGCGGAAGGAACGTCCTCTTCGGAACGATAGACGAGGGCGATAGGTGGAGGGAGCAAGACGAGGGCAACAACAACGCCAGCCTTGTCCTGGACCTCGGCAAACCGGACTTCGCAATAGCCAACTATTCGATTCCTGGGGAGGTGCTCAACGGCACCGCCTACCTCTACCGCTCCTACGGGATAAAGGTGAACGTTACCAACCTTGGGGAAGATTTCAGAGGCTCCCTGTGGATCCAGCTCCTCGCCGATGGGAGGAGTGCTTACTCAGTCTGGGTGAGCAAGCTTAGAAGCGGCGAAGGCAGGGAGGTCACGCTCTACTATCGGCCGGAGCCCGGGAAGCACAACCTCACCATAGCCTTGGACTTGAGGAACGACTGGATCGAGGCCAGGGAGGACAACAACAACGTCAGCCTGAGCACCGACCGGTTCGGGATTCCCGAGTTAGTCCCAGTTGGAATAACCTGGGAGCCCTACAACTTCACGTCGGGGGAAAGGGTAACCTTTTCGGCGTTCATCAAAAACCTCGGCCATTCCTTTGAAAAGTCCTTTGCCGTGAGGATAGAGCTGTGGAACGGGAGCGAGATGCTGAGCTCCGGCTGGGCCTACTCACCATCCGGCTACGCCATGGGGAGCAACGAGACCAAGGAGTTCAGGTGGACGTGGTACAATGCAAAGCCCGGAAACCTGACTGTCAAGGTGGTGGCGGACTACTACGACGCCATTGAAGAGCAAAACGAGAGCAACAACAACTTCACCGCGGAGATAGGCTCCGTTGGAACGCCAGACTTCGAGCTAAGCAATCTGAGCGTCGGCGAGCTGGCCTACGGAAAGGCCGTTGATATAAACGTCACCCTTAGGAACCTTGGAGAGGCCATATACAGGCCCTTCTCGGTTCTCTTCAACATCAGCGGGGAGCTGCATTACGTCATGGTCTACGGAATGGCCGCTAACGAAACGCGCACGGTAACTTACCGCTGGTACGTGAACCAGGTTGGAGACGTTAAGGTATCGGTTAAAGCCGACCCCAGCGATCTCATCGTCGAGGCTGACGAGACCAACAACTGGGTCTCCGGGAGCTATTTCATAGAGATCCCTGAGCTGTGGATAGAATCATACTCATGGGTCAAAGATGATCTCGCGAGGGGCTACGTGACATTCCGCGTGAACGTCACCAACTCCGGCGGAAGCACTTACAGAGGATTCTACCTCGCGATGTACATCGACGGGACGAGGAAGGTGCGGAAGTGGGTTCCATCTCTGCTCTCCGGTGAGACCAGAGAAGAGGCTCTGAGCTGGAGGGTCGATGCCGGAGGGAGGCACGAGGTTCTGCTGGTCGTTGACGACGGGAACCTGATACCAGAGACCAGCGAGGACAACAACGCCGCAAGCACGAACGTAACGGTGGAGCTTCCGGACATTGAGGTGGAGAACGTCTCCGTCCCGGAGATGCACGCCAACGCGGTATTTACGGTGAACGTGACGCTGAGGAACTCCGGGACAGAAGACATCGAGAGACCCTTCCTCGTGGCGGTCTTCCAGGACGAGAGGTATCTCGGGGGAACGTTCGTCAGCTCGCTTCCGGCCGGGAACTCATCAACGGTGGGCATCGCCATCAGACCCTACCCCGGGGACTCCCTTCTTAGGGTCGTCGCGGACCATTACGGTTCAATCGTGGAGACCAACGAGACCAACAACGAGTTCTCGAAGGGCATCCATGTAAAGGCTCCCGACATCAAGGTCGTCTCCCTCCTCCCAAGGGTGCCTGAGTACTCCGGAGAGGAGGTCAACGCAACGGTAATCATCAGGAACGTCGGTGACTACGGAACCGGGACGTTCTACGTTGCCCTCCGCCACGATGGGAAAACGCTGGGCGGGGGATATGTAAGGAACCTCCTGCCGGGGGAGGAGAGAAACGTCAGCATAACCTGGAAGGCGGACGCCGGCAACTACAACCTCACAGCCATCGCTGATCCTTATGGGGCTATCCGCGAGTGGGACGAGGACAACAACGCGTTGATGGTGGAGGTCAGCGTCCCAGCTCCTGATCTGAGAGTCGTTGGACTGGAGCACTCGGACGTTATCGCGGGTGAGTACATGGACTTCACGGTGGTCATCGAGAACGCTGGTGAAAGGACATTGTTGCCGTTCTATGTAGGGATATACGCCAACTCCACCCTCGTGGCCGTCAGGAGGATCCACGGCCTCTCCCCGGGCAGAAACCTTACCCTGAACTTCGAGAACGCCTGGAAGGCCCGCTACGGCCAGTATGTACTCCGCGCGGTCGTCGATCCTTACGATGAAGTTTCCGAGGTGGCGGAGAACAACAACGAGGTTGAAGTCCCAGTGTTCATAACGGACGAGAGGGCCCCGGTGCTAAGGCTTGCCTACCCAGGAAACAGGAGCTTCACAAACGAGCCCCTTGTCGGGGCGTTGCTGAGCGACGAAGGCTCCGGGATGGACTACTCCAGAACCGAGATGAAGCTTTACCTCAACGGAGCTCAGGTGGAGGGCTCCCCCGCCGTTTCATGGGGGTGGCTGGTGTTCCAGAACTCCACGCCTCTTGAGGACGGCAACTACACGGTTCTGATCAGGGCGGTGGACAGGGCAGGGAACTCCAAGGAGTACCGGTGGTGGTTCGTCCTCGACAGAAAGGCCCCGGAGATAGCTACCAACGTCCTCAACGGAACCCTGTACAACGGCAGTTTCATGCCGGAGATAAACGTGACGGATTCGAACCTGAAGGAGTACCAGGTAACGATCAACGGCAGGGACTACCGCGGAGAGATCATAAGAACCGACGGGAGCTACCTCCTTGAGGTGGTTGCCCTCGACAGGGCTGGAAACGAGGCCAGGTACTCGGCGTGGTTCAGAGTGAACGGGATTCCCCGCCCGCCCTCCGGCCTCGTCGTCAACGTCAGTGACAACTACGTCACCCTGAGCTGGCTCCAGAGTGGGGACTCGGACATAGCTGGCTACTACGTTTACAGGGACGGCGTGAGGCTCAACGACGAGCCGATTGAGGTGACGACTTTCAGGGATATCTTCACGGGCAGTCTGAACTACAGCGTCACGGCGGTTGATTACATGGGGTTCGAGAGCGAGCCCGCGTTCATCTTCCCTGCAAGGCTCATGATAACCGCCGGAAAGGTCTACGTGGGCTATCCTATGAGGGTTTACGTCGATGTGGAGAACCTCGATGGCTATGCAAACGGAAGCCTAAGCCTCCAGCTCGTTGATGTTTTCGGAAACGTCATTGAGCGGCTAGAGAAGGGAGTGGAGCTCCCAGAGGGAAGTATCAGGGAGAGCTTCGACGTAACGGTGCCTTCTGGTCTCGGATCCCTGAAGGCCGTGCTCACCGTGGGAGACTCCTCGACCCAGGCCCTCCTCCCGGTTGAATCTGTTGAGGTGGAACCCCCGGAGATAACCGTTGGAAAGCTTCAGACGGGCCTCCCGGGTCTGGTGGAAGTCAGGATAAAGAACTACGGCGATGCAGAGCTGGACACGTCCAAGGCCGTCCTCAGGCTGGGAAACGTCAGCGGTGAACCCCTTGAACCCCTGCCGGTGATAGGGCCGGGAGAGGAAGCGGTCATTCCCTACCGGCTCGTGCCCCGGGAAAGAGGGACTTACGAACTGATGTTCAGTCTTGGATCCCTCGTGAGCACCAGAGAGGTTGAGGTGAGGGACCCGGTGGCAAGTCCTGTCATGGTGCTCACCGAGAACTTCGTCCGGGGCGGAGAGGGCAGGATTCATGTGACTTTCAGGAACACGGGCTCCGCACCGCTCAGGGTTACCGGCGTTGAAGTTCTTGGCATGCGGAGAGACCTCAGCGTTTTCCTCCCACCGAACCTCTCGGTAGTGACTTCCTTTAACTATGTAGTTCCTGCCAACGTCTCGGAGATAACCCTGAATGCTACGGTCTTTACGGACGTTGGGACTTTTAAGAGGAGTGTAACGGCCGGAACTGAGAAACCGCCCTACAACGCCAACGTCACCGTGCGGCCGGCCTTTGAGGTGGATGACACCGTGCTGATAGAGGGCTTCGCCTACAACGAGAGCGGTCTTCTGGCCAACGTCCCTGTCAAGGTAGGCATTGTCAGGGGAGACTTCGTGAGGGAGTACCTGGTTATCACCGACGGGAGCGGTCACTTCAGGATGAGCTTCACCCCCTTCAGAAACGAGGCCGGCCACTTCGTGGTGAGTGCCACCCACCCGAGTGTTCTCGTGCCGGAGAGGGACGCCGAGTTTGACATCGTCGGGCTCACGCTCAACCCGGACGTTTACCAGCTCATCGTTACGAAGGAGTTCAGCGGGGAGATAGAGGTTGAGCTCACAAACCACTGGAAGGCCTCGAACGTCACCGTTGAGGTTTCCGCACCTTCCGCCTACAACGTCTCAGTACCGGAGAGGATAGAGCTCAAAGAGGGCATCAACCGGATAAAAATAGGACTGTCGAGCGAGAACGCCGTTAACAGGAGCATAGTGATAACCTTCAGGACGACCCAGCTCGGGATGGAGGTCGAGAAGAACCTGACCATCGAGGTAAGTGTCCTCCCGCCGGCCCCGAGGATAGAGGTCGAACCGCGCTCCCTTCAAGTTGGAGTCCTTACCAACGAAACCAAAGGGGTAACGCTGAATATCAAGAACGCGGGCTTTGAGACTCTGAGGAACGTCAGCGTGAACTCACCCATCGAGTGGGTCAGGGTGGTTTCGAACTTCACGGAGCTGAAAGCCGGGAAAGAGGCTTCGATCGGGCTCTACATAGCCCCGCCCGATAACGCGACCGGAACGTTCGAGGGCAGGCTGAGGATAAGCTCCGCCAACTACCCGGACGTTTACATTCCGATAAGGGTAACCGTCACACCGAACGCAACCGGCTTGGTAAGGATAACAGTGATGGATCCCAACGCAACGAGGCTGGAGGGGGCGGAGGTTACCCTCTACAACGAGTACGCCCACTTCGAAGGAACCACCGATGAAAACGGCACCGTGGTCTTCGGCGGCGTTCCAATGGGGGACTACACCCTCATAGTAGGAGAGAAGAGCCACTACACATCAACAAAGAGGATTACCGTGGAGCCGGGCGTGGAGAAGAACGTAACAGTTGTTCTGATGCCCTCCATCCTCGAAATCAAGTGGGAGGTCGTACCCGTAACGATACAGGACGTCTACGTCATAAAGCACGAGATAGGTTACACCACCTACGTCCCGGCTCCGGAGATAAAGACCTACGGAGGTGATTTGGAGGTCTACGTGGACTACAAAAAGCTTGCGGAGCTGGGTGTCCTCGAGTTCAGGGGACAGCTGATAGTAAGGAACACCCACCGCTACGTCTCGGTCTTCAACGTGACATTCAACAGCGGAGGGAGCCACTATATCGATGTCGAGTTTCTGGTCAACAGGATAGACGAGTTGAAGCCAGGGGAGAGCGTCGTGGTGCCCTACGTGGTGAGGGTCTACTACCAGCGCTCTCCCCCAATTAACCCGTGCCTCCACGAGACGAAGGTCTTCACTCTCAGGGCGGGCGTTGTGTGCGTTGAGGAGGCAGGGAAGATAACACTGAGAGCTGAAAAGGTTCACAAGATAATAGTCAAACCGACGTGCGACGGCTGCTGGAAGTCCCTCCTTAACATTGGGGCACACGTCGTCTTTGACACGCTGATTGATAAGATGGGGGACGTCTTCAAGAACAACGAGATTATGAAGGAGTCCGGGGAGAAGATAGTCCAGAACCTCCAGGAGCTTTACGATGCCTACTACGAAATGAGCATGAACCCAACCGACGAGACCAGGAAGAACTTCGCAAAGAAATATCAGGAGGTCAGGGCCAACTTCCTCAAGATACTGAAGAGCGCCTCCGTGAAGTATGGGGAGAAGTACTTAGAGGATTACCTCTCCGCTAAGGGGATCAACTTTGAGCTGATAACCGATGAAAACGGAACTGTCGTCGGCTTCATTTTACCTCCTATGGATGGCTACATGTACCCCAGCGTTATGAGCGTTGTTCGGGTGGAGAACGGCAACGTCCAAGTGGACTGGGGAAAGGCAAAGGATCTAGTGGATAAGCTGAGTGGTGGAGTAATCTCGGAGCTTGAGGAGGCCGCCAAGAACTTGCCGGCGGTCAAGGTCCTGGATCTTATAATTAAGCTTGTCGACGACTACACACCAAAGATAGCCGAAGCTGGCATGAACTGTGCTATCTGCCTCTGGGGCAACAACTGTACTCCACCCAACCTCGGCGATCCCAAGCCCATCCAGCTCATAAGGAGTGGCTACCTACTCGGAAGCGGATACGGCGACGGTTTGGCCGGTGGAGGAGGAGGTGGTGCCGGAGGAGAGACGAGCGTTGGCAGGTTCACCTGCGAGGGGCTTCCCACGATAAAGAAATCTGGCAGCTCAGGGAGTTCAAGCACCCGGGCAAAGGCCTGTCCCTCATGCTTTGGGCTCTCCAGCCTGCCTGGGGAGAGGAAGGTCTGCGTAAACGTCCCGCTCAGGGACACTCCACAGCTCCCGGCCCAGGAGGGCGGAGAGACACCCACGAACAAGCTCCACATGTGCGTTGACCTTGTGATAACCGTCGAACAGAGGCTGGCCTTTGAGAGGCAGGCCTTCAGGGCCTCGCTGAAGTTCACGAATACAAACTCCAACTACAGCCTTAAGGACGTGAACGTAAGCGTGGTGTTCTTCGACGAAAACGCCAAGGAAGTGACAGACAGGTTCTTCCTTAGGCTCGACGAGTCTGAGGGCATAGTCAACGGCGACCTACCTCCCAGAGAGGCGGCGAGGTTCAGATGGCTCATAATCCCCAAGGTTGGTGCTGCAGAGAAGTTCAGGACAAGGTACTACGTCATAGCGAACGTTACTGGAAAGGTCGGTAACACCACCCTCGTCTTCGAAACCTGGCCCGCGGTGATAGAGGTCGAACCGGTGCCCCAGCTTGAGCTCGACTACGTAATCCCGAGGAAGGTCTACGGTGACGATCCGTATACTCCTGAAGTTGAGCCGCCGGTACCTTTTGTCTTCGGCGTGAGGGTGAGGAACGTTGGCTACGGCGAGGCGAGGAACCTTAGAATAGCCTCTGCCCAGCCCAGGATAGAGCGTTCCAACTACCCAGGCGTCTACATAGACTTCAGGATCATCGGAACGCTCCTGGATGGAAGGAAAGTCCCGAACAGCCTGAACATAAACTTCGGAAACATTGGGCCGGGGGAGAGCTCAACCGCCGCGTGGATAATGACCGCTGAAGTCACCGGAGACTTTGTATACTACAACGCCACCTTCAAACACAGTGACGAGCTCGGTGGCGAGGAGACATCCCTGATAAGGGCCGTCAGAACACACTTCCTCCTCAGAACCTTCAACGATACAGCAAACGACGACGGCATGCTAGACTTCCTGGTCGACGACGATGGAGATGGGATTCCCGAACTGATAATAGACTCGGATGGGGGCGATTACACCGTTTTGGTTCTGAACTTTACCGAGGAGTATGGAACTGGCTTTAGGAAGATAGTGCCCTCGGTCAGGAGCCCTGACTGGGTGTACTTGGCAGTCCCCGTTTGGGGCTACACAATGGCGAGGCGGAGCGACGGAGAGGAGCCAATAACCCAATGGATCGAGAATGGCACCCTCCACATCCTCGACCTCGGAACCCCGGAGTTCTACATCCTTAAGGCAAACCGCCCGCCGGTTCCAGTGGTGAAGGTCATAGGGGAGCCCATCGTTAACAGCACTGTACTGCTGGACGGATCTCTAAGCTACGACCCTGACGGCAGGATCGTGAGGTACGCCTGGATAATCGGAAACGAGAGCTTTGAGGGGCCGGCTGTGAACTACACCTTCACCGAACCCGGGAACCACACAGTTGTCCTGACGGTCTGGGATGACGAGAACGAGAGTGCCTCTGTAAGGGAGGTCGTTTACGTCTACACATCGGCAATGTTCAAGGTTACGGGTGAGATCTCCCCAGAGTGGGGCGTCGTTCCCTTCACCCTGAGCCTGACGGTCAACGTTACCAACACGGGGGACTTGGCCGGAGTTTACAACGCCACCCTAAGGCTTGACGACGAGCCCATTGCTTGGAGAACCGTCGAAGTTGGGCCCGGAGAAACGGCAAACGTAACCTTCAGGGTCGAGATAACAGAGGCGGGAAAGCACACGCTGAGCGTGGATGGTGAAACCTGGACAGTCACCGCCTACAGAAACGTCAGCAGGGAGGAGTTAGAGGCCTTCACATATTCCCGGGACTTCGGCGACGGCTACACTCGCTGGGAAGAGTTCAGGCAGGACTTTGTCGACTGGGCAACGGGTGTTTTGGCCAACGTCTCCCTCCCGGAAACCGGGCTTGAAGTGGTACTTAACGAGAGCGTCTCGGAGTGGACCCTCATTAACTACACCGAGAGCCTCACAACCGAAAGGGGCTGGATAAACGCCACCTACGAGAGAAATGCCACCATCGTCGGCATAACGGGCTTCAACTACACAACGGTGAGAATAACCCAGAGGGTTACTCTCTTCGCGAACACGAGCAAGAAAGCTGACACTACTCCGCCCGAGATCAGCGTCTCGCCGGCCAGCGGTGTTTATGAGGAGATTCCAGTCCTCAACGTCACGGTAATAGATGAGAGCAACGTAACCGTCTGGGTTGAGGTGGAAGGCGCGAGGGAGAACATGACGCTGGTGGAAAAATCCGGCAACCTCTCCCTCTGGAGCGGGAGGCCGTCTCTCAGCGTGGGCAACAACACCGTGGTGGTTGTAGCCGAAGACGTCTTTGGAAACTGCGCCAATGAGACGCTGTGGCTCTATCTGAACCCGCGCGCGCCACTCATAACCATCGAGAGTCCTGCTGAGAAGATATACAACTCAAGAACCATCTGGTTCAACTACACCGTGCTGGACGACGATCTGCTCGGTGTCAAGGCGTACCTCGACGGGAGGCTGATCTCCACGGAGCCCGTCGCGGGCCTAAACCTGTCGCTGGACTATGGAGGCCATAACTTCACGGTGGTTGCCTGGGACGTTAGCAACAACGTCAGTGAAACCGTAACCTTCCGGGTGAACGAACCACCGACGGTGAACTTCACCTGGGATGCCGAGCATCTGACGGTGGCGTTCTCAGCTCTCGCCGACGACCCGGACGGGATAGCGGGCTACCTCTGGAACTTTGGGGACGGCTCCACGAGCGACGAGACCAACCCGACCCACGTCTACGCCGCGGGCGGTGTTTACACTGTCACGCTTACGGTCTGGGACGCCTACAACCTCAGTGCCACAGCCTCAAAGACCATTGAGGTCTTTGCCCTCGTGAACGAGAGCAGGGAGGAGAGTTACACCTTCACCAAGGACTTCGGCTTTTACAACACGATCTCGTGGGAACCGTTCAAGGGGGAGTTTGAGGCATGGAAGGAGGAAGTCCTCCGTAGCATAAACGTCCTTGTGGATGAATTTGAGGAAGTGTGGGAAATTGAAACCGGGAACTGGAGCATCGTGAGCAGAGCTGAGAGCCTCGTTCCCGGCTCAGGCTACGGCTGGATAAACGCCACTTACCTTAGAGTGGTCAGGGTGAGAGGCATCATCGACCACAACGAGACCCTGCTGAGGATAACCCAGAGCGTTGCCCTCTTTGCGAACGCGAGCAACCTGAGGGACACCGAGCCACCCAGCCTGAAAATCCTCTATCCCGAGAACAAAACCTACGATCACAACGTTACCGAGATACGCGTTGAGGCGAGTGACTCGAGCGGGGTGCAGGTCGTTTTCGCTGAGGTGGACGGCAGGTGTGTTTCACTCCATCAGGCTGATGGGATCTGGAGGGCCGCTGTGAACCTTGGAGACGGGCACCACAGGATTGTTGTGACTGCTGTGGACATATGGGATAACACGAGGAGCAAAGTCGTTGAGTTCACGGTGAACACGAGCGTTGAGGTCATATACATCAACGGGACGGAAGTCATTAGAGTGCCTGGAGAAATCAAGAGCAGGGTCAAGTTCAAAGGTGACGCCTTGAGGGTAATCCTCGGGCTCAACGGAACAAGGACGTACTTCCACTTCCCACCAGGCGGGAGAGTGGTCATAGACGAGTGTCTTAAGGAAACTCCCTGGCTTGTGATCAGTAACGGCATGAAAATGGTGGGTATTTCTATAAAGGAAGGAGAGCGTAGAGAAGGGGCCTTCAAGCATAGAACGAAGACCATACGGGCTGAAGTAACCGGTGAAGGGTACGCCGTGCTCTTGATGCCCTTGGAGGGGATGAGAGTAGTGAGTGTTACCCTTGAAAAGGATGGGATAACCTACAAGCTAAGTGAAGGCATGGGCAGTGTAGGATACTACGGAGCGCTTGGAGAGTACGTTTACGTCCTCATTCACGGTGCTTCCACAGTCCATATACAGCTTGAAAGCCCGGCGCGGAGATTTGATCCTTACTGGGCGTGGTTCCTACTCGGCATGAAGTGGGAGAAGAGATACCTGGAGCTCAAAGACACTTTCGAGGCAATTGAACCCAGAGCGGAAGAGGAGAAGATCTTGGAGAAGGCTTTGGCTCTCCACAGAAAAGCAGAAGAGTACTACCTCTTCGGGAAGATGTACTGCCTGCACGACCCAATGAGGTATGCAATCTACATGAGAAGGGCTTACTTCCTGGAAAAGAGGGCCTTGAAGCTGCTGATGAGAGCTCTATAAGTCTCGGAAGTGATTTATACCCCCTTCTCCTATTTTGTTTGGGGGATCGTGGTGGAGCCAATCTCCCTGCTTAAAGTTCTCTCCAGCGAGACAAACCTCCAGATACTGTCCCTGCTCAGGTCGGGCTCTTTTCACCCGAGGGAGCTCGCAAGACTCCTTCATAGGAGCGAGAGCGACGTTTCTAGGAGGCTTAAGAAGCTCGAAAAGCTCGGCCTCGTTGAAGGGAGATGGGTTCGGCTGGGCGATAGAAACGTGAGGGTGTACTCCCTCAAAGTGGATGAAGTGAAGATAGACTTCCTCCCCGAAAAGGTGCAGGTTGATATCGGGGAGAAGGAGGACTATACAGTCCCCATAACCGCGGGAGAGGTTCCAGAAGTTAAGTTCTTCGTTGGAAGGGGTGAGGAGATAGAGATCCTCAGGAGCTCGAAGGGAAAGCTGGTTGTTGTGTATGGGATAGCAGGAATAGGAAAGACCAGCCTGCTGGCGAAGGCCTTTCCTGAGGCGTTCTGGTACACCTTAGACGGGTCGGAGAGCATGGAATACCTCGCGTGGCAGCTGGGGCTTTACCTCAACTCCCTCGGGTACACGGCACTTCTCGAATACCTCCGAAGTGGCGGAAAGGGAGAGAGGGAAATCTTCGAGCTTATCTTGGACGGGTTGGAGGAAACAGAAAGCGTCGTCATAATAGACGACCTCCACAAGTGCCAAGACGATGCCGTGAAGAGGCTTCTGACGTACCTTGCAGGGAAGCTTAGGAACGGCACCGTGGCCGTTGCATCGAGGATCAAACCGATGCTGGGCATAGAAGGTGTGGTCTACATAAACCTCGGCGGTCTGAAGCCCAGGGAAGCGTACGAACTAGCCAAGAACGTCCGGGGCGAGGTCTCGGTCGAGGAGTTCGCGAGGATATACAGGATAACCCGGGGCCACCCACTGGCCATCATACTCCTCCTTGAGAGCCCCGAACTGAGCGAGGAGGTAGTTAGGGAGAACTTCTTCGAGTTCCTGTTCATGGAGATATACCAGTCCCTCAGCGCGGACGAAAGGCGAATGCTGTCGATTCTCAGCCTGTTTGAGGGGCCGCTTGAATACGATGCCATAAAGACCCTTTACGGCAAAAAGAACGCTTTCCCCGTTCTCCATTCCCTCCTCAGGAAGGGTCTGGTGGAGAGGAGGGGAAGAAACTACTTCGTCCACGATATGCTGAGGGGCTTTTTAAAGGAGGCCGAATCGGTGAACTCCAAGGAATATTACCTGACCTATGCAGACTACCTCCTCGAAAAAAATAACCCGCACGACTTCCTTAAGGCCTTCGAGTACACACTCAAAGCCGGTGCCTATTACAAAATCAAAGACCTAGTGCTGTTGAGGCTGAAGAAGTTCAAGCACGTGGTAGGGGACTTCCCAAAAACGTACCGGAGGATACTCATTCAAGTAAGCGACAACCCCTATGCCAAGGCCGAGCTGGGAATAATATACTTCACCACAGGCTTTTTCCAGAAGGCTCGGGATATTTTAATGGAGGTCGAGTACGAGGTCGAGGGTATATTTAGGGCGGAGGTCGTGGGCATCCTCGCCGACGTACTGATCTCGATGGAGGAATTTGAAAAAGCCGAAGAGTATCTTGAAAAGCTGCAGAGGCTCGCGGAAGAACTGGACGATCCGGACGTTTGGCTGTGGTACTACATGGAGAAAACAAAGTACGAGTACTACCAGGAACGGCCCGAAAAGGCCCTGGAGAGCGCGTTTAAGGAGCTTGAGATCTCACGGAGGCAAGCCAATCTGCCTGAGAATGAGGCGCTCGTGCTTCTCCACATAGGTGATATATACCTCGAAATGGAGATGCCCGAAAAAGCTGTGAGGTACTACAAGGAAAGTCTCGAGGTATCAAGGGTCTATGGGATGCTCTCCCTCGAACACCTAGCCTATATGGAGTTATCAAAGTGCCACTATATACTCGGGAACTATGAGAAGGCCATTTCCTACGGCACTAGGGCAGTAGAGTACTTCACGAGGATCAGAAACTACAGAAGGACTGTGGATACCCTAGCCTACCGTTGCGTCTCGTGGATAGCTCTGGACGATGCTGAAAGAGCAGAAAAAGACGCGAGGGAAATGATAAAGATAGCTCACGGTACAGGATATCCTCTAGGGTGGGCTGGCTACATCTTCCTCGGCACGTCTAAAATACTCAGGGGCCAAGATGGCAGCGAATACCTCAAGAAAGGTAGAGAACACCTTAAAGAATACCCCTGGCTCTACGATGCTGTTATGGAGGAACTTGGAAAGGTCTTCGACACGTCGCTCCTCGAAGAAACCACTACAGCACCGCAAGCCAATTAAATCTCTCAACAACTTAGCTAGGCGGTCTAAAAGCCGCCGATTTTCAATGAAACATAATCGGGACCAAAAATACACGTTATTGCCCAATTTTGGGGAAGAAACGCCTATTGTAGCTTTTCCAACATTTCGGTATTGAACCAAAAAATTATTATACCTTGAAGGACTAACCTTGAACACGAACGTAAGGGGAGCCCGGACTGTGGGCTCTAATAACGTGCGGTTCTAATAACCCTCCCGTGTCTGTGCAGCCCGGCTCTTCTTGCGTTGGAGGTGATCCACGTGAAAGTGAAAAAGAGCGCGCTCTTTTTGTTCTACCTCTTAATCAGCTCCTACCTAAACGTGGGTTTCGTTGGATTCCTCCATCCCGTTCAGGCTCAAAGTCCCGTTTTCCAGGACGACTTCAACGACAACAGCCTTGACACCAGCAAATGGACAGAGGACGTCGTGGGGAGCGGGAACAGCTACACGGAGGCAAATGGTGAAGCGCAGTTTATCACTCACGGAGGAAGAACTGGAAATTATGGTACAGAACATGCATTTCTCCGAAGCTCGGTGATTTCAATAGAAAACTGGAGCTACGTGGTGTTTTCAGGAAAGTGGAAGTTCACCGACCCTGGGACGGCGGAGATGTGGTTTAGGATCTACGACGCAGACTCAGGCAAATACCTTGGCGTGCGCTACGTGAGCTGGACCACTGAAATAGCCTACGACAGGGTTGAAGGAACCATAAGTGAGAGCAGGTCAGCACCCCAAACTTACGTACCCTTCAGAATCGTCCTCTACAAGGATCACTTTGAGTACTGGGAGAACGGGAACCTTGTAAAGACCATAGAAACAATCACGATGGAAAGCACTACCAATTTCCAACTCGTGATAGGCGGCTGGGACGACACCCCCACTGATTCACACATGTACTTCGATAACATAGTCGTCGAATACGAGGAGGCGGCTCCGCCGGAAGAAAGTCTCAAGGTAACGATTCTCTCCCCGGAGGAGAGGACATACAACACCGCAACGATAGACCTGAACGTCACCGCCAACAAGCCGGTTGACGAGTGGCGCTACTCCCTCAACGGCGGGAAGAACGTCACGTTCGAGCCGAACACCACGATAACCGCTCAGAACGGGGAGAACCTCCTCGTGGTGTACGCCCTCGCCGGCGACGAGACAGGGGTGGCTCAGGTGAACTTCTACGTGAATGCGAGCGGGGAAGACGAGACGCCGCCGGGGACCGTTAGAAACCTGGCCCACGAAGTTGGGGCGGACTACATCCACTGGACTTGGGACAACCCGGAGGATGAGGACTTTGAAACGGCGCTGGTGTACATTGACGGAAAGTTCGAAGGGGAGACTGACGAGGGCGAGTGGTGGCTCGACGAGCTTTTGCCCGGCGAAACGCACACGATTGGAATCCTCACGAGGGACTACTCGGGAAACGTCAACACCACTTGGGTGAACGACACCGCAACGACGCTTACTCCAGCTGAAACGGTTTATGTAAACGAGAGCGGCTGGTGGTACGAGGGCGGGAGCCTCAACCCCAGCGAGACGCCGCTTCAGGACGGAATAAAGAACGCGATCGAAGGTGGAACGGTCGTAGTCCTTGCTGGAACCTATCCGGAGAGTGTGGAGATAGGTAAATTCCTCACCGTGGAAACGAGCGAGAGCGCCCGCATCACCGGCGACGGCTCCGAGTTGGATACCGGAAGAAAGCCCGTCTTCTACGTGAGCTCTAATAACGTCGTGCTGAGGGGATTCGTCATACCCTCGTCAGTCTCGAACATCGGGGTCTGGGTGGACGGCGTTGAGAACTGTACGATTGAGGACAACACGATTACGATAACCGAGACCGGAGAGAGTGAGCGCTACGGAATTTATCTCAGCTATGGGGGAGGCAACATCATCAGGGACAACGACGTGAGCGTTTCAGGCTTTCAGGGTGTTGGAATTTACGTCTACGAGGAAGAGGGGGAAGCCAGCGACGTCCACGACAACACAGTCACGGTTAGAGGCGACAGCGCCGACGGAATAGAGGTCTTCTACACCTCGACGTGGGTTTATGATAACACAATCTCGATAAGCGGTGTGGGTGAGAACGCCGGTTATGCCCTCTACCTGTACCTCGCGGGGGATTCGTTTATAGACAACAACGAACTGACGACTAATCTCTCCGAGACGAACGCCTGGGCAATAATCGTCATCGCAGAGTTCTACGGCTCGCTGAGCGGGAATACGATAAACGGGATTCCAACGGAGGTAACCTGTCCCGGAAACTGTCTCGTGAGGGGAGTTCCCCCGGAGAACCGGCCGGCACCGCCGGAGGGCTACGGCGACGTTGGGGAATACATTGAGATAGACGTGGACAGCTGGCTCCATCTGGGCCTCTATTACGACGATTCTGCCCTTGAGGGCCTTAATGAGAACAGCCTCCAGATATGGCACTTCACCGAGGGCTGGACGCTCGATGGGACGAGCGGGCACCATCTGGACACGAACAAGAACCTCGTCGAGGCCAACCTGACGGGATTGGGCATCTTCGCACCGCTTGCCCAGGAGGAGAACGACATCACCCCACCTGTCCTCACCTTCGTTGAGCCGACGCCAAAGGATGGCTCCCTGATCGGCGACTCAAGCGTGGTGATAAACGTCACCTCGAACGAGAACCTCACAATGGCGACCCTTGAGTTCGACGGGGCAAATCATACCATGCTCGGCTCGGGAAAGGAGTGGCACTACACGATGAGCGTTGCTGATGGAACCCATACCTTCAGGGTTTACGGCCAGGACTTGGCCGGTAACAACGGGACGAGCGAGGAGAGGGAATTTGAAGTTGACACGAAGGCCCCGGAGTATTCAAACGTCGGCCAGGATGCGGAAGGTATCCCGCCGGGCGGGGAAGTTCACGTCCACGCCTTCTGGAGCGACCCCCACCTCAGGGGGGCGGTTCTTTATACAAACATAACCGGCTCATGGGAGGTCTTTGATGAAGTGGTCTTTGAAGGAACGGAAGGCTGGAGCAACTTCTCAATAAGCATGGATGAGCCGGACCTTTACTGCTGGAAGATAACTGGATACGATGCCCTGGATCACGAGAGCACCACTCCGGTTCACTGTTTCGTGGTTTACTCCCCACCTGAAATAGTCTCGTACTCACCGGAGAGCCCCGTTGAGAGCTACGTCGGCGATACCGTCGAGTTCTCGGTAACCGTCGACCAAACCGTAAACGTTACCTGGTACCTCGACGGGAGCATCGTGAAGACGGAGGAGAACGTTGAGACATCCACCTACACGAACTCCGATGTGGGGGAGGGGGAGCACAGCGTCAGGGCCGTCGTCGAGAACTCCAACGGCTCGGCGAGCCACTTCTGGGCGTGGTACGTCTATCCCAAGCCGGGCCTCACCGTGAGCTTCGTGGAACCAACTCCAGAGAACGGGGCGATGCTCAACGTGAGGAGAGTCATCATAAACGTCAGTTCCTCGCTCGACCTCGACAACGCCACCCTCGAGTGGAACGGCGCCAACGAGAGCATGAGCGGTTCCGGGAGGAGCTGGTGGGCGGTAAAGGAAAACCTCGCGGACGGAACATATGCCTTCCGCGTTTACGGCTCGGCCGAAGGGATAACCAACCACACGGAAGAGAGAACGGTGGAAATAGACGCGACGGCCCCCAGATTTCTGGAGTACGGTCAGGCTGAGGACGAGGTGATGGCTGGTGATAAAGCCAAGGTCTTTGCGAAGTGGACCGATGCCCACCTTGAGGGGGCAGTTCTGGTTACGAACGCAACCCTCGTTGATGGGACCTTCGTATGGAGCGAGGTGCCGCTCCAAATCGCCAACGGCTGGAGCAACGGGACGATAAGTACCGAGGAAAACTTTGCCGGAAAGGTCTTCTGCTGGTACATCAAAGCCAACGACACCTTCGGGAACGGGAACGAAACGCCGAAGCTCTGCTTCCGCGTTGAGGAAGGGCTGAGGATAGTCTCGTTTTCGCCCGAGAGCAACGACATCACGGTCTGGGACAATGAGAGTGTGAGCTTTTCAATTGAATTAAACAAAGCCGCCAATGTGACTTGGTTCGTCAACAACACCGAGGTTCTGGCGGAAGAAGGGACGTACTCTGAGTACCACAACGATACCCTAATCCCCGGAGTGTGGAACGTAACCGTAGTGGCCCGTAGAGATGGAAGGGAAGTAAGTCACTCATGGAAGCTCACGGTTAAAACGGACACAACACCACCGGTTCTTACGTTCCTTCCACCAACCCCCGAAAACGGAAGCCTCGTCGGAGATTCTCTGGTTGTCTTTAACCTGACATCAAGTGAGGAGCTAAGCCAGGCTACCCTTTACTTTGACGAAACCGCTTACCCCATGGAAGGCTCTGGAAGGGAATGGTGGGTTAGCCTAAACGCCGGCGATGGGAATCACGAGTTCCATGCCACTGGGAAGGACATGCACGGCAATGAGGGTGCAACCGGGGTAGTTGTATTTGAAATTGACACCACGGCACCGAGGTATGTCTCCTACGGTCAGGAAAGTGAATCTGTCCTCCAGGGGGAGGATGTAACCGTATATGCCCTGTGGAACGAAGCGCATCCCTCCATCGCAAAACTAAAGACGAACGCCACCGAGAGTGGAGAATGGACAACGGTTGTAACTTCAGAGTATTCGAGCTGGACGAACTTCACGATCTCGACGGAAGGACTATCCGGAGGAACGTACTGCTGGATAATCGAGGCCGAGGATACACTCGGGCATGTAAACTCCACGCCATTAGAATGTTTCAGAGTTATCGAGCCACTAAAGATCGTTTCTTCATCACCTGAAGGAGAGGAGGTTGAAGTTTTTCAAAACGAAACGGTGACGTTCTCCATAGCGCTCAACCAGGTGGCAAACGTTACATGGGCAGTTAACGGGACGGTAGTTCTGGAGGAAGAAGGGAACGGCTCGACTTACACCAACTCTACTCTAATTCCAGGCCTCTGGAACGTCAGCGTGAGGGCCGAAAACGAGAACGGCGTTGCGAGACGCTGGTGGCTGATGAGGGTTGTGAAACGCGAAAGTCCACTCAAAATAGTCGTTCTCGCGCCGGAGAACGGATCGAGGATAAAGGGAAGCTGGGTAACGGTCGAGGCGGAGGCGAGCAGGGAACTCTTGCTGGCGGTTCTTGAACTCGATGGTGTCAACCACACGATGCTTGGTTCTGGAAGGAGCTGGAACCTGAACGTCTCCCTAACGGATGGACATCACGTCCTCAGGATCTACGGCATGGACGCGGCAGGAACTAGAGCAAAAAGCGGGGAGCTGACCTTTGAATCGGATGGGAA
This sequence comes from Thermococcus gammatolerans EJ3, assembly GCF_000022365.1. NCBI lineage: Archaea > Methanobacteriati > Methanobacteriota > Thermococci > Thermococcales > Thermococcaceae > Thermococcus > Thermococcus gammatolerans. The sequence continues at coordinate 1,665,300 of NC_012804.1, read as the reverse complement.
TCCTCCAGAGATAACGGTAAACTGCCCGGATACGGTGGATGAGGGGGACTTGGTGACGGTGGAGGTAAGCATACACGATATCCACCCCGCGAGCTACGAAATCTACAGGGACAGCGTCCTTCAGGAGGAAGGCATTTACTCCAGCAACACCACGTTGCGCGTGGTCTTCCAGGCACATGAGCCGGGGATGGTGGAGTACAAGGTGTGGGCCAACGATACATTCGGATGGGAAAGCGAGAGGACGGTGCAGATACGGGTGAGGGATACGACGCCCCCGAGGCTTATTCTCCTACCGCCCACACCGGAAAACGGTTCAATCTTGAACAAAAACAGCGTCAAGTTCAGACTGCTCTCGAATGAAAACCTCTCACGGGCGGTATTGAACTTTAATGGGGCCGTGTATGTGATGATGGGCTCCGGGAGGAACTGGAGCATCTCCCTAACCATCGAAGACGGACACTACGAGTTTTATGTTGGGGCTTGGGACACCGCAGGTAACTTCAACGAAACGGAGCACAGAACTTTTACAGTGGATACAACACCTCCGGAACTTTGGTTTATTCAACCGACACCGGAAAACGACTCCCTTCTTGGAGCCTCTCAACTCACCTTTAACATCGTCGCCGGTGAGCGCCTCAGCTCGGCACTACTCGAACTCGACGGGGTTAACCATACAATGGAAGGGGACGAAGAAGACTGGAACATAACCATCCCCATCCCAGATGGCAGGCACGTCTTTAGGGTGTACGGGATTGATTTGGGTGGGAACATTGGCTCTACAGAAACGAGAGTTGTAGAGACGGACACAGCCCCCCCGGTGGTTCATGACAAGCTCGTCAACCTGACCCTTGAATGGGAGAGGGATGGGATATACTCAACTCATGCAGAGAGAGGACTTAAAGCGGGCCTGCTCATCAATGTCACAGAGCCCCATCCCGGTCACTATGACGTCTACTTCAACCCGGACGCGAACGACCCCAACCACGGGTGGGTAGAACTCTACTCCGGGAATTACACCAGTGGAGTTCCATTTTTTGTGCGGTTCAACACGAGCGAACCGGCATACGTGATGTACTACATCGAGGTATACGATGCCCTTGGTCATGGAACATATGGAAAGTACTTCTTCCTGCGCGTTAGGGACACAGTTCCCCCTGCAAAGATAGAAGTTCTCGCCGTTACGACGTTTGCTGGCGGTGCGGAAGTTGGGTGGATAAACCCAAGTGATGAAGACTTCAACCACACCGAGCTGTGGATAAATGAGACACTGGTCGGGAACTTCACGGGAGAACCGGGCTTATGGGACGGGACAACGCTCACACTCACTCCGGGAGAGACCTACAACATCTCCGTCGTTCCAGTTGATAGGTACGGAAACCGGGGCGAGGCCACGTGGAAGAGCGTGACGATACCGTATCCGAGCCTGAACGCCGGTTACGCTCTCCTGACTCCATCCGATGGGGCAGAGCTCCCTCCAGAAACGGAGGAGATAACGGTAAGGATAGAGTCATCGGATAGTTTCGCATCATGCACCCTATCATGGGACGGTCATTACTACAGGCTTCGGGTCAAGACCGCTTGGATAAGCTACATCGACGATAAGGGACACCTTCACACGAAACGCATCTACTACTGCGAGAAAACCTTCTCAGGACATCTGAACGGGGAGCACAGTTTCTATGCGGTCGTCTATGATGGCTATGGACACTTCAGGTCACTACCCACGAGGCATATAACCGTTAAGTGGCCCTGCTTCAAGGACTGCACCCTTGAGATAACCTCGCCGAGGGGCAACGTGATGAACCTGCTCGTCCCCATCAACTTCACGATGGACACCAACGCCCCGCCAACCAACTACACGTTCACCATAGAGAACATCGAGCACACGGAGCCCTTTACGCCGAACGTGAGCTACTCTTGGGTGGACGACCACCTCAGCCTGAACGGAAGCTTTCTGCTGGACTTGAGTCCCTTTATGAAGGAACTCAAGGAAGAAGGGGCTCGCGGGGAGCTTTTGAGTCTGGTTATCACCGCTATGGACTCTTGCGGGAGAGAACTTAGGGCAGAGACGGAGTTCTCCGTATGCTCTGGCAACGAGAGGCCAGAGCTTGCCGTGAAGATTGTCGATGAGGCAAGACCCGGCGAAGAGGTTATCCTCCACGCGGAGGTCAAAGACAAGAATGGAAACCTGCAGGGAATCTACGTCTCAATCAACGGCGGTGAATACATGGATTACAGCGAGGACATGGACATATCGCCGTATCTCCAGCCGTACGCGAACAACGTGGTAAGGGTGAAGGCCGTTGACACCTGCGGGGCCGCGACCGTTGAGGCCTTTAAAGTGAGAATCTCCGGCCCGCCGGTTCAGGGCGACTGGCTGGTGAACAACACCCAGCTCTGCTCTGGAAAATCGTACACCGTCAACGGGAGCATCTTGATAACCAGCAGGGGTTCCCTTGAGCTTAGGAACTGCCAGATCAGCGTCCTCGGCGATGGTGTGCAAGTGAACGGAACGCTGAAGGTTCTCCAGAACTCGGTTATCCGGGGTACTTCCCTAAACCTCTCAGGCGAAAACGGGAATATGGATGTGTCAGATTCAAGGCTAAGCGGCTTTGAAGGAGGAACTTTTACAGGCAACGCTGAGTTCATCAGCTCAACCTTGGATGGGGAGTTCAACTTCAGTCTCTCGAACGTCACCGTGAGGAACAGTGATGTAAACGGCGGAATTACCGTGAGCGGAAGCTTGAACGTTGAGAACAGCATCTTCCACAGGGGGATGGGGCTCACGTACCTCAGGCCCGTGTGGAACTCCCCCGGCTCGCTGCGGATAGTCAACAGCACCTTCAGGAACAACGAGTTCGGAATAAAGTTTCTCGGGGTCGCCTCTGACTGGCACTGGACGATGGAGAACCTCTTAATCGAGAACAACCGGGAATGCGGACTCTGCCTTGAGGCTCCCCGCTATGGATACGCCACCGAGGAACTGAAGAACGTGACCCTGAGGAACAACGGGAAAGGTGTCTGTGCGAAGAACGTTCGCCTGAGCTTCAGGGATTCGCTTATAGAATCCAACGGGGAGAGGAACTTCGAGCTCGACCTGAGCAACAACTGGATTTACCTCTACGATACCAACGTCACCGGCAGCGAGTACGCGTTCCACGCCCAGAACGTTGGCGGGATAGAGCTTCACGACGTTAACCTCACCGGCGACGTCTCGCCGTACCCTGGGTATCTGATGGTCTACGTCAGCGGGGGAAAGGTGAGCACCTTAGAGAGCGGAAAGGCAGGCCGCCTCTATGCCCATGTGAACGGCAAGCTAAGGCTGAGGAGCTACACGGTTGAGGGGGGCAAGATCGAAGTCAAGCCGGAAGGAACCCTCCGCGTGGAAGATGTTGACGGAATACCAGCGACGGACGACCTGGACAAGGACGCGAGCGTCCTCAGGAACATAATCATTGAAGGTTTGAGTAGCAACATCGGCCAGTCCCACATCGTAATCCTGAACTCAAGGCTCGAAGGCTCGACCTTTGGAACCCTCTCGACCGATGCCCTGATCACAGGCTGCCGCATAGACGGTGGGAGTGTCTCCTTCAGCACCTGGATGTTCTGGAGCCATGAGAACACTGAGGTCAGGGAAACTGCCGTGGGTGAAAACGCCGAGTGGTTCTACTCCATGAGCAAACCCGCTGATAACTGGATGTACACGACAGAAACCACGGGCATGAGCACCGGAAGCGCTCCGTTCTCCGCGGATATGTATCATTCCAGCTTTACCAGCGGGACCGAGGTAGGGGAGTTCACGGACCTCTACCTGAAGAAGGTCGTGAACTTTGAAAAACTGCCAGTCCAGGCGTGGCTAAACTACTACGCGATAAGCGGCGTTGAGATATATGTGAACGGAAAGAAGGTCGTTGATGAGCTGAACCACGAGGCACAACTTTCATTCGTCTACGGCTGGGGCGGGGGCAGAATAAGCGCCACTCCACTGATAGACTTCGTCGACCTCGCGGGCTACCTGAGAAGCGGGGAGAACGTCATAGCCGTCCACGTGAGAAGCCCGAACCGCTACCCCTACCTTCAGCTCGGTGCCTTCGAGGCGACCCTCTACACGGTAAGCGGGGTTGCTGGCCTGAGGGACAGCGTCGTAAACGCGCCCGTTTACGGCAGCGCGGCGAGGCTCATCATAGCAAACGACGAGATATACAGCAACGTGACCTCTTCATTTTACTCAAGGATACGGATAAGTAACTCCAGAATCCGTGGGAGCGTCAAGGTCAGCGGACGCATGGAGATAGAGAAGAGCGAGATAACAGGGGACGGAACCGGCTACGGGGTCTGGTCGGAGAATCCCTTCGATGTCATCATTAACGAGAGCACGATGGGCGGCTTCGATTATGGGATTCATCTCCATCCAATGGGCTCCAGTGGGAGTGTTAAGGTGATCTCCAGCAAGATAACAGAAAACGAGGTGGGGCTGTGGACATATAGGGCAGCTGTTGACGTGAGGGGCAGCTATGTTATGCACAACACCAAGGGTATGGAGCTTCTAAGCGTTAACGGGACAATCTACAACGACCTGTTCTTCGACAACGACGTTGGAATAGACATCTGGGTATCTGAAGGCACGAGTACTCTCATAGACCACAACACTATAACGGGAGGAAACGTGGGGATTTCAATACCCCAAGGAAGCGGCGGAGTCGTGAGCTTGACAAACAGCCTCGTCCAGAACAACGACCTCGGGATTTTTATGGCCGGAAACGCGGTTCTCACGCTGGAGAACAACTCGCTGGTGAATAGAAAGGGAATCCATCTGACTACAGGCGCTAGTGCTATCAACAACACCGACTGGGGAGGCCACGAGCCGCGGCTCGTTGAAAACTTCACGGGCGGGACGATGTACACCGCGAGCGGCGAAGTGGAGACGAACTACGACATCCTCGACGAGAGGGGAGCAGTTTCGCTTGGAAGCACGGTCAGCACGGGTCCCGGCTGGGGCTCCAGCCTTCTCGGCGTCTCGCTGGACGTGTACCCGATGAGCAATGGCGACGTCAAAGGCGTTATAAGCCTCGCCGGAGGGGCAAGCTCGCGGAGTCCCATCGTTGCCGTGAACTACACCCTCATCTACAACGGAATGGAGGAGCTTCTCAACGAGAGCTCTCTAAATTCCACGGAGTACTATGGCTACATAACGCTCGACACCGTCGGAAAGAACCTCACTGGGACGGGCTATCTGAAGTTCACCGCCAAAAACGCCGAGGGGACGAGCATCAGCGCCATCAGGAAGGTGTACTTCAGAAACGTGGACATAAAGATAGTGTCCTACTCAATCAGTCACCCAACGGCCGTTTACGTTTATAGGAGAGATCCAGATGTCTTTGGAACTGCCATTCCATACGACGAGCGCTTCGCGAACGTGAGCGTTCTCCTAAAGAACATCGGGGAACTTACAGGCGTCGCGAAGATCGAGCTCGTTCTGCCCGAGTACATCGAGAGGCATACCGGAAAGGTGAGCCTCCTCGTCGCGGTTCCGGGGAACATGGAAGGCTACTTCAACGCCCTCATCCCCATAACGGACTTCGATCCGATAACCCTGAGATGGGACCCTCTCCCCGATGAACTTCCGAGCGACGGAAAGATTCCGATCAAAATACGGCTCTATGACCTCGATGGGGTTCTAAGGGACGAGAGGAACGCCACGATAGAGTTCGACCTCGGGCCCGTCTTCAAGATAAACGGGTACGACGCCTACCCGTACACGAGGCAGTGGTGCCAGATAAGCGGGGAGTGCAGCGTCAAGAACTACGGCCTGAACAGCTACACCTACGACGGCGACGGCGATGGAAACCTCGAAGCGGCTGAGAGCCACCACTTCGACCTCATAATCGAGAACATCGGCGACAGGGAGGTCTACCTGAAGTCGCTCAGCGTGAGGGACTACATCCCGGAGCGCGACCCCAACCTACACAACAAGCTCCTCAAGAGGAACTCCGTCACGCTCCTCGGCGGAAGCGATGAAACCTTCATGGCCGACGTCTGGGCGAAGAACCTGACGAGGCTTGTCAAGCCCGGCCAGGTCAGGTACGTTTACGGGGCATGGATGCCCTGGTGGCTGGACGCTCCCCCCACGTACATCCCACCCGTGAACTTTTCGGGCGAGTACATGAGCACGGCCAACGTGCTGTACTACGAGACCATCAACGGACAGCCCCTGCCCGGCTACTACGTGACGATACCGATAAACTACATGAAGACACCAGTGAAGGCCCTCGACAAGAGCTTCGTGCCATTCACCGAGTACGTCGGTCCCGTTCAGGTTGATGTCATCGGCGTGAACGGGGACAAGACCTATCTAAAGCTCAAGAACACAAACGATAACATCTACTACAGCTACTACGCCGAGGGCGACTACGATATGGAGCCGGAGGGCTACGTCTGGTACCACGTCATCCCGCCGGGTTTTGAGTTCAGGGCCATAGCGGACCACAGCAAGGAACCCGGAACGGTCATACCCCACTACCGCGTTACCGTTGGTGTCGAGTACTCGCTCCTCTTCAATGAGATAGACCTGATAGCGATAGGCGTAGAAGGGGCGCTTGGCGTGTACGACATTGACGTTCCGGTAAGGACCATAGTGGCGGCTATGGCCAAGAGCATGCTTAAGATAACCAACATCGTCGAGAACATAGACTTCCCCGATGAGGACAAGAACTTCACGTGGATGGCTCAGAACTCTCCCGAAACCAACGCCCTAATCGAGGCCGACGACGCGACCTACGCGGCGGTGATAAACCTCGACACGATGGCGAGACTTGAGCAGAACTACGGCATGGACAGGGACTTCTACGAGGACGTCGCCAATTTCGATAGCCTCTCCCTGCCGGAGGAAATCGAGGTCGTGAAGAAGTACGGGACGGCGATAATAGGCGACGAGGATCTCCAGATGCTGCTCCTTGAAACTGTGCTTGAGATAGTGGACAACGACATCCTGAACGAGATATACAAGGAAGCCCAGGACGCCGCCAACCCGCCATCGCCGGAGGAAGAGATGGCCGAGGAGTTCAGCGAGGCCTCAAAGAAGGCCGCCAAGGAGATAGCGCAGGAGTTGATAGTCAAAGAGCTCAAAAAGAAGAAGTCCTTCCAGTCCCTCTCACCGAAGGAGCAGAAAAAGGCCCTGAAGGACGCAAAGGGCACGATAGCAGCGGCGGTGGACACTTTCATCACGTTGGGGGAGTGGGCCTTCTACAACATCTACGCAACCCTGACCCAGCCAACTCCAATGAGCATACAGGTGCTCGACCCGCCGGCGAACTACACGGTCGAGGCCCAAAAGTTTGACACCGCAATACTCCTCGGCGGCGAAGGGGGAAGCCTCGACGGCTGGGGCAACGTGAGCCTCACCTTCGGTGAGCCGGACGTTTACAGGGCGGAATACATTGTTCCAACGCCCCTTATGAGGGTTGGACCGCTCTTCAACGGAACCCTCGAAGGCATGAGCGTTGAGATAACAGGAACTCGGAAGGGAGCGATGCTCGGCGAGCTCAGGATGGAGCTGAGACCCGACCCCCGGAATGCATCCATGGTCTTCGCGATCTTCAGGAACGAAGCCTTCGCCAGGGCTTTCGTGAGCCCGTACCTCACCAAGGTTGATTCTCTCGACGTGGAAATTAAAGACAACACAATAATCCTGAGTGCTAAGGGAGAGCTCGTCGCCCTGCCGGAGGATGAGGGGATACACATCACAATGAACGCTGGAAAACTCTTCACCAACGCGACCATCGAGAGGATGGGCACTTACAGGGGCTCGGTTGAGTTAAGGTCGGCCTTTGGGATAGACCCATCCAAAGTGGAAACCACCGTTGGAGGGAGCGTCAAGATTCTCGAGGGCAATGAAGACGGAAGCGTCTTGATAGCCGTTCCCAAGAATGGAACCCTGGAACCGCCGGAGGTAACCATCACACCCGAGAAGCTCTACACCGGTGGGGAGGTCACTATCAAGACGTCAAAGCCATGCTCTCTGAGCTGGAAGCTCGGAAACCTCGCCGGAAGCGGAGATTTCGTACCGACCAGGGGTCTGAAGGCGGGGAACTACACCCTCACCGTGACCTGCCTCTACGGGAACTTGACGGAGAAGAAGAACTACACTGTGGAACTGGTGGAGAAGCCCATCACGGAGAAGGAAGCTGACGGGGACATTGTATCCGCCGAGCCCGGTAAATGGGTGCGGGTCTCGACGAGGACAGATCTCTACAGGATATACTTCCTTCCAAAGGTGAAGGTGAACGGCATGGTGGCGGTTTACCAGAGGCCTGGAGACGTGGAGGCGCCGGAGGGCTACGATTACGTTACCTACTCCATCTTCAACGTCACCCATCCGGAGAACTTGAGCATAGCCAACGCAACGCTCCGCTTCAGGGTCTCAAAGGAATGGCTCAGGGCGAGCAACGTCAGCAAGGACTCCCTGCTCCTGCTCCACCTCGAGAACGGCTGGGTCGAGTACGGGCCTGTGTTCGAGTACGAAGACCTCGAATACGTTTACTACCGCGTCAACGTGCCTTCGCTTTCCCTCTTCGCCGTTGCGAGCAAAGTGAAGGTTGAAACGCACGAGGAACACGAGACCCCAACGGAAACACCGACCCACACCGAAAGTCCAGCCGAGACAACCTCAACACCGGTACAGTCATCACAGGAAGGAGGAAACACCGCCTGCTACATCCTCGCGGCGCTTGCGATCCTGGTGCTGATTGGGGTTTACGTATACAGGAGGCGGTGAAAGTGAGAAAAGGTTCGTTTTTGCTCCTTTTCCTGTTTCTTTCAGGCCTTCTGGCCTTTTCGGGGCTTACGGCTGGAAACCCCTCTGAAAAGGTAGTCTTCCACGATGACTTCAGTTCGGGAAGCATAGGGGGAAAATGGACCCTCGATATCGCGGGAAGCGGTAACAGGTTCAGCGAGGAGGACGGCGCGGCGGTTTTCGAGACCTACGGCCTCAGGCTTAAGGACTATCACAAGGAGCACGCCTTCCTCAGAAGCAAGGTGATAACGATCGAGAACTGGGACTCCATAACGTTCTCCGGGGTGTGGAAGTTCACGGACCCAGGAACGGCCGAGATGTGGTTCCGGGTCTATGACCTTGACTCCGGAAAGTACCTGGGGATGCGCTACATAAGCTGGCCCTCGGACAAGATAGCCTACGATTTACCCGACGGAGCACTCAGCGAAGCTCGAAAAATCCCGAAGGAGTACAAATCCTTCAAAATCGTCCTATACAAAGACCACGTGGAGTTCTGGGAATCGGGGGGGCTGATCAAAAATGCTTCAACAAAGGAGTTTGGAGACGCCACCCATTTCCAGCTCCTTATAGGCGGCTGGGACGACAGTCCATTGAAGTCCCACATGTATTTCGATGAGGTTAGGGTCTCCTACGAGTTCACCCCTACGGAAACCAGAACCCAATCTCAAATCGAAACTTCGAGTCCAGAGAAAACATCGTCCACTGCCAGCACCGGCTCAGGAAAAACCTGTGGGCCCGGCTTAATGGCCATCCTAGTAATTCTCGCCGCAATTAGAAGACGCTAATTCCCTTTTCAATCTTTTATGTAAAAATCCGGGAAGAGCTCCATTTCTTGAACGTAGCTCCTTCTCAGCTTCAGCGCTGTTTTAGCCCTCTCCAGCTCCCTGCCGAGGTAGAAGGCGTGCCTTGGGCTTATCTCAAAGCGCTCGAGGATCGTGTCTATTATCGCGTTTGGTTCGTCGCCGACTATCGTGAGAACGGCCTCGATTCCCCTGTGGGCGTTGACCCAGATTTTGCCTCCCTCAACCCAGACCCGGAAGTAGAGGGGTTCGAGCTCGATAGGCTTTTCTTTGGCTTTGATTATTTCTTCCGCCGGTTCAAACCGCCACTCAGCGGCCCTCTTCTCCTTTAAGAGAAGTAGGTCGAAGCCCAGATCCTTTGGCATCTCGAAGAGGTTCATGTCGATTGCCCTCCTCAGCTCCCTTACCGAACCTCTCGCCTTCGCGCTCGTCTCGGTCGTGAGGAGGAGGTTTATTGAAAGCTCCTTCGCGATTCCAGCAAGGAGGGCGTTCATTCCGACGCTGTCCGCGTCGTAGAGCTCGACCACGTTGCCGACTCCAGCCAAGAGAACGTCGTCCGGATTCCTCTCGCGGTAGAGCTGGAAGGCAGTTATGGAACGCGCTAAGTGGGGGACGTGCTCGAGGATTAAGTCCGGGATTAGGTTTTTGTAACCCAAATCGAGGGCCTTCCCCTTAAGGTTTTCAAGGAACTCGACCCTCTCGAAAGGCCTGACCGGGAAGAAACCCTTCTTCTGGTTTGTAGGGATTAGAACGACTGGCTTTGCAGTGACGAGCCCCTCAAGGTTGCTCTCGTCAACGCTCAGGAATAAATCCGCATAATCAAGGGCCCTCTCTATCTCGGCGGTGTTAAGGGAATCAAAGCTCATCGGGACATTAAAACCGCCTTCCCTAAGTCTCTCGCGGATTTCCGGGATGAGTTCGATGAACTCGAGGTTTGTCTCGCCCGCCACCATCCCGATGTCAACGATGTCGGCCCCCTCGCGGAGGTAGTAAAGGGCCTTCTCAACGACCCCATCGACGCCGAGTTTTGGGGCATCGACAACCTCTCCCAAAATCCTCGCCGGAAAGTCCCTCCCAACCGGGAGATTGCTGATGAGGAGGTTTCCGGGCCGTTTGAGGGCTCTTTCGATGTAGCGCCTGTCCCTCGCCTTGTTCCTGATGTCCTTAACTTTCCTCAACCCATCGAGGGAAAACAGCTCGTCCGCCGGTTTCTCCTTGCTCAGCTTGAAGCCCTCGCGCAAGGCCCTCAAAACGACGGGCAGATCCATCGCGTTCTTCGGCCCTTTAAAGGCTGGAATTCCAATTTCGTCCTCGATGGGCTGGGCTGAACCCCTGACGAGGCCGGGGATGAGGATTAGATCGTAGTTCCCGCTCCTCACGCCGGCCTTTTTCAGATAGTGGGTTATCATCTCCGGGGTAAGGAATGCCGCGACGCTCACCGGGGTTACAAATACGTCGCAGCCTTTCCCGTACTTCCTCACGAGGGGTTCGGCGAGTTTACCGGTGACGAGGAGGATTCTCATGGTTGAACCTTCGGGGTTGAGCTTAAAAGCCCTCGGCCGGTAGGTGGCTCATCACCACTCAGCCGGGAGTAGTTCGTCATCGGGCGTGGGGTTTTAGTGGCTCCCATAAAAACCCTTTCGGGCATCCGAAAGGTTTTTGTCCTCACGGGAAAATCAACTCAAGGTGGTAATATGGAGGGGCCCGACGCTTCGGTTGGAATCGTGTTCGGTGAATCGAGCACCGACCACTTCACGTTCATAGTCAACCCTAGGAACGAGCTCCCGCGCTTCGGCGAGTTCCTTGTCGTTAAAAACCGGGAGGGAGACGAGGTTTTAGCCCTGCTCAAATCCATAAGAAACCTCAACTGGCTTATGGAAGCTGGAAGGGGAAGCTACGACTACGTTGAAAAGACAGTCAACGTTTTCTCGCGCGGAATTCTCGACAAGAGCGAGGAGATATTGGCTACGGCCAAGGTTCTCGGCGTTCTCAGAACTAGGGACGGCGAGTTTCTGCCAAAGCCCGCCCCGAACCGCGTCCCTATAAAGCCAGGCGAGAAGGTTTACCTCGCGAGGGACGAGGACCTGGAGAGAATATTCGCAAACGGCCACCTCAGGGTTGGAAAGCTCATCGCGAGGGGCAACATAGAGGTTCGCCTCGACGCCAACAGGCTCGTTTCGAGGCACTTCGCGGTTTTGGCCGTTACCGGAGCGGGCAAGTCAAACACGATAGCCGTTCTCACCAAGGAGCTCGTTGACAACGTTAACGCCACCGTCGTAATCCTCGACCCTCACGGCGAGTACCAGAGGTTGAGCTGGCCAGGGGCAAAGGTCAACCCGATAAAGGCCACTATAGACCCCGGGAGAATAAGGCTGAGCGAGCTGGCAACGCTCCTCGGCATAGCCGAAAACGCGAGCCTCCAGAGGCGCTTCCTCGGGCTCGTTTACCGAACAGTCAAGGAGGAGATGAGACGGGACGGAAAGGTCGTCGGCGGTCTGCCCTTCCTCGAAGCGATGGAGGACAAGATAGAGGAGTGGATTAGGGTTTACGAGAACTCGGAGAGCAAGGAGGACAGGGTCATCCACTACTACAACGAGAAGGGCATAGAGATGCCGAGGAAGATTCAACAGAGGGATTTGGAGGCCCTGATAAGGCTGAAGGACTACATAGGCGAGCTGAAAGCTAATTTCGGCGAGTTCATAAGCCCGGTAGATGTGCTCGGCGAGATAAGGCCCGGCATGGTGAACGTCATAGACCTCAGCGGGATGGAAGAGGAGCAGATGATAACGCTCGCGAGCTTCGTCCTGAGGGGAATCCTCAAGAACCGCATTGAGTACCTCAAGGCCGTCAGAACCAACGACAGGCTCACCGCGAGGGAGATACTCGAAGCCTACCCCGCAATAAGGAAGCCAATCCTCGTCATAGTTGAAGAAGCCCACATATTCGCGCCGAGGGGCGAGAAGAACCCCGCAACCCTGTGGCTCGGCAAGATAGCCCGAGAGGGGAGAAAGTTCGGCGTGGGCCTTGGAATAGTGTCCCAGAGGCCGAAGAAGCTCGACGACGACATACTCAGCCAGACCAACACAAAGATAATCCTCAAGCTGGTTGAGCCCAACGACCAGCGCTACGTCCAGCAGGCGAGCGAGCAGATAAGCGAGGACCTGCTGAGCGATATAGCCTCGCTGGGCGTCGGCGAGGCGGTGATAGTGGGCTACGCAATCACGATTCCGGCGATGGTGAAGGTTTATAACTTCGAGAAGGACTTCAACGGCCACTATGGAGGAAGGGACATAGACATCGTCGAGGAGTGGCTCGAGGGGAAGGAGGAAGAGGTGAGCGAGGAGGAGGCGATAGCTTCCCTCCCCCTGTGAGGTGTTAAGATGAGGTTCGCGCACATAGCCGATGCCCATCTCGGCCGGGAGCAGTTCAACCAGCCCTTCCGCTACGAGGACTACGTTAAAGCGTTTCGTGAGGCCGTCGAGAAGGCCGTTAAGGCCAGGGTGGACTTCATACTCATCGCCGGAGACCTCTTCCACGTGAGCAGGCCGTCGCCTAAGGCCCTGCGCGATGCGGTCGAGATACTCGAAATCCCGAGGAGAAAGGAAATCCCTGTCTTCGCCATCGAGGGCAACCACGACAAGACGATTAGAGAGGCTTCCGTCTTCGACCTGCTCGAACACCTCGGCCTAATCAGGACCCTCGGCCTCAGAAGAGAGGAAAAGCGGGACGAGTTCCTGCGGAGCAAAAAGATTGCCGACCGCTACCTCGTCTGGGCAGAGGTCGGAGACCTCAAAATCTACGGCTTAAGACATCACACGCGCTGGCAGCTCATAAGGGGTAACACCAACGTCCTGAAGGCCCTCTTCAAGAGGGGAGACATCCTGATGCTCCACCAGGCGGTTGACTACCTCGCTAAGGACACACCGTATCAGGACGCCTTCGACCTCAAGCTCAGCGAACTCCCTGATAACTTCTCCTACTACGCCCTCGGACACATACACGTGAGAAAGCTGGCCGAGCCCGAGCAGACGGGTCTAAAGGGCCCGATAGCATATCCTGGCTCCACCGAGAGAACCGACGTGAGGGAGGCGAGCCACGTAGTAGTTTACGGCGAGAGGGACAGAAAGCCGAAGCTCCGCGAGAACCCCCAGCCTAAGGGCTTCTACATCGTTGAGGACTTCCGGCCGGAGTTCGTCGAGGTCGAGACGAGGCCCTTCTACCGCGTTACGGTTTCGGGAAACTCCAAGGCCGAGCTCAGGAGGAAGGTGGAGGAGGTAGCGGGTCTGATTCCAAAAGATGCGGTGGCAATCATCTACCTTGAGGGAACGGTGAAAGGTGGCGTTAGTTTAGCTGAGTTCAACGACCTGCTGAAGGGCTCTGGCATAGCCTACTACGCCTTCAGGAGCAGGGTCACGGGCGAGGCGATAATCTCTAAGGAGCGCGTGGGCGAGGAGATACTGACCGAGTGGGAGAGGGAGCTCTTCCTCCACCTGCGGAGTGAACCAAAGGAGTTCCCGCTCGACGAGTTCATGGACTGGCTCCTTGAGAAGTACCGCCTCGGCGTTCCGGAAGGGATGAGTGCAAGGGCCCGCAAACCAGTGGAAGAGCCGAAGAAACCAGAAAATGCCGAAGAGAAACGGCCGAAAGGGGAAAAGCGCGTGAAAGCAACTCCAAAGAAGGAGAAAATAGAGAAGCCCAAAACCGAGAAGAAAACGAGACCGGCAAAGCCGTCGAGCCTCGATGCGTGGCTCAGGGGTGGCAGGCAATGAGGGTCAGGAAAATCGAGATTCGGAACTTCAGGGCCCACAGGAAAAGCATTGTTGAGTTCAGCGACGGCATAAACCTGATAATCGGCCAGAATGGAGCCGGGAAGAGCTCAATCCTTGAGGCCATCTTTGCCTCGCTTTACCTCGGACACCCGAGCTTCCCGAAGGGCTATCTGAAGGCCAACGCCCGCGTCGGAACCGGGGAGCTTTCCCTGGGCCTGGAGTTCGAGCACAACGGCAAAACCTACCGCATAACCCGGACGACGAAGAAGAGCGAGCTCCTCGAGAACGGAAAACTTATTGCGGAGAAGAGCTCCGAGGTAGCGCGCTGGGTCGAGAGGAACGTTTACCCCCTGCAGGTCTATACGAACGCCCTCTACATCCGACAGGGCGAGATTGAGGGCATAATCACCAACCGCGAGGTCATGGAAAAGGTTCTGCGCAAGGTTCTCGGCATAGAGGACTACGAGAACGCCGAGAGGAACTCGGCAGAGGTAATCCGCGAGCTGAAGAGGAGAAGGGAGAACCTGAAGAAGCTCATCGAGAGGAAAGCTGAAGTCGAAGACAGGCTGAGCGAGGCAGGGAAGAGGTTTGCCGAGACGCTGAGGAGGATTAGTGAGCTGAGGAAGAGGGAAAGGGAGCTTTCGGCCGAGGTGGAGAAGCTTTCCAAGCTCTATCAAGAGATGAAGGAAAGAAAGGAGCTGATAGCCGGCCTCGAGAAGAGAATAGCTCTCCTCGAAAAATCGCTGGCGAGCGAGGAGGAACTTTTGAAGGAGAGGGAGAAGAGGATAGAGGAGCTGAAGCTCGAGCTGGAGGAGCTGGAGGAGAAGAGGGCGAGGCTTGAGGAGTTAAAACCTCTCGCCGAGGAGTACATTGAGCTGGGCAAGCTTTTGAAGCTGAAGGACGAGCTCTCGAATGTTGAGGTTGGGCTTTCATCGCTAAGGGAAAAGCTCCGCTCCCTCGAGAGAGAAATGGAGAAGCGAGAGGAGCTGGAAAGGAAACTTGGGGAGCTGAAGAAGAAAGAGGTAGAGACGAGGAGGGAATACGAGAGGCTCAAGGAGAGGCACAAGCTCTACCAGCGCGCCCTGTCAATCCTCGGCGAGGCCGAGAAGCACAGGAAGGAGCTTGAGAGGGCCGGCTACACCGTCGAGAAGCTTGAAAAGGAACTCAAAGAAATCGAGAAAGCCAAGGAGGAGCTTGAAAGGCTCCGCGAGGAGATTTCAAAGGTCAGGGAGAGAATAGCCTCGCTGAGGGGCAAAAGGGCCGAGCTTGAGGCGAACATGGAGAGACTGGAAGGGGCCAAAATCTGTCCCCTCTGCAGAAGACCCATAGACGAGCACGAGGAAGGCGAAATCCTGGCCGAGTACAGGGCCGAGATTTCGAGGATTGAGAGTGAAGTTAAAACCTTCGGGGAGAAGCTTGAGGAGCTGAGGAAGCGCGAGGTCGAGCTAAGGAAGCTCCTCGCGAGGGAGCCGAAGCTGATTCGCCTCAAGAAGACGGCCGATTTGCTCAGAGAGGCGGAGGAGAAGCTTGAGGAGCTCGGCGTTGAGGAGCTTGAGAGGGACGCGAAGCTCTTCGAGGAAACGAAGGAGAAGCTCATCGGCCTCAAGAAGGAAATCAGAAACGTTAAGGAGAGGCTTGAGGAGCTTGAGGGCCTTGAGAAGGAAAAGAGGGCTGTAGAGAAGGAACTCCACACCCTTGAGGAGAGAAAGGCCGACATTCTAAAGAGGCTCTCCGAGAGGGGATTCAGCTCCTTTGATGAGGTCGAGGAGAGGATTGGGGAGCTTGAGAAGCCCTACCGCGAGTTCCTCTCGCTGAAGGACATTCCGAGGAGGATTGAGGCCCTCGAGAAGAAGCTCGACATCGAGCAGAGGAAGGCCGATGAGTCAAGGGCGAACATAGCGCGCTTAAAGGCCGAGCTCGAAAAGGCGAGAAAAGAGCTGGAAGAAGCCAGGAAGGAATTCTCGGAGGAGGACTTTGAGAGGGCCGAGAGGGAATACCTTGAGAAGTCGAGAGCCCTTGAGAGGGCGAGGGCCGAGCTTGAGGGAGCGGAGAGCCTGAGGGACGAGATAGCCCGCTTAATAGACGAGCTGAAGGCGAACCTCGGGGAGATTGAGAAGGCCGAGAGGGAGCTCGAGCTCATCGAGAAGGCGCTGGCAGACCTGACGGCCTTCAGGGAAAAGATAGCCCGGCTGAAGGCGGAGGAAGAGCTTAGAGGGCTTGAAGAGGTGCAGAAGCTGGCTGGGGAGCTGTTCTCGGAGATGACCGAGGGCAAGTATCAGGGGATAAGGCTGAGGCGCGAGAAGCGCTATGGGAAAGAGCGGATTGAGCTTAAAGTCCTCTACGCGGGCAACGAAGTTGGAATAGACTTCCTCAGCGGTGGGGAGAGGATAGCGCTCGGTCTGGCCTTCCGCCTTGCCCTCTCGCTCTACAAGGTGGGCAACCTTGAGCTCCTCATACTGGACGAGCCAACGCCCTTCCTCGACGAGGAGAGGAGGAAGAAGCTCGTGGAGATTATATCGAGCCAGCTGAGAAAAATACCTCAGGTAATCATCGTCTCGCACGACGAAGAACTGAAGGACGCGGCCGATTACGTGATAAGGGTTACCAACGCCGGTGAAGCGAGGGTGGAGGTGGAGAGCCTTGGAGCGTATTGACGACAGGCACCTCGAGGAAATCAGGCACTTCCTCAGGGAGAGCAGGAAGGAGCTCGGAAAGCTCGTCCCCCTCGTGAGGAAGCACTACCGCTGGGAAGACCTTCCAGAGCCGAAGAAGACGAGGGTTTACGCCGTTGACGGGAGCAGGATGGCCAGAAGGCTCAGCGGGGCGATAATCTACGCCGTCTCCGCATCAGCGGTCGGCGACGACCTCTACTACTGGAACGACATCGGGGCGCTCTTCCCCTACAGCAACGCCGATGATAGAATAAGGGTTCATATGGACACACT
The DNA here is from genome assembly GCF_000022365.1 of Thermococcus gammatolerans EJ3. Lineage (NCBI taxonomy): Archaea > Methanobacteriati > Methanobacteriota > Thermococci > Thermococcales > Thermococcaceae > Thermococcus > Thermococcus gammatolerans. Next base: position 1,647,995 of record NC_012804.1, on the reverse strand, counting down.
GGAGAAAAGAATGGGCGCTCTCGTCGGGGAAATGTCAGACCTCGTGCTCATGGACGGCACGATAAGCGGGGCCCTCATAAGACCGCCGAGCTACGCCAACTCAACTACGAACCAGCTCTACGAAAGGCACGGGAGGACGCTTTTGGAGGCCTCGATGGACTTCCTTGATGCCCTCAATCTCAAGTGGAAGGAGTGGAAGCGGGAGCTCAAAAAGGGCGTCATCTCGGGTCCATCTCTACTCGCGCGCGGGAGGGAAGGGAAGTCAATCTTCAAAATACTGGAGGAGAAGGGCTCACGGAGCATTCGCGGGAAAATCTGGTGGGTTGTAGATGCCGAAAACCTGATAGTCCTCTTCGAGTACCTCGAGTACCTCCACGCCCTCGACAGGCTTTTGGAAAACGAGATAGCCTCGATAGCGAAGACCTTCTACCGCTCGGACGTCATAGGGACGGTAGCCGAGAGGGAGAAGCTGAAGAGGGTTCCGATAATGGTGGACACACCGGTCGTGGCCTCGCTGACCGATAAGAGCGGTTACCTGCGCTTCTCGTCGAAGGTCGGCAAGAAGGAGGCCCTCGCCGGGCTAATCCTCGACCTCATGGAGCACGGCTTTTTCGAGAACCTTCGCGAGATTCTCGTCCTCGACGGAAGGAAGATAGAGGGCGCGAGGATACGGCCGGCCTACGTCCGGTTTGCCGATGGAGGACTCATATACCTTCTCGAGGTTCCGGAGAAGCAGGACTTCGAGGATACCCTCGCGAAAATCCTCTCGGTGGCCGAAGATGAGTACGTGATTCCGCTCGAGTACGCGCACCACTCGGTCGTAATCAAGAAGAGGGAGTTCGACGCGTACGTCGACGCAATCCTGAGCGCGATAGTCGGGGAGGATGAGGCTTACCTGAACTTCCTGCGCTACGGAAGGGAACCGCTGGAGTGATGGAGATGATTAAGGTCGGAACCTGTGGCTTCTGCGAGGGAAGGTCGAAATATTTCCGGGACTTCGATGCCGTTGAGGTTCAGCAGACCTTTTACCGAATCCTCCAGGAGAAAACCCTTGAGCGCTGGAGGAAGGAAGCTCCTGAGGGCTTCATCTTCGCGATGAAGGCCTTTCAGGGCGTAACGCACCCGCCGAACAGCCCAACGTGGCGGAGGAGCAACGTTAGGCCGAGCAAAAACGTCGGCCTTTTGAGGCCAAACAGCGACGTCCTTCACTTCTGGCGCCTGACGCTGAAGGAGGCTGAACTTCTCGGCGCGCGCTTCATTCTCATTCAGTTGCCGAAGAGCTTCAAGGAGAACGAGGAGAGCTTCGCCAACGCGGAAAGATTCTTCGAGATGATTGACAGGGGAAACTTCGAGATAGCCGTTGAGCTGAGGGGCTGGAGCGAGAAGGGCGTTAAGCGCTTCGTTAGAGCCTTCGACGTCATAGACGTGACCGACCCGCTCGTGAGGATTCCGCTCCACAGGGGCGAGACGAACTATTACAGGCTTCACGGGCGCTACGAGAACGGGAGGATAATTTACCGGCACTCCTACAGCGATGAGGAACTGCAGAAAATCAGGGAGCGCGTCCTCGGCTGGAACAGAAATGAGAGCTTCGTCTTCTTCAACAACACCGACATGTGCAGGGACGCGAAGAGGTTCAAGGAAATCCTGTTAGAGCTCAGGCACGGGTCCAGCTCATCACCGTCAGCCGGGGAGACCAGCGCTCATCATCGCTAGAAAAGAAAAGAGGGTTCAGTAGGAGAGGTTCCTCTTCTTCTTCCACTTGTGGCTCCAGCTGTACTTCCTCATTCTCCTGCTCCTGCCAAAGCCACAGGCGGCGCAGTAGCCCTTCTTGACGTTAAAGGCCCTCCTACCACAGCGCCTGCACCTTATGTGAGTTGGAGTCCTGTTGCGCTTGCCCTTCGGCGCGGTTCCGGCTCCCATGATCTCACCCCGCTAAGGTTTGTGCTCACTCGATATCAACCGGGGAGATCGCGAGAACGTTGTCTCCCCTCACGACGATTTTACCGTAGCTCTTAACGACCTCGCCGTCCTGGATGTAGTCGGCTCCGGCGAGGACGACGTTCAGGTGGATGTCGTAACCGATGAGCTTGCCCCTAAACTCGCCACCCCTCTTGAGGAGCACGAGGACGTCCTTGTCGAGGGACCTGTGAATAACATCGAGTGGTCTTTCCGCCATTTTCACGCACCTCCAAACAATCAAAGCTCATAGCCTAAACGACGGAAACGGTTTATAACTCTTTCCGTTTTTGGACTTTGTCAGAATTCCAAAGGGAGCCCCAAAACCTTTTTATGAAATTCGTCCGCTCAACTTTCAGGTGGTGAGCCCATGGGAGAGAAGCCCGACAAGTACGAGATTCTTCAGGATTTGATGAGGAGACGAGGCTTCGCGTGGGGTAGCTTTGAAATCTACGGCGGTTCACGCGGATTCTACGACTACGGTCCGCTCGGCGCGACTATAAAGAGGAAGATAGAGCAGAAGATCAGGGAGGCCTTTCAGAGGGAGGGCTTCTTCGAGCTCGAAACGCCCGACATAACGCCCGAGAAGGTCTTCATCGCGAGCGGACACGTTGAGAAGTTCGTTGACCCTCTCGTCGAGTGCAGGAAGTGCGGCGCAAGGTTTAGGGCCGACCACATCATTGAGGAAGCCCTCGGGATGGACGTTGAAGGTTTATCCGCCGAAGAACTCACGAAGCTCATCCGCGAGCACGACATTCGCTGTCCCGAGTGCGGCGGCGAGCTGAGCGACGTGTGGTACTTCAACCTCATGTTCGAGACGAAAATCGGCCCCTACGGCGACCAGAAGGGCTACCTGAGGCCCGAGACGGCCCAGGGCATCTTCGTGAACTTCAAACGCTTAAACGCTTTCGCGAGGAACAAGCTCCCCTTTGGCGTATTCCAGATAGGCAAAGCCTATCGCAACGAGATTTCGCCGAGGCAGGGTATGTTAAGGCTCAGGGAGTTCACGCAGGCGGAGGCGGAGATATTCTTCAACCCCAGCGAGACAGAGCACCCGCACTTCGACGAGGTCAAGAATGAAAAGCTCAGGCTCTACCCGATAGAGCACCAGCTCAAGAACCTCGGCGAGATCGAGCTCACAGCCGAGGAGGCGGTAAAGAAGGGCTACATTATGAACACCTTCTTCGCCTACTACATGGTCATGGTGAAGCGCGTCCTCCTCGACATCGGCATCCCGGAGGACAAGATACGCTTCCGCCAGCAGCTCCCCGAGGAGCGCGCCCACTACTCCCGCGACACCTGGGACGCGGAAGTCCACAGCGAGCGCTTCGGCTGGGTCGAGTGCGTTGGAATAGCGAACAGGGGAGACTATGACCTGAGCAGGCACATGCGCGAGAGCGGGGCCGACCTTACGGTGCTAATCCACTACGACGAGCCGAAGATAGTCAAGAGGCTGGAGGTCAGCCTGAACCTCAAGCGCGTCGGCCCGAAGCTTAGGAAAGACGCCAAGAGGATAAACGAGCTGATAAAAAGCTGGAACGAGGAGAAGAAGCGTGAGCTGGTCGAAATCCTTGGGAAAGAGGGCAAAATCACGATAGAGGGCTACGAGCTTGAGAAGGACGACTTCATAATAAGGGAAGTCGAGGAGAAGATTACCGGCGAGAAGATAGTACCCCACGTCCTTGAGCCGAGTTTCGGCATAGACAGGCCCTTCTACCTGCTCCTTGAGAACAGCCTCGTCATCGAGGAGGACAGGACTTACCTCAAGCTCAAGAAGGACATGGCGCCGATTGAGGTTGCCGTTTTGCCCCTCGTCGCCAAGGAGCCTCTCAAGAGCATCGCCTACGAAATCTTTAGAAAGCTCCAGAAGGCGGGTTTCATAGTCGTCTACGACGAGAAAGATACAATCGGAAGGCGTTACCTCCGCTACGACGAGATTGGAACGCCCTACTGCGTGACGATAGACAACCAGACGCCCGAGGATAGCACGGTGACGATCCGCGACCGCGACACGAGGGAGCAGGTAAGGGTGAGCATCGAGGAGCTACCTTCAAAGCTCAGGGAGCTGATCTTCGGGGAGTAGCCCCTTTTCTCCCTTTAAATAAACACTGTCTCCTCGGGGAATACCTGTATCCCCTGGTTCGTTATCTTGTATGGCCTCATAACCTCGTCGAAGGCTGAACCCCTGAACTTGGTTATCTGAATTGCCCTAACGATCTTATCCCCTGACTCGACTCTGAGGAGCCTGATCACGCCGCTGACAAGGTACTTCTCCACGTCGCTTTTTTCAACTTCTGCAGTCATCAACACCGTGACGTTGTACCTCCTGAGAGTCTTCAGGAAGGCGAGAAATATCTTTCTGTACTCGAGTTCATTCGGCACGGTGAGCTTGACCATCGTTATCGGATCGATGACCACCCTTTGATAGTCCCTCTTCCTGAGCTCCGCGCTCAGGGAGTTGAGCAGTCTCTCAAAGCTCTCGCCGAATTCGATGTCAGGGCTTTCGGAGAATACGACGCTTCTCTCAGGGTTCACAGGGGTCGCGTCCACGATCTTGAAGTTCCCGCTCCCAACGTTGAAGCCGAGTCTCGCCATGTCCTCCTTTAGCTGATCCGCAGGCTCTTCCAGAGTCACGTAGAGGGCGTTTTCGCCCCTATCGACGCCCGCCATAGCGAAGTGTGTTGCCAGGATGGTCTTTCCAGCCCCTGGAGGCCCTTCGACGAGATATGCTCTTCCCGCTATCAGGCCTCCCCCGAGCATCTCGTCAAGGCCTGCTATCCCAGTGGATACCCTCTTCACCATAGGGATCACCGTTTGGAATACTTCATTGCCTGATGGACTAAAAGGTTATAAAAAATTAGTGGCCCCTAGCACGGAAAGGTCATTTATATGCTCCTAAACGTTCATTGTGGACTTTAAATGACCAGAAAATCTTAAAGGAAGGTCTTCAAACATGAAAACCGGTGGTGACTGTGTATGACATTGAAAGGGCCCTTCAGAGTTTCCATTCCATGAAGCTGGACGACATTATGCCCCCGATAGCCTCGATGCCAGTCGTCACGGTCGATACTTCCGTTCTCACTGTACTAAAAATCCTAAGGACAAGGCACCACGTGTGGGTCGTTGAGGACAGGGAGAGCATGAGGCTCAAGGGCGTCATCAGGTACCTGGACGTCATAGACATACTCCTTCCCCCCGAGGCCTACAAGTTCAAGCTCGGGATGACCAGCAGGAGTCTGAGGTCAATACTGGGAGGGGCTGAGAAAGCCATCGACGTTGCCGAGAGGGACGTTCTCACGATCGAGAGGGACTCGACGGTTCTCGACGCCCTTCTCAAGATGAGGCGGTACAGGGCTCAGGTGCTCGCGGTCGTTGATGGCGATCGCCTGGTCGGAGAGGTCAGCCTTCGCCTCCTTATCAACGAGTTCCTTAGACTGCTGAGGGTGGGGGATGTGAAATGGACGCGACATGGCTCCTCTTCACAATCGGAATCTCCCTGATCCTGGCAAAAATAGGCGACAGCATAATCGAGAGGTTTGAACTGCCCGGTGTCCTCGGGGAGCTCCTCATGGGAATGCTCCTCGGGAACCTCGTTTACTTTGGAATCGTGGCGCCGCAATACCTTCCCATCGTCTCCGACCAAGGCTTTGAAACAACCGCCGCGGAGATCTCGGATTTTCTGGCGAAGCTCGGTATAATATTCCTCCTCTTTCTGGGCGCCCTCGATACTGACGTTGAGCAGCTGAAAAAAACCGGCCTGACGGCTACCGTTTCAACTGTGTTGGGCGTTTTCGTCCCACTGGTAATAGGCTGGTACGCCCTCATGGCCATGGGCTACCCGAGCAGGGAGGCCTTCGCCGGCGGTGTCCTGCTGACGGCTACAAGCATAGGGCTGACGGTAAGGGTCATGATGGATCTCGGCGTTCTGAGGAGTGAGGTTGGTGCGGCATCGCTGAGCGCGAGCGTCATGGACGACTTCCTCGGCATAGCGCTGGTCATCTTCGCGGTTGGAAGCGGCAGTTTGCTCGACCTGAGCGTCAAGATAGTGGCGTTCTTCATAATAACCGGCGTCCTTGGCTGGTACGTCATTGACCACTACGTCCGCTTCGCCGAGCGGCTCCACGTGGAGAAGGGCATCCTCGGGATGGCGGTTGGCATGATGTTCCTCTTCGCGGCACTGGCTGAAGGCTGGTTTGCGGCGGCCATCGAGGGTGCCTTCATGATGGGCCTGATCCTGTCCAAGCTTCCAGAGGGCAAAAGGATAATGGAGGACGTCAGGGCCATAGGATACGGCCTCCTCGTGCCTTTCTTCTTCGTGCATACCGGGGCGATGCTCGACCTCAGGGTCTTCGAGAACTGGAACGCGATTACGCTCGCAGCGGTGCTCTCAACGGTGGCGATAATCGGAAAAGTTGTGGGCAGGGGCTTTGGAGCGTGGATAACCGCGTGGGGACGCGGCAGGGACTTCCTGTTTACGAGGGATAACTTCTGGATGTCCCTCCAGATGGGAATAGGCTCGATACCTAGGACGGAGGTTGCCCTCGTCGATCTGATGGTTGCGATACAGGGTGGGGCTATCCCTCAGAAGGACGCGCCGGAGTTCATAGCAGCAACGCTGATATTCATAACGGTCTCGGTGCTGATAACGCCGCCACTCCTCAAGTGGGCCTTCAGGAGGGACATCGAGAGCGCAATCATCCAGAAGGTCGAGGAGAGGAAGAGCAGGATCTCGGAAAGGAAGAGAAAGGTCGCTCAGAAGAAGCAGGAGTCAGAACCGAAGAGTGGGGCGTGATTTTATTCCTTTTTCTGCTTTTCCGCACCCCACAGGGGCTCCCAGTCGTCGCAGACGAAGTTCATGTGGACGGTCTTCATGTGCTTCCTGCACATCCCGTAGGTCAGGAAGTAGGAGTCAATCGGCCCGAACCAGCGACAGTTCTTGCAGGCTTTTAGGTTCTCGTCCATTTTGCTCACCAGGGAGAATAAGAAGGGAGGGATAAAAAACCTTCAGATTCCAGCTCCAATGTCGTCCGCGATGTCCGGCAGGTCGAGGGCCATGAGCTTGGCCTTGGTCGGGATTCCGTCCCTGCTCCATCCGCGAGCCTGATAGTACTCGTCGAGCATCCTGTCGAGCTCCCACGGCGGGACGTGGAGGCCCTTGCTCGGCCCCTCGGGAATCGGCTCCCACATAATCCTGTAAGGTAGGGTGTCATCCTTCCTGCTGAAGCCCTCGCGGACGTTGAATGCCCTTGCGATGTTCATTATCCTCTCGCCGATGACCATCAGCTCGGCCTCGCCGATGTTCATGCCTGTGACAGCCTCGACGAGCTCTGGGAAGCCTTCAAGGAAGTACATGTGCCTTGAGAACTTGCACGTTCCCGTTGCATCGTAGATTGCCATGAGGTTCTCGTGGAAGGCAATCTCGAATCCCTTGTTCTCGCCCTTGGTCCTGTCAACGCCCTCGAACTTCCACCACTTGCCAACGAGCTCGGTTCCGTAGGCACCGCTCGTGAGGTGGTCGGCACCGCGGACGCTGACCGCGAAGGCGAGCGCCATTCCCTTGATTCCCCTGACGTCGTACGCTGGGGGCTCCATGCCCTTGACGTGCACGGCGAACTTCTCGCTTCCCCTGCCTAGGCGCTCACTTGCCCTCTTGACACCGTCGGCCAAGAGCTTTCCGAGGTTGCCCTCGCGGTAGGCCATCTTCTTGAGCGCTTCCACAGCGGCCTCGCCGTTTCCGAAGGTCAGCTCAAGGCCGTCCGCTTCCTCCTTGGTGAGAATGCCCCTCTCATAGGCCTCCATGGCCCAGGCGATGGTGACGCCAGCTGAAATCGTGTCGAGACCAAGTTCATCAGCGAGGTAGTTGAGATATGCGACTGTCTCGAAGTCGTCTATCTCAAGGACTCCACCGAAGGAGTAGAGGGTCTCGTACTCTGGACCATCTACCATGAAGGTGCCCCACTTCTCGCTCTCGACCTTGACGTACTGGCTGCACGGCTTGTTACAGAGCGGGCACGGCCTCCTTCCGACGCGGTACTTGGGAGCCCAGTAGTAGGGGTCTATTCCGATGTGCTCCCTGCCCTCCTCCTTGGCCTTCTCATAGGCCTTCTTGAAGAAGCCCATCTGCCAGTTCCTGGTCGGGAAGGTTCCCCTCTCCCTGTTCATCCAGTCGAGGAACTCACCGCTTCCGTACTCCATGTCCGCTTTAGTTGCCGGGTGGTCCTTGAAGACGAGCGCCCACTTCTTGATGAGCTCGCGGAGCTTCTCCGGATTGGCGATCGGTACCTTCTTGGTTCCCTTGACGAGGATTCCCTTGAGCTTCTTGCTTCCGAGGACTGCACCGGGGCCACCGCGAGCGGCCTGCCTCTCGTCGGTGTCTATGATTGAGATGAGGCTGAGGTTCTCTCCAGCGGGGCCAATGAAAGCGGTGGCGAAGCCCGGATACTCCTCCTTAGCCTTCTTCCTTGCCTCGCCGGTTGTGAGTCCCCAGTACTCCTTGGCCGGAACAAGCTTGACGTTGTCATCCTCGATTACGAGAAGTACGGGTTCCTCGCTCTTGCCCTCGATGATGAGGACGTCGTAGCCGGCCTTCTTAAGCTCCTCACCCATCTTCGCTCCTGCCATCGCTCTGCCGTAACCGCCGGTAAGCGGGCTCTTGAAGTTGAACGCGGTCTTTGAGCCGGTTCCGATGCCAGTTGCAACGAAGAGACCTGGCGTTATTATCATCTTGTTCTCCGGTCCGAGGGGGTCTACCTTTGCGGGAACCTCGTCGTAGAGAAGTCTCGTTCCAAACCCAACGCCGCCGAGGTACTTCCTCGGGAATTCCTCCGGGAGGGGCTCGACCTTTATCTCCCCGGTCGAAAGGTTAACACGCAGAATCTTTCCCCAGTAACCATTCATGGTGGATCACCAACGATCAGTAGTGAACTGTTTCTAATAAACCTTTTGGGTTCACAAACAGCTTTAATTTTCTCAAAACCCTAAAACACTCCCGTTTAACGAAAAAGGGCAAAGAAGCTTCCAGCTTTTGAAATCAGAGGAGGAGAACCTTCAGATTTCACGAGAATGACGAAAAATTTTTGCAGAAAAAGGCTGAAAACTTTGAACTTCCTCTCAGAGCTTCCACCGCTGAAGGGAGATGCCCCTCTCCCTGAGGAACCCCACGACCTTCTCGGCCTCCACTTCAGACTCCGCGAAGACGATGATTCCTATGTACCTGCCAAAGCCCTTCGGGGAGGAGTGGATCTTCACGTTGAACCTCTCCAGGGCTTCCCTGAGTATCGGTGCCAGCTTGCTCTCGTCGGTTATCTCCGCCAGAAACTTGAGCTGGACGAACTTTTTCTCCCCCAGCCTCGGCAGAACCTCCTTTTCGAGCATCGCCTTCATCTCCCTGGGCATTCCAGGGAGGACAAAGATCTTGGTTTTCCCATGTTCGATGTAGGCTCCCGGGGCCGCGCCCTCGCTGTTCTCAAGCGGTTCGGCCCCCTCGGGCAGGTATGCCATCTTTCTCCTAGCATCGTTCAGCTCCGGATCGTCTATCAGGCCCTTCTCGTAGAGCCTGTGATAGAACTCTCGTATTCTCTCCAGGCATTCCTCGCAGGGGACGAGCTTCTTTCCAAGAGCCTCAGCCACAGCCAGCATGGTGACGTCATCGTGAGTCGGCCCCAGACCGCCGGAAATCACAAGAACCTCGGGTTTTCTTTCCAGGATCTCCAGAACGGCCGCTTTTATATCTCCCACGTCGTCGCCAACGGTGGTTATCCTTCTCACCCAGTAGCCGCGCTCGGTCAGCTTTTTGGCTATGAAGGCGGAGTTGCTGTCAACGGTGTTCCCGGTGAGGAGTTCATCTCCAACGGTGAGAATCTCAGCGAACATGGACATCACCCAATCACACTCTCAAAACCGTTTCCCTGATCACTTAACTTAACCTTTCCGGATCTTCCCCCTTATGCAGTGCTCGATGTGCTCAACCTCCCTGATGACCGTGAGCTCCTCTTTATCAAAATCAAAAGCCTTCATTAAAACCATCGGGAAAGAGAAGACGAAAAAAGTTAAGAGGTTTCGGGTGGGCAGACGGTGACGTTCACTTTTTTCACGACCAGCCAGCCCTTTGGTTCATCAATCCAGTTACCTGGGTAGTGGGCGTTCACGGCCGATCTGAGGAATTCTAGCATTTTAGATGCTTTAATTGTGAGGTTAAACCTCGACCTGAAACCCGGGAGTATGGGGAATCCTTTGCCAAAGTCAACTGAGAGGGGGAGCACAAGATCCCGGTAGTCCCCTTTACCCGTACTGTGGAAGTAAATTACATCGAGGGTGATGTTGTTGCAGGTTCCGTAGTAGGTTACCAGTTTAAGTTCGATTTTTCCGGACTGAACCGTTGACGGAAAATCGATGGGAACTACAAAGACTCTCAATTTAGCCTGAGCGCTCCCGTTGGAAACCAAGACCTGGAACGGGTGGTAAATAATCGTGAGATTCCTCGGGCTTTCACCGTTCAATGCCACGGACAGGTTTTCGGCATCACCCAGCACAAGCCACGAATCATTGTCCTCCACCCAGCCGGGATAAACCAGAATAACCGCGTCCCTTCCGCCGGCGAGAGTTCTAACTATGCTTCCGCCTTGAAGCTCCCATTTAACAATAACGGTGTTGTCCTTAGACTGAACGCTTAGGTTCAGGTTATCAGGGGATGCGTCGAAAGCACTCAGGTAGCCACCGGAAGATGCCTTCTGAAGCCCCCAGAAAGCGAGGATAAAGAGCACCATAAAGGCTAAAGTCTTACGCAACATGGTCATCAAAGTTATCAACGTCAAGAAAAATAAAAGGATTTCGTCCCAGCTAATGTACAATCCTCGTCCCAAATCCGTCTCCCCGTATCGCCCCCTCCAGCCTTCCCGGTATTTTTCCGTTCACGAACCAGACCTCGGAAAAGCGGGCGATCTTCTTTGCCTCCCTGAGCTTGTTGCAGATCCCGCCGGTGACGTCCTTCGCCGAGCAATCCAGTCTTTCCAGGAGTGAGTCAATCTCATCCACGCTGATGTTCTGCAAGAGCCGTCCCTCCCCCGGTTTCCCATCGTAGATCCCGTCGACGTCCATGAGGAAAATAACCTTCTTCGGATTGAGCATCTTGGCGAGGTAAGTTATTATCTGGTCGCCCGAGAGGATGTCTATGCCCTTCGCCAGGTCGACCGAGACATCGCCGAATAAAACCGGAACGAACCTCAGCTTGAGGAGCTTCTTTATGACCTCCACGTCACCGTAGGCGACCTCCCCGTTCTCGGTTATGAAGACGGAAGATGTGGCTACCGGGAAAGCTGGAATGCCAACCTCCAGAAAATGATCGAGGAAGTTGTTGTTGGCCCTGAGCATTGCCTGGTGGGTTCTCGTGAATCCTATCATCCTCTCCCTCGCTACATCGAAGTCCTCCGGAAGGCCCTCGCGGATCCCGTATTTCTTGGCGTAGTGATGGCCGAAGCTCCCGCCGCCGTGAACTATCAAAAATCTCTCCGCCGGGTAGAACCTCCCGATTTCCTCTGCGAGCCCTCTCACGGTTTCGTGGTCGAAGTTCTCCGGCTCGCCATCCTTGTCGCTGAAGACGCTACCCCCGATCTTGACTATTATCACGGAATCACCTCCTCTATTCTGAGGCCCTCTTTGCTTATCTCGGTTATCATCGGCGTTCCGCCGGCTATCGTTATGGCCGTTGCCACTTCGCTCTGCTTCTCAGGCGCGAGAGCGTACATACAGCCACCTCCCCCGGCCCCGGTTATCTTGGCTCCAAGAGCCCCCGCGGTTCTGGCTGCATAAACCAGCTCGCTGAGCTTCTTGGTGGAAACGCCGAGGGCATCGAGGAGACCGTGATTAATGTTCATCAGCTTTCCAAGCCTCTCGAAGCGAATCTTCTCCTCAAGGTCGGATAGTAAGATCTCCTTCGCTTTCTCCACCACTTTACCCATCGAGAGGAGTATCGGCTCTATTATCTCGGGCATCTCCTCCCTCGTTCTCCTCACCATTGCGACGAGCTCCTTCGTTGAACCGCTTGAGCCCGTGTAACCCACAACGATTGGAAGCTCCATGAAGGGTAGAGGCTCGAACTTGCCCTTCTCGTAGTGGATGAAGCCACCTATGGCTGAGACCGTCGGGTCGATACCGCTCGATGCCCCTTGAACGAGGAGTTCAACCCTGTGGCCGAGTTTCCCGATTTCCTCGTTGGTCAGCTCGAGGCCGAGGAGCCTTGAAACCGCGCCGATTGTGGCGACGGCTACGGCTGCCGATGAACCGAGACCCGCCCCGACGGGAATCTGGGACGTTATCGAGACTGTAATTCCTCTTCCGTTCTTGTCGGCCTCCTCCCTCACGAGCTCTATCGCCTGGCGGACGTAGCTGAGGACCTCCGCGGCCTTTCCGTAGTCGCTCTCGAAGTAAATCTCGTCCTCAGAGAACGAAACGGTCAAACCAGGGACGCGTATGTCCTTGGCCTCTATCTTTATTGCACCCCTCTCGTTGAACTCGGCCCACACATAGGTTCTCAGGTTTATCGCGGCCGCTATCGCTGGTTTTCCATAGACAACGCTGTGCTCGCCGAAGAGGATAATTTTAGCCGGAGCAGATGCCAGAACCCTCATTTTTGACCCTCCAGAAGTTTCTCTATCATCTCAACCCTCATTCTATCGCCTCCAAGCCGAGGTAGTCATAGTAGTAGCGCTTGAAGTCCTCCCACTCCTTTAGCGTCTCGTAGGCGAGGTCGTAGAGGAACGTCTCGTCCCTGCAGAAGAGAACCTTTCCCCTGAGGCACTCCTTTCTGAGATAAATCGGGAGAAGCTGGAAAATCTGGACGTCGTATTCCTCCGGAAGAACTCCAAGAACGCGCATCCTGAACTCAAAGGCCTCCCTGGGAGTGCCCTCGTAGTAGACGCACAAATCGACGTCGCTGTCCTTTCTCGCCTCGCCCCTCGCGCGGGAGCCGAAGAGGATGATAAACTTCACCCGGTCGCCGCCAAGCTGGAGGATTTTTCTCACGGCATCGTCGATGTTCATGGTAGAAAATAGGTGGGAAACTATTAAAACTTCACCTCCTCATCACGATGCTCGCGTAGCCAACAACAGCCTCGGTGCTCCTGCTGATCTCGTAGCTCGTCGTGTAGTGCAAAAGCTCAGCCTCAACAGCTCCAGCGAGGCGCGAATAGACTATCGCCGTTCCAACAGCCCCCGGTCCGCACATCGTGTGCCTCATCTCGCGGAGCTCCCTGAAAAGGCCGTCAACGTCGAAGTCGAGGATTCTCCTGATGAGCCTGAAGTCCCACTCCTTTATCCTGTGCGGAAGCTCGTCGGCCCTCGCCCTGAAGGGTACGTAGCCGTAGGCCGGGCCGTAGTGCATGAAGTCCGTGCTCGCTATGACCACGACGTCCCTGCCCAACTTTTCGCTCGCCTCAAATATCGCCTTTCCAAGGGCCCTCGAAACGTCCTCGTCCTGGATTCCGAGGGTTATCGGGACGATTTTGACCTCCTTTCCAGCAAGCTCGGTGAGGTACTGGATAAAGGGCACCTGAACTTCTATCGAGTGCTCGTACTTGTGTGCTAATTCGTCCAAATCCGCTATCCCGGAGAGCTTTGCTATCTCCTTTGCCATTTCGGCGTCAACCTCTATACTCCCGAGCGGGGTGAGCCACTCACCCTCAGGATAGACCGCTATCGGCGAGCCGAGGCCTGTATGATTCGGCCCGAGGATTACGAAGGTTTCCGGCAGGCCGTCCTCGAAGATGGCCTTGTAAGTTCTCGATGCTGTATAGCCCGAGAAGATGTAACCCGCGTGGGGTGCCACTCCGGCGGTTATCCTTCTCTCGCTTCCCTCCTCGCCGAGGTCGCTGAAGAACTTCTCGAGCATCAGGATGAGCTCATCATCGGCGGGATAGAAGCTCCCCGCGACTGCCGGGTACCTAATCATCGCCACCACCTCCAGAGTTAGTTAGCGCGAGAGTTTAAATACCTTGGGTTAATTTAAGGTTCGATCCCATCAATAGTGGCGCGGCGAGCTTGCTTTTCAGCCTGACCCATAATTAGCTTCCACGACACTGGGGGAGCTACTGTGAATGTTGGCCCACCGGGGTTTTCCGCAGAGGGAAGAGCGCGGCATGGCATCACCTTTTTAGGGGATGGCGAGAAATAAATGACACAGACACAGCTTAAAAAGGTGGTTGCTATGGGTGAGAAGTTCATTTCAGCTGAGAGGCCTCAAACCGAGGAGGGCTACCAGTACCACATAGCCTGCAAGCCAGGTGATGTGGCGCGCTACGTTCTCCTGCCAGGCGACCCGGAGAGAGTGCCAAAGATAAGCTCCCTATGGGACGAAGCTAAGGAGATAGCCTTCCACCGCGAGTACAGAACGCACACCGGCAAATACAAGGGCGTCCCAATAAGCGTCACCTCGACGGGAATAGGAGGGCCTTCAACCGCTATCGCCGTCGAGGAGCTCGCGGCGATAGGCGCTGACACGTTCATAAGGGTCGGCTCGACAGGTGCAATCCAGCCGGGGATGGAGATAGGCGACCTGATTATAGCCAAGGCCGCCGTGAGGCTTGAAGGAACCTCAAAGCAGTACGTCCGCGTCGAGTATCCGGCCGTTGCTGACCTTGAGGTCACGCTCGCGCTGATTGAAGCGGCCGAAACCCTCGGCGTTAGGTATCACATTGGCATCACTGCCTCGACGGACAGCTTCTACCTCGGTCAGGGCAGGCCGGGTCTGAACGGCTACTTCCCAAGCTTCGCGAGGAACATCCTCGACGACCTCAGGCAGGCGAGGGTCACGAACTTCGAGATGGAAGCGGCTACGCTGTTCACGCTTGCCAACATCTACGGGCTTAGGGCAGGTTGCGTCTGCGCCGTCTTCGCGAACCGCGTTACGAACGAGTTCGGCAAAGCCGGGGAGAAGGAAGCCGCGATGGTCGCGAGCGAGGCGGTGAAGATACTCGCCGAATGGGACGAGGAGAAGGAAAAAGCCGGAAAGAAGGTGTGGTTCCCGGGGCTGAGGGGTTGAGATGGATGAGAAGTTAATCGACGTTAGAACCCTCCTCTCCGAGGGGAAGCTGGAAACTGCGCTGCTCATCGCGGAGAGCATTGAGGAGCCTTACTGGAGGGACTACGCCCTCAGATGGGTCGCGGAGGCCTACGCCCCTAAGAGCCCCGAAAGGGCCATTCAGATCGCGGAGACGATCTCGACCGAATCCCTGAGGGACGATACTCTCTCGGACCTCTCGTACATTTTTTCCAGGGAGGGGAAGTTCAAACTGGCCATAGACGTTGCCAGAAGGATAAAGGGGGAATTCGCCCGAAAAAAGGCCCTCCAAAGTGTTTCCACTATCTTGGCCAAGGCAATAGTTGAAAGGGGGACGGAGATAAGCCTGAGCGAGCTCGGCCTTGACGAGAGTGACGTCGAGGTCTTAAAGCCCCTTCCCGGGGGAATAAGCCTCAAGGACGGCAAGCTGATGCCCGGTGGGGAGATACTCAGGATGAAAGGGGAGTTCAGGAACGAGGTGGTCCCCCTCAACGAGTCCCCGAGAAGTCCTCCGGAAAGGCCGGACTTCGGATTTGGAGGGAGGGAGAGCCACTATTTGCTGGGCTACTTACGGCTGATCGAGGAGATGGCCAATGTTGATGAGCTTGAGTACTGGGCTGAACTCTTTGGAGAACCGATGGGGGATGAACTCCTCGAGGCTGCTGGGCTAATTTACCTTCGGGCGGGGATTCTAGGGAAAGCCCTTGAGCTTGTCAAAAAAGCCGGGAGAACTGAAGATCTTGCTTATCTGCTCGCTATCGAGGCGATTGAGAGGGGAGAGCCTGACAAACTTGCTTTTCTCTCTCCAAAGATAGGAGACCCCTTGAGGAGGTTGCTCGTCCTGCGGGAGGTTGCGGTGAGGGGACTGCTCGACAGAAATCTTGCGGAGACAGTCCTGCTACCGGAGAGCGATTACCTCCTTGCCCGCCTCCTCAAGTTCCTCGCCTTTGAGATGCTGGGGGAGGCAAAGAAGAAAAACGATCCGGAACTTTTGGGTAAGTCCCGCAGGGTATTTGAGATGGGTGTAAAAATCCAGAGGGAATTCGAGGAGAGGCTTTTCTACCAGTCTTCATCCTCCTCCCAGTCCTCGTCCTCCCACTCTTCTTCCCAGTCCTCTTCCTCGAAGTCGTCCTCCTCCCAGAGCTCCTCCTCGAGATAATCCTCATCGTCTTCGACTTTAACCTTCTTTTTGGGTGGGGACATGGAACCTACCTCACACATATTTGGGGGTGAAAGATTTAAGACTTTTCCCCGACATCCTGGCAGGGGTTAGGGATGAGGGTTGCGGTCATCACGGAGAACGCGAGGGCCTATTACCTGATCGTGAAGACCCTCAAGGCCTACGGGATAGGGTTCTACAGCCTCAGGCCAGGTGAGAAGATCCCCTTCGACGTTGAGGTCGTCCTCGTTGATGAGGCCAGCTGGGAGAAGGTGAATTTTCCTTCCAAAATCCTCGTGAAGGACGGGGGTTTTGTAGACGAGCTCCTTGCGTTTCTTGAGGGCAGGGAAAAGTTCAGGAGGATTTTCATCGCCATAGACCCAGGGGAGAGGCCCGGTGTCAGCGTCGTGGCCGACAACCGGGTTCTTGAAGTTCACAGGATGAGAAACCCGAGGGATGTTTCCATAGTTCTTGAGCTCCTCGAAAAGTACCCTGGGGCGAGAATAAAGATAGGTCACGGTGCTAGGAGGCAGAGAACGCTCACCCTTAAGGCTCTCGGCCAGGCCCTCGGCTACGACTACCGCGTTATACTCGTGAACGAGGCGAGAACTACACCAAGGGTCGGGAACACCGAGGCCCCCGGAGTTCAGGACATAGTTGCCTCGATAAACATCGGCCTCAGGGAGGGGAGAGAGACCACCATTGGCGAGCTGCTTGAGGTCAGGGAGCCAACAAAGCGCGAGATAGAGGACATCAAAAGGAGGAGCAGGGAGCTGAGCGGCAACATAACCATATCCACGAGGCTCGCGAGGGAAGTGGCCCTCGGAAACATGACGCTCGAAGAGGCTATAGAGCGGCAGAGGCGGAAAAAGTAGCGGAGGAGTTTTATACCCTTGCGTCGTAGGATCATCGTCGTGAAAAAGCATTGGAGGTGCGAGCTGTGATCTTTGGGAGAGGCGAGGAGAACGTGGAGGAAATAAAGCTCAGGGTTGCAGAGGCCCTGAAGGTGGACGTTGGCAGGGGGATAGTGAGGTTCGACAAGCAGTACCAGCGGAAGCTCGGCGTATCCACCGGGGACATAGTCGAGCTCATAGGTTCGCGCTCAACCGCCGCGATAGTGGCTAACGCTCACCCGGACGACAGGGGCCTCGACATCATTAGGATGGACGGCTACATCAGAAAGAACGCGGGGGTTAGCATAGGCGACTACGTGACGGTCAGGAAGGCCCAGGTTCAGGAGGCGAAGAAAGTTGTCCTGGCCCCGGCCCAGAAGGGGGTCATACTTCAGATACCTGGGGACATAGTCAAGCAGAACCTACTTGGGAGGCCCGTTGTGAAGGGGGACATAATAGTCGCGAGCAGCAGGGGTGAGACCGGGTATTATGGGAGTCCCCTCGATGATCTCATCAGGGGCCTCTTTGAGGCCATGCCAATTGGCTTTGGCGAGCTGAAGTTCGTGGTCGTGAACACAGTCCCCAAGGGTATTGTCCAGATAACCTATAACACCGAGGTTGAGGTTCTCCCACAGGCGGTCGAGGTACGTGAGGAGAGCATTCCGGAGGTCACATACGAGGACATCGGTGGCCTGAGCGATGCTATTCAGAAGATCCGCGAGATGGTTGAGCTCCCTCTCAAGCATCCGGAGCTGTTTGAAAGGCTGGGAATAGAACCGCCTAAGGGAGTTCTCCTCTACGGTCCGCCGGGAACGGGTAAGACACTCCTCGCGAAGGCCGTCGCCAACGAAGCCAACGCCCACTTCATAGCCATCAACGGGCCGGAGATAATGAGCAAGTTCTACGGCGAGAGCGAGGAGAGGCTCAGGGAGATCTTCAAGGAAGCCGAGGAAAACGCACCGAGCATCATCTTCATCGACGAGATAGACGCGATAGCTCCGAAGAGGGAGGAAGTTGTCGGTGAGGTCGAGAAGAGGGTTGTTTCACAGCTCCTGACGCTGATGGATGGTCTGAAGGGCAGGGGCAAGGTCATAGTCATTGCCGCAACCAACAGGCCCGACGCCATTGACCCCGCGCTGAGAAGGCCGGGAAGGTTTGACAGGGAGATTGAGGTTGGCGTTCCGGACAAGCAGGGCAGGAAGGAGATACTCCAGATACACACCAGGGGAATGCCCCTTGAGCCGTCCTTTGACAAGGAGGAAGTCTTGACGGTGCTTGACAGGCTGGCCGGGAGGACGGATAAATTCGCCGAGGAAGTTGCGGGGATAAGGCCCCTCATTGAGGCCGCCCAGAGCGAGGAGGAAATCAAGGGGATCTTGAAGAAAAACGGTGAGCTGTACTCCGAAGTGAAGGCAAAGCTGATTGACAGGATGCTCGACAGGATAGCGGACAGGACGCACGGCTTCGTTGGAGCGGACCTCGCAGCGCTCGCAAGAGAGGCCGCTATGGTCGTTCTCAGGAGGCTCATTCAGGAGGGCAAGGTGAGTCCGGAGCAGGAGCGCATTCCGCCAGAGGTTCTTCAGGAGCTCAGGGTCAGGGAGGAGGACTTCTATGAGGCCCTCAAGATGGTCGAGCCGTCAGCCCTTAGGGAAGTCTTGATAGAGGTTCCGAACGTCCGCTGGGACGACATAGGAGGCCTTGAAGACGTGAAGCAGGAACTCAGGGAGGCGGTAGAATGGCCGCTTAAATATCCCAAGGCCTTTGAGAGGCTCGGCATAACACCGCCGAAGGGAATACTCCTCTACGGTCCGCCCGGAACGGGTAAGACTCTCCTCGCCAAGGCTGTGGCAAACGAGAGCGAGGCAAACTTCATAGCCATCAGGGGGCCAGAAGTTCTCAGCAAGTGGGTCGGCGAGACTGAGAAAAGGATAAGGGAGATATTCAGGAAGGCTCGCCAGGCCGCTCCGACGGTTGTCTTCATAGACGAGATCGATGCGATAGCACCTGCCAGAGGAAGCTACGAGGGAGGAAGACACCTTGATACCCTTATCAACCAGCTCCTCACTGAGATGGATGGTATTCAGGAGAACAGCGGTGTCGTTGTCATTGGAGCTACTAACAGACCTGATATTATTGATCCAGCACTGTTGAGGCCTGGGCGCTTTGACAGGCTGATACTCGTTCCAGCGCCGGACGAGAAGGCCAGGCTGGAGATATTCAAGGTGCACACGAGGAGAGTTCCCCTTGCTGAGGACGTGGATCTTGCGGAGCTGGCAAAGAAGACGGAAGGCTACTCCGGGGCGGACATCGAGGCCCTCGTCAGGGAGGCGGCGTTGATAGCCCTCAGGAGGGCCGTTTCAAGGCTTCCAAGGGAGATCGTGGAAAAGCAGGGGGAGGAGTTCCTTGAGAGCCTGAAGGTCTCGAGGAGGGACTTTGAGATGGCCCTCCGGAAGGTCAAGCCCAGCATAACCCCCTACATGATCGACTACTACAAGAACTTCGAGGAGAGCCGGAAGAGAAGGGGCGGCAAGGAGGCCAGGGGGGTCGATTACTACACCTTCTGAGCCTTTCGAAATCTTTAAATACCCCTTTTTCAAACCGGGGTTTGAGGTTTTTCTGTTCTACACAGACCATACAGGGGTGTTACTGTTGAACGGGAGTCCGAGTGCAATGAAGGGCACCACGACCGTTGGCGTGGTGTGTAGGGACGGCGTCGTGCTCGCAGCGGACAGAAGGGCAACGCTGGGCAACATGGTGACGTCAAAGGAGGTAACAAAGGTTTTCCAGATAGACGATCATCTCGCCATAGCCGGTGCCGGTCTCGTTGGCGACATACTCAGTCTCGTCAGACTTCTCAGGGCGGAGGCCAAGCTCTACAGGGCAAAGGTCGGCAGGGAGATGTCAGTTAAAGCTCTGGCAACACTTGTTTCGAACGTTCTGCACGGGAGCAGACACCTCCCCTACTTCGCCTGGTTCTTGATCGGGGGGTACGATGTGAAGCCAAGGCTTTACTCGATAGACGCCGCGGGAGGCGTTACCGAGGAGCGCTTCATCGCGGCCGGTTCTGGTATGGAGTTCGCCCTCGCCCTTCTTGAGGAAAACTTCTCCGATGGGATGGGCCTTGATGAGGGCATTGATCTGGCCGTTAGAGCCGTTAAGGCCGCCATAAGAAGGGATGTTTACACCGGCGAGGGAGTTACGGTCGTCGCGATCACAAAGGAGGGCTACCGTGAGCTTGAACCGGTTCTGAAGTGAGGTGATGGGCTTGATCAGGAGAGAAACTTTCGTCGAGGACATACTCAAGGACATAAGGGCTGTCATCAACCAGATGGTTCCAAAAGAGGCGAAGGTGACCGAGGTTGAGTTCGAGGGGCCTGAGCTGGTCATCTACGTCAAGAACCCCGAGGCAATAATGCGCGACGGCGACCTGATAAGGAACCTTGCCAAAGTGCTCAAGAAGAGGATAAGCGTCCGCCCGGATCCGGACATCCTGATACCTCCCGAGAAGGCTGAGGAGATGATAAAGCAGATCGTCCCGCCAGAGGCGGAGATAACCAACATAAGCTTCGACCCCTCCGTTGGTGAGGTCATTATAGAGGCCAGAAAACCCGGCCTCGTGATAGGTAAGAACGGCGAAACGCTCCGCCTCATCACCCAGAAGGTTCACTGGGCACCGAAGGCGATAAGAACCCCTCCGATACAGAGTCAGACGATCTACTCGATCAGACAGATCCTCCAGACGGAGAGCAAGGACAGGAGGAAGTTCCTGAGGCAGGTCGGCAGGAACATCTACCGCAAACCCGAGTACAAGAGTAGGTGGATAAGGATTACCGGCCTTGGGGGCTTCCGCGAGGTCGGCAGGAGCGCGCTCCTTGTCCAGACGGATGAGAGCTACGTTCTGGTGGACTTTGGTGTGAACATAGCCGCGATGAGGGATCCTCTCAAAGCGTTTCCGCACTTCGACGCCCCTGAGTTCCGTTACGTTCTCGATGAGGGCCTTCTGGACGCGATAATCATAACCCACGCCCACCTCGACCACAGCGGAATGCTTCCCTACCTCTTCCGCTACAAGCTCTTTGACGGGCCGATTTACACCACCCCCCCGACGAGGGATCTGATGACCCTCCTCCAGCAGGACTTCATCGAGATCCAGCACATGAACGGAATGGAGCCCCTCTACCGGCCGAGGGACATAAAGGAGGTCATAAAGCACACCATAACCCTCGACTACGGCGAGGTCAGGGACATAGCCCCCGACATAAGGCTCACCCTTCACAACGCCGGTCATATCCTCGGCTCGGCCATAGTCCACCTCCACATCGGCAACGGACTGCACAACATAGCCATAACCGGTGACTTCAAGTTCATCCCAACGAGGCTCCTTGAGCCCGCCGTCAGCAGGTTCCCGCGAGTTGAGACCCTCGTTATGGAGTCCACCTACGGTGGAAGCAACGACTACCAGATGCCCCGCGATGAGGCCGAGAAGAGGCTCATAGAGGTCATCCACCACACGATAAAGCGCGGAGGAAAGGTTCTAATCCCCGCGATGGCCGTCGGCAGGGCCCAGGAGATAATGATGGTCCTCGAGGAGTACGCGCGCGTCGGCGGCATAGACGTTCCGATTTACCTCGACGGAATGATCTGGGAGGCAACGGCGATTCACACGGCTTATCCAGAGTACCTCAGCAGAAGGCTGAGGGAGCAGATCTTCCACGAGGGCTACAACCCGTTCCTCAACCCAATATTCAAGAGCGTCGCCAACTCGCGCGAGAGGCAGGACATTATAGACTCTGGAGAGCCGGCGATAATCATAGCCACATCGGGCATGCTCGTCGGCGGTCCGAGCGTGGAGTACTTCAAGCAGCTCGCCCCCGATCCGAAGAACAGCATAATCTTCGTCAGCTACCAGGCCGAGGGGACGCTCGGAAGGCAGGTGCAGAGGGGCCTACGCGAGATACCGCTCGTCGGGGAGGATGGCAGGACGGAAGTGGTTCAGGTCAACATGGAGGTGCACACGATAGACGGCTTCTCAGGCCACGCAGACAGAAGGGAACTCATAAGCTACGTCGCCCGGTTAAGGCCGAGGCCGGAACGCGTCATAACAGTTCACGGCGAGCCCCACAAGTGCCTCGACCTCGCATCCAGTCTGCACAAGAAGTTCAACCTCTCGACAAGGGCCCCCAACAACCTCGACGCCATAAGGTTGAAGTGAGGTGGAAACCATGCTCTCACTCCTTCTCCTTTTGGGTTACGTGCTTCTAGTTGTGGTTCTCGGCTCGATAATGCTAATCAGGGGCTTATCCTGGTTTGAAAGGCTCGACCGCGTCCTGCCGATGGTCAGCGAAAGGCGCTGCTTTGCCTACGGCTTTGTCGCCGTTGTGGTTGCTGTGATTGTTGAACTAAGTGGCTTTTTCCTGCTCAAGGAGGCCATCGCCAGCGGTACGATGCATTCCTCCTTACTCCTCGCCTCCATTGTCGTGCTCCTAATAGGGTTTGCTGAGGAAGGGGCCAAGCTCATCCCCTTCGTCGTTGAAAAAGGGGATACACTCACCAGATGGCGCTTCGCAGTTAGAGGGGCCTTCTACTTCGGCATCATCGAGGCGGTGCTCTATGCCTTTAACCTCCTGATGATGGGCAACCTGATTGCGGCCCTGTTGAGGTTCCTGGTGATCATGGTCCACGTTGTGCTCACGGCCATTGCCCTGGAATCTGCCATCGTAAACGGAAGCCTTAGGGGTGGCTACGTCAAGGCCTCCCTCCTGCACGCTATCTACGACGCCCCGGTGATCTTTGCCTTCCTTGGGGCGGGGGATGCCCTGATACTCATTGTCCCCCTGGCTATGGCTGGCTTCGCCCTGCTCTTCAGCAGCCTCAACCGCGTCTTTGAAGTCGCATACGTCCTTGGCAAAAGGAAAATCGAGGAAAGAAGGAAAGCGGGATTGGAGGAGGAAAATCCAGAAGTCCCCTCAATCGCTCCTGAGCAGGGGGACTTTACCTTTTCGCCTTGAACCTCTCCTGGAGCTCGTAGAGCTGGGCGACTCTCTCTATCGTGTCCGCCTCCTCCGGACTTTTATCTTCCCTCAACGCCACGTAGCGCGGGAACCTTAACGCGAAACCGCTCTTATACTTCGGACTCTTCTGTATCTCCTGGTAGGTAACCTCTATGACCACCTTTGGCTCAATCTCGACGAACTTGCCCTCCTCGCGGATGATGAGGGGCTTGAGCATCTTGGTGAACTCTACCAGATCCTCGTCGGTGAAACCGCTCCCGACCTTCCCAACCGGGACGAACTCACCGCTCTCCGGGTCGTACGCACCGACGAGGAAGGAACCGAGCAGGTGTGCGCGCCTTCCCTCGCCCCACTCGGCGCCGATGATGACCAAATCGAGGTTCTCCATCGTGGGCTTGATCTTGAGCCATTTCTTTCCGCGATTTCCGGGCTCGTAGATCGCGTCAAGCCTCTTTGCCATGAGCCCCTCGTGGCCAAGCTCCAGGGCCCTCTTGTAGAACTCCTCGGCTTCGTCGACCTTCTTCGTAACGAGCTGTTCGGCGAGCTTTATCTTATCGCTCTCCTCGACGCTCTCCTCGAGCCTCTTCCGCCTCTCGGTGAACTTCGTGTCGATGAGACTTTCGCCGTTGACGTAGAGAATATCAAAGAGGTTGAGCTCGAGCGGGATCTTCTCAATCATCTCCTCGATGTTGTACTTCCTCCTGAACCTCCTCAGGACGTACTGGAAGGGTCTCGGACGACCGTTCTCGCCAACGGCAACCAGCTCACCCTCTACTATGACCTTAGAAGGCTTCAGCGAGGCCTTTACCGCCTCGACTATCTCTGGAATCGAGCGGGTGACGTTCTCAAGCCTCCTCGAGTAGATTATCACCTTATCCCCGTCGCGGTGGACCTGAACCCTCGCTCCGTCGTACTTTATCTCGAAGGCGGCTTCACCGCCCATCTCAATGAGTGCGTCCTTAACGCTCGCGGCGTTTTGTGCCAACATGGGCCTTATCGGCTTCCCGATCTGTATGCTCACCTTCGAGAGCCCCTCGTTCCCTTCAAGCTTCGCTATCTTCGCCACGTAGCCGAAGTCGCTCGTTAGCATATAAGCTCTCTCAACAAGCTCAACCTTTACCTTAAAGGCCTCGGCTATGGCATCGCGCAGGATTCCCTCGGCAACCCCGGTCCTCATAGTTCCGAGGACTGTCCTCGCTATGTACTTTCCCTCCTCAGGCCCGGCGTCCATGAAGAGATTGGCCAGATATTTCATCTTCCTGTCCTGGCTCCCCTCTCCGCTCGCCTCGGCAACCTTAACGAAGGTGTTGTAGACGCGCTTTATCGTGAGGGGCTGGCTGAAGAAGCTCTTCTGCCTTCTCTTCTTGAGGGCTAAAGCCACGCTCTCGCCCAAGTCGCCGGTATCTTTAATCGAGTTCTCGATTTCCTTCTCGGGGACACCCGTTGCCATCGAAACGGCCTTTATCAGGAGTTTTTCTCCGACGCCGAGCTCGCGCTCGTCCCAGTCTGGGAAGACCTTGCCGAGAATCAGGTAGGGCACTATCTCGAGCAAATCGTCGGGCGTTTTCTTGAGGAAGTCCGCCACAAACTTCGTCTTGAGCGTTTTGAGCGTGGTCTTCTCAAGCCTCCTGTAAAGTTCGGCTAACTCGGAGTACCTCATGTCACCCACTCTCACCACCGACTGAAATACGGTGAAGGGGATAAAAACTCAGCGCTTCCCCGGAAGGAACCTCATTGCCTCAAAAATCGCAGTGAGCGTGAAGCCAATTGCGAAGGCCAAGATGGGGTTCAGCTTGCCGTAAAAGAGCAACCACACCGCGAATCCTCCGGCGGTGCCGGACAGTACAACGCCGAGTTTGTGCTCCCTTTTCATGTTGGCGTACGTGGCCGCGATGATTAAGACGACCGCGATCAGGAACAGCGTTGTGTTCATCGGTATCCCTCCCCAAACCATCTTCCGACCTTTGGCTTCCCCTCGTGGATCTCCGCCACGTCGTAGGGTACATTGAGGTCGGCAAGGAGGGCTTTCGCACTTTCTAGTTCCTTCTCCCGGACGAGCGCGAAGAGGCCCTTCCCGAGCATTATCATCGAGCTCGGGCTCTTAAGAACCCTGTCGAGTTCCCCCGCCAGTTCAAGGAGCTCACCTGTGAGCAGGCCAGTTCTCTCGGCGAAAGCTCTGGCGAGGGCCATTAGCCTTTCTGGAGTTGGATCCTTCAGGAGTTTCTCCAAAGATTTCCTCCCCTCGACTTCTATGACCTTCACAACCTCGCCGTCGAGTATCTCCTTCGTCGAGAGCCTTCCGAGGGGAACGACCAGAACCTTGTAGTCCTCGAAGAAGAGGTTGTCAACGACTCCACACCCTGGCCCGCCGGCTTTGACTCTAACCTCCATTCCCCCGGCGAGCTGGGCTACAACGTCCCCGAGACCGCCTTTGTTCACGACTTCCGCCTCGTGGGCAATTTGGGCCGCTTTGAGCCACGTCCCTCCGAAGGCGTAGCTCAGTGCCAAAGCCGTGCCGAGAGCGCCCCCCGCGCTGTTACCGAAGCCGTAGCCGCTCGGGAAGTCAAAGTACTGCCAGATTTCAACCTCGCCCATGAAATCCTTTGGAACGATCTTCTCGGCGACGGAATAACTTATGACGGCCTCTTCCCTCTTCACGGGCTCCCCGTTGAAGGCCACATGGATGTGCCTTTCCAGCGTGCCTGTTTCTATGCTGGCGAAGACGTTCGTTCCCTTGTCTAGGTTTATTCCCGCCCCGAGTGAGCCGGCTTTGAGCGGATCATCGTGAAAGACCGGGACAAAGAAGGCAGTTATGTGCGCTGGAACGAAAGCTCTGACGAGCATTGCATCACCTCCAGAAGGAGTTGAGCGGAGCTTTTAAAAGGGTTTAGAGGGAAAAAGAGAAAATCATTCCTCGACCACGTACACCGGCACCTTGCCGTGTGGTATGCCGTACTTCTTGCCGTACCACTCGCTCAGGAGGTACCAGGCGCCGATGAGCAGCAGAACTCCAAGCGGAAGGAGAACCATCCAGCTCTTGACTCCAATGCCAAAGAGGACGTAGAGGATTAAGCCGACGCTTGATGCCGTTACCGCGTAGGGTATCTGAGTCGTAACGTGGTCTATGTGGTCGGAACCGCTGAACATAGAGCTCATAATCGTTGTATCGCTTATTGGGGAGCAGTGGTCGCCGAAGATGCCGCCCGCGAAGACTGCACCGATGCTAGCGAAGACCTCCGGGCCAACGCTACCCGTAACCCCGTAGGCTAGCGGAATCGCTATCGGGAGCATTATGCTGAACGTTCCCCAGCTGGTTCCCGTTGTGAACGAGATGAACATTGAGATGAGGAAGACTATCAACGGAACCCACGCCCCGGTTATGCCCGCGTCCTTTGCAATGCTGACGACGTAGGAGGACGTTCCAACTGCCTCGGTCGCGTTTTTCAGGCTCCATGCGAGCAGGAGTATGGTGTTGGCTATGACCATCTGCTTCATGCCGCGGACGATCGCATCTTCCGCTTCCTCAATGGTCATCTGCTTTGTTGCGAGGACGAGGGTGAAGGCAACGATGACCATCGCAAAACTGCCCCAGAGCAGTGCGAGTGCGGAGTCGGAGTTTCCGAGGACGTTCATAAGACCCCCTTCGGCGTAGGCTTTGCCACCACCTCCGGTGTACCACATGCCGTAGAGGGTTACGAATATCAGCGTCAGTATCGGCCAGACGAAGAGGTGTACACTTCCACCTTCCTTTGGCATCCCGAGGTCAACCTCTGTGGTCATCAACGGCTTCGCACCGTCGCGGAGGACCTTTCCAGTCGTCCTTGCGCGGTACTCGGCGTGGAGCATCGCACCATAGTGCCTGTGGGTGTAGGCCACGATGAACACGAGGATTATGGCGAGTATTGAGTAGAACCTGAAAGGAACACTGTGCATCCATGCTCCATAGGCACCTCCAACCGAGGTTAAGTCAACGTTGAGTTCGTTAAAGGACTTCCCTATGAGGCCGACTTCGTAGCCGATCCACGTTGAGACCACCGCAAGTCCTGCAACCGGCGCTGCAGTCGAGTCGTCTATGTAAGCCAGCATCTCCCTCGAAACGCGCGTCCTGTCCGTTATTGGCCTCATTGTGTTTCCCACTATTATCGTGTTAGCGTAGTCATCGAAAAATATGAGAACCCCAAGCAACCAGCCCATTAACGAGGCTCCCCTGCTCGAGCGAACCCTCCCAGCTAAAGCCCTCCCAATGGCCAGGGCACCCCCGGATTTATAGACGAGTCCAACTCCCGCACCGATCAGAAAGTCAAAGAGCAGGATTTTGGCGTTCCAGTCGTCGGTTGCACTGGCCACGATCCAGTCCAGGGTCTGGGTTGTTCCGGTTATCGGATTCCACCCGGATAACATCCACCCCCCTACCCATACTCCTGCGAACAGGGCCAGCACGACCCTTTTTGTCCATATGGCCAGTATGATGGCCACAAGCGGTGGGAGCAGTGACAGCACGCCAAATTCAGGCATTTAACTCACCTCCAGTTGGTTCGTGATCCCAAGGATTTCGAGTAGGTATATAAGCCTTTTGTAAATTTCTTCGACAAATTGGCGAATCTCAGAAAATTCTTCGAAAAGTTCGCCGGCTGGACACGCGGGCAAATTTTAAAAGTGCATCATTATGTATTATTTCAGGTGGTAGAAATGCGCATAGTGGGGTTTGCAGGGGCACTGATAGTGATCTTCGCCCTCTTCATGCCCTGGTTCCATAGCACTATGCTGGGATACGAATCCGTGTCCTTCTACAAGATGGCGGAAAGCACCTATTCAAACCTCGATGAATTCCTGAAGACATTTCAGTACCTGGCGGAGCACGATGAGTCTGGAAAAACGACCAGTTTTCTCGGGATGTACTTCCTCGGCGTGCTCTTCATAACCCTCGGGGCACTCATCGGCCTGACGGGGGGCAGAGGAGGCCACATCCTCGGCCTTATAGGAATGGCCCTCTTCACCGCTGCCTGGTACATGGTGTTCAGGGATCACCTCTTTGATATCACGGACACGGGCTACTATCTCTCCTGGGTCGGCTTCCTGATTGGGGCCATCGGTGGGGGTGGAGGAAAGAAATAATCACCCTACCACCTCCACTATTTCTCCCCCTCCCGGCGGAAGAATCGCATTCAAATCCTCCTCGCGAACCTTGTAGCCCCACTTTTCGAGGATTCCGCGTATCTTCTTGACGAGCTCGCCCTTCTTGAGCCTGCCGGGTCTTATGACAATGTACTTGCTCGTGTGGGCCTTAATCGCGTCAACGGGCGCGCAGACGACGTAGTCTTCTCCCTCGTAGTTTATAACTCCCACCGCCAGCTTGAGCGGAAGTCCTCTCAACCAGTTCCTCTTTCCGTAGACCATGAAGGCACCTTTGCCGAGGTACTCACCGCTGGGAGCTTGCTTAGTCACCTGATTTGGATACGCCCAGTAGGCGTCCGCTCCATACAGCCCCTGACTCCAGGCGCGGCTCATCGAGACCGCGAACTGGCAGGCCTCGAATATCGTCTTCTCTCCAGCCTTCTGCCCGTCCTTGATGACGACGTGCGGAGCACCGTAAACGTCGGCGTGGCAGTAGAGGTCGTTGTCGCTCATGTGCTTTTTGATGAGCGTCTCGTTCGTGCTCGCGTCCTTTCCCGCCAAAACCAGAAAGCCCTCGCTCGAAATGAACCAGCGGAACTTCTCGAACCACTTCTTCTTTCTCCTCTCTATGCGCTTCACGTTCAGTTCCTTCTTCATCTCCTCCTCGATGAGCTTCTCGACCTCGTCGAGCTTCCTCCTCGTGTCCTCGTAGGCCTTCAGGGCACCCTCGTACTTGTGCCTGAACTTCTTGGCCTTCTCGTAGTAGAGCTCGGCGTTCTCACCTATGCTTTTGTTGAGGTAGAGCTTGACCTTCCTCCCCTCGAGCTCAATAGTTACGGTCTTCTCCTTCGGGTCGATGGCCTTCACCATGAGCGCAACTTTGTTGCCCTCTTTTTTACCCGCCTCTATTCTCCTTTTGAACTCCTCCCAGCCGAGCTTTTCCGTTGCCTTCCTGAACTCGTCCAAAAGCCGTTCAACCATCGCGTAGTTCGCGTAGATTAAATCCCCTATCTCCTGGTTCTCGTTCATTGCCTTCTCGAAGCCCTTCAGCATCTCCTCCTGCTTCCTAAGCGTCGCCAGCAGTTGCTTCTTTTTGCTTTCGAGCTTTCTCGTTTTTTCGATTTTGGCCTTCTCGATTGTGAGCTTTCCAAAGTACTCATCCAGGGCCTCGCTGAACGTTTTAAAATAGCGCTTCTCAAGGCCCTCGTAGATTTTCAGCTCTATCGGAACGACGTCGTGCATGTTTCCGTCCTTGTAGACGATGTTCGGCCTCGGCTCGTCGTTGAAGGTTCCCATCATCGCCTCGTAGACCTTCCTCAAATCCTCGTCGCTCAGCTCCCTCACGGGGGTGGTTTTCTCGAAGCCCGCCCTTATGGAGATTTCCTCGGCGTACATCCCGCCCATGTTGAGCTTCCTCGCCAGGGCGCGCACGAGCTCAAGGTTTTCATCCTCCCTCATCAGCTCAAGAAAGCGCTCGAAGCTGACCTCAAGCGGGTTTTCCCTCGCTGGCGGGAACTTGTACTCTGCCTTGGGCTTTATCGCCCTGTCCTTGTACTCCTCGTAACGGAGAGCGGCCACAATCCTGTTCTCGGAATCAACGAGGACGATGTTGCCCCTCCTGAAGAGCTCGCCAATGAGCGTGTAGTCGCCGACACGAATCTTGACAATCCTGTCGAACTGGTGCTGTTCTATCGCGTCTATAAAGCCCCCGCTCAGGTGCTTTCTCAGGAGCATCGTGAAGCTCGAAGGCTGTTTCGGCGCCTCCTTGACGTAGCTCGTGAGGTGGAACCTCTTTCCCGCCTGGAGGATTAAATCGGCCCTTCCCTCTTTCGTGCGGAGTTTAATCCTTATCTCGTCGCCGTCATGGTAAACCTTGTCAACGCGAGAGCCAACGAGCCATTGTAGCTCTCTCACGACGTAGCGTATGTCAACCGAGCTCATTTCTTCCTTCATTCTCTCACCCGAAAAGAGTAGAGGGATTAAGTTAAAAGGTTAAAGCCTAAGCGCGAGCAGAACTATCGTTCCCGCGATTGCAAAAGCTGCCCTAATCGCGTCGCTCCTCTCCCCTTCAAAGGCCTCGTTCAAAAGTCCGAAGGAAAGGCCAACGATTCCGATGTCGTAGATCAAGTAGGCGAGCTTCATGAGGTCTCTGATGGGCATTGAGAGAACTGAGATTATCGCTCCAAGAAGAACCACCGCTAGGGCCCCCGCAATGAAGCCGCCCTCTGTGCCCGTAAGCTCATCAAGTCTCATAGCACCACCGACTTTCCTTGGGATCGGAGGATAAAACGTTTTCCGTGCACATTACTGGTCACGATGACAGGTCTGTTCCGGATAAGGTTAAATACTCTCCGCTCGATAACACTCCCGGTGATACTAAATGAAAGGCTACTTCACGTTCGTCCTCCACACTCATATTCCCTACGTCAGAAAGCACGGCAAGTGGCCCTTCGGAGAGGAGTGGCTCTATGAGGCGATGAGCGAGAGCTACCTACCCCTGCTCATGGAGTTCGAGCGTTTAAGGGACTCTGGCGTTCGCTTCCAGCTCGTCGTGAACATAACGCCCGTCCTGATGGAACAGCTGGTCGACGACTACGTCAAGGCCGAGTTCGAGAAGTACCTCTTGAGGAAAATCGAAAGAACAAGGGAGGATCTCGAATCTGGCAAATACCCCGAGAAACCTGTTAGGGAAGTCCTCCGCCACTTCGAGCGTGTTTACTCCTACTGGAAGGCCATAAACGGAGACATAATAGGCAAATTCCGGGAACTTCAGGGTGAGGGCTACCTTGAAATAATAACCTCCCCCGCGACACACGCCTACCTCCCCCTCCTCTGGAGGGAAGAATCAATACGCTCCCAGATAGCCAACGGGATAGCGACCTACGAGAAGCACTTCGGAAGGAGACCGCAGGGTATGTGGGTTTCCGAGTGCGCCTACCGGCCGAGTGGCGAGTGGAAGCTTCCCGGCGGAAGAACTGTCAAGAGGAAGGGGATAGAGAAGTTCCTCGAGGAGTTTGGAATCGAGTACTTCTTCGTCGAGAGCAACCTCATTGATAACGGACCGGTCAGCGACTCCTACGGCGCTCCGGTTCCTACCGGTTCACTCGCAACGCTCCGACCCTACTGGGTCAAGGGGTCAAACGTTGTGGTCTTCGCGAGGAACCGCGAGACGGGCCATCAGGTCTGGAGCGCCCACTACGGCTACCCCGGCGACTTCTGGTACAGAGAGTTCCACAGGAAGGCCCCGAAGAGCGGTAACCAGTACTGGCGTATAACTGGCAAGGACGTTGATTTGGGCGAGAAGGACTTCTACGACCCCGAGAAGGCCCTTGAACGGGTTGAAGAGCACGCGAGGCACTTCGTTTCCCTCGTCGAGGGCCTGCTCTCGAGGTTCGAGGAGGAAACGGGCGAGAAAGGAATAATCGTCTCTCCATACGACACCGAGCTCTTCGGCCACTGGTGGTACGAGGGAGTTAAGTGGCTTGGCAGGGTTCTTGAGCTTTTAGCCGAGCGCGGAATCAAGACGACAACACTTTCGGCCTTCCTCTTGAACTACTCAGGGGAGAGGCTTGAGGTTGAACTGCCCGAAGGCTCGTGGGGCGCCAACGCGGACCACTCGACCTGGTGGAACGAGCAAACCGAATGGACGTGGGAAGAGATATACCGCGCCGAGGACAGGATGGTCGCGCTGGCGAGCCGCTTTTACGGGAAAGATAATCTCGGCGACAGGGCGATAGAACAGCTCGCGAGAGAACTCTTAATCCTCGAGGCGAGCGACTGGCAGTTCCTCATAACAACTGGCCAGGCAAAGGCCTACGCGGAGAGGCGCGTTTTGCTCCACAGCAGGGACTTCCACAGGCTTGCAAACGAGGTAGTCAGGTATTTCAGGACCGGGGAGATGGACGTTTCACTCCTCGAGGGGCTCGAGGAGCGCGACAACCCCTTCAGGCCAGTTATAGCTTCCTATTACGTCGGCGAAAATCCGCCCGAGCTTGAGGAGTTCGTCGAACCGCCCGAGGTCCCGCCCGAAGAAAGGGATAGAACGGAGGAAGTGAGAGGAACGTTCGTTGAGGCGGAGGCCGAGCTCGAGGAGAGCGTTTTCGAGGGTTCCGATGGGAGGTTCTACGCGAGTTCACTCGCCTTCGTAAAGAGGAGGAAGCCGAAGGTTCCCCTCGCGAAGAGAGTTGACACGAGGCTCGCCAAGAGGGTCGAGAGGATTGGAAAGCCCGAGAAGCCGAAGGCCGAGAAGAAACGCGCAAAAGTAAAGAACCTCATTGACATCAAGGGCATCGGCCCTAAAACCCTCGCGAAGCTGAACAAGGCGGGGATAAAAACGCCTGAGGACTTGCTTAACGCTGACCTTAAAGAGCTCGCGAGAAAAACCCGGATTTCGATAAAGAGGCTGAGAAAGTTTTTGGCCCAGATTTCCTGAGCTTTCATTTTTGTTTTCGAAAGCCTTTTTTGAAGTTCTGAGAACTATTATCTGTGGTCGTCCATGAAGAAGGTTGAGGCCATTATCAGGGGAAACGATTTTGAGCGCGTAAAGAACGCCCTCAAGGGGATTGGCATCGTGCCCTTGACGGCGTATCCTGTTCAAGGGAGGGGTGTTCAGGGAGGTGTACCGCCCTACGACCTCCTACCAAAGATGAAGATTGAGCTCGTCGTCAAGGACGAGGACCTTGAGAAGGTTATCAACACGATCGTTATGACCGCAAGGAGCGGAACCCCCGGCGACGGAAAGATATTCATCATCCCCGTCGAAGAGGCCATAAGAATAAGAACGGGAGAAAAGGGGAACGAGGCTCTTTACTGACTTCATCAGAGGAACGCGTGGCGGTGTTTGTAGAGCATGTAGCTTGCATAGCCGAGGAGTACTAGGCTCGCAAGTCCCAGCAGGCCTATTGCAACAACTATTAGCTGGGCCACCATAATGCTCCTGCCGAGGGCTTCGGCTATTTTTTGAACCTCTCCCTGATGGGTTAGGGCATAGACCATGTACCTGACTGAAAACGCACCCATGACCATTGGTATCGGGATAACGGCAAAGGCGAGCATTAGTCCAAGGCTTCCTCTCTTCCTCAGGCTCAGGATCGCGAGAAGCGTTGGGATTACGAGGATTAACGCCGTTATGGCGTACATCGGACCAAAGATTCCGGATATGATGTAGAAAGGAATCATTCCGAAGAGAAAAGCCCGGTAGGCTTTTTGTAGCTCTTTAACCTTTCCCGAGAAATCATAGGGTGCGGCTTTGGAATATCGGTTGAGCTGGGAGACCATGTTCATGTACTCCTTGACGCCGATTTTTTCAATGGTTTTGTCGCTTGTGCTGTTCTTCAATTTCGTTGCCCTTTTAAGGAAAAAGTTTGCCAGCTCCTCGTTATCGTAGGCAATATTTTCCGCGACCTCCATGAAGTTTCTCTTGGCTTCATCGAGAAGCACGAGTGCTTTCCTTTTGTCTTTGTCCTTCAGAACGTTGAGGCGATCGATGCGGGCTTTGATTTCATCGATAACGCTGGCTACTTCCTTTAGCACTTTTTCACTTTTCATTTAAAATGCACCTCCAACAAATATGTAAAAGAAAAGGGCTTTAAGAAGCCTTTGCTTGCTTCTCGGCCTGAAGGAGCTTGGTAATGCTCCAGTACATCATGGCAAATATTGAACCCCATGCAAGTACAAGGAAAGCAAGGGCACCCGCGTCCATTTTTATCACCTCAGACCTTTATGATGACCTCGTTCTTTTCGAGCTCCTCGCCGTACTTCTTCTTGATGGCCAGGTATGCCTCGATGGCACCGATTATGAGGATTATGAAGATCACTATCCTGGCTCTGGTAATGAGACTGATGATCTCAGGCGTGTAGTCGTACTTGAGTACTTCTGTGACATAGTACTTTGAGACGCTGAATGCCCCATTCTTCCAGTAGTCGTAGGTGTTGCCGCCGAGGAGTATTATCATGAAGAGCGGCGCTATGTAGGTGATGATCGGCTTGAACCACTCTGGTACTTTAATGTACGCACCCTTGTGGAGCTCCTCCCAGAAGTTGTCAGGCTTGAAGAGCCAGACTGCCACTATGACGTCGAAGAGACCGAGCAGGACGAGGAAGTAGCTGCCGACCCACATGTCGAGCTCACTCAGGTAGGCGAGGGTGCTGTCGAGGGCAACCGGGAGTCCGAGGATGAACAGGAATATCCAGACCACCCATGTGCCTATCTTCCTTTCGATGTGTATGTCCTCTTCGAGCATTGCCACAAGGTAGTTGTACGTTGCTATTGCCGAGGTGAATCCAGCGAACCAGAGGAGCAGGAACCACATTGCACCGAATATCTGTCCAGCAGGCATGTTGGCGAAGACGTTAGGCAGCGCCATGTACGCCAATCCAACGCCACCCTTGATGGCCTGCTCCGGTCCGAGGTAGGCGAAGGCTATTGGGATGGCGAGGGAGCCACCGAGTACTACTTCAGCGAACTCGTTGAGCGAGACCGTGGCAAGACCGCTCAGGGCAACGTCGTCCTCGGGTCCGAGGTAGCTTGCGTAGTTGTGGATGATACCCATACCGAGCGATAGTGTGAAGAATATCTGTCCCGCTGCTGCCAGGCTTATCTTGAAGAAGTGCTTGCTCAGTGTCTGGAAGTCCGGCTTCCAGATGTACTCCAGACCCTTTATTGAGCTCCACTCCGGCTTGACTGGTGAACCAAGGGTCAGGGCCCTGATAACGAGGAGTATGGCGAACACGTACAGGAGGGGCATCATGACCTTGACCCATCTCTCGATACCCTTGCTGACACCCTGACCGACGGCTATGCCGAGCAGGACCATCGTGAGACCCCAGAAGAATATCACCGCCTTGGTGTTGGCCACGTAGTCAAGGAAGAACTGGACGGTGTCCTTGCCGAAGTACGCTCCCGTGAGGCTGTAGTAGGTGTAGGCCGCTGACCATCCGATAACCTGGTAGTAGTACGAGCTCAGTAGCGATGCGACCGAGAAGGCCAGCATTCCACCGATGATACCAAAGATAAGCGCGGTCTTGGGCTTGACGCTCTCCCTGGCCATGAGGTAAAACATTGGGCCGATAGTACCGTGACCATACTTGCCACCGTAGCGACCGGTGGTCCACTCAATCCACATCACTGGAATACCAAGGAAGAACAGTGCTATGAAGTACGGTATCATGAAGGCCCCGCCACCGTTGCTGGCGAGCTGGTACGGGAACCTCCAGAAGTTACCTAAGCCTATTGCGTTTCCCGCCATGGCCAAAATCAAACCGAGCTTTGTTGCCCATTGATCCCTCTGCTCCATTCAATCACCCCCTTTATTGGGTGTCCGGGTAAATAATAAATCAACCCGGGACAAGATGGGACATTGATTTCCTATGACGAACTGCTTTAAAATAGTTTCGGCATCTCACCACAAATTCCGTTTAAATTATGCCGTTTTGTTACTATTCCGAAACATCTTCAAAAACGTACTCCGGTTAAAAACCAGTGGGGGCACTTTCGACCAGCAAAACTTTTTAACCGTTTGCTAAATCGGTTATTGAAAACAAAAACCGCGTTTTAGGGTGGTGAATATGAGAAGCAAGACGCTTGCCGCAATAATCCTCGTGGCCCTGCTCGTTGTGGGCCTTGGGTGCATAGGTTCAAGGAACGAAGAAAAATCTGGGGGGACTCAATCTTCATCTGTGTCCACCACGACCAAAAAACCGGAGACCCTGACGGTTTACGCCTACGACAGCTTTCAGAGCGTTGCCAAGGTGACGATACCCAAATTCGAGAAGGAGTATAACGTCAAGGTGAAGCTCATAACCCTGGGCGATGCCGGAAAAGTGCTCAACAGGCTGATCCTCGAGAAGGACCACCCGCGGGCGGACGTGGTCATAGGGATAGACAACAGCCTCGCGGCAAAGGCCATAGAGGCTGGAGTCCTTGAGGTCTACAAGCCAAAGAACATAGACCTCGTTCCCGAGGATCTCGTTAAGGGCCTCGATCCAACCTACCACCTCATTCCCTACGACTACGGGCCGATAGCAATAGTCTACAAGAAGGATAAGGTTAAGAACCCGCCAAAGACCTTCGAGGATCTCCTCAAGCCGGAGTGGAAAAAGAGCCTCATAGTGGAAGACCCGAGGACCAGCTCAACGGGCATGTCATTCCTCCTCTGGACGATAGGGGCCTACGGCGACCCCGGCTGGCTCTACTACTGGGAGAAGCTCAAGCCCCAGATCTACCAGATAACCGAGGGCTGGGACGCCGGCTGGGAGATGTGGGACAAGGGGGAAGCCCCGCTCTTCGTGAGCTATGCCACCGATCCCGCCTACAGCGCTTACTACAACAACGGCACAGAACCGGACATAGGTGTCATACTCCTCAACGGAACGGCCTACGTTCAGATCGAGGGTGTTGGGATAGTCAAGGGGACCAAGCACAGGGAGCTGGCCGAGAAGTTCATCGAGTTCATGCTTACCAACAAGTTCCAGAACGAGATACCCCTCCACAACTGGATGTTCCCGGCCAGCAAAAACGCCACCCTGCCTGATGTGTTCAAGTACGCCGTAAAGCCGGAGAAGATAATCAACCCAGACCCGGAGGAGATAAAGGCCAACCACAACCGCTGGGTCAGGGAGTGGGTCGAACTCATGATCGAGGGCAAGTCCCCAGAGGAGATCATTAAGGAGAGAGGATAGCGTAGTCCTTTATCCTCACTCCCACTTTTTTTGGAACGTTTCGCGGGTCGAATGGAAGCTCATTGATGAACCTCTCCGCGGTTATCCTTTTTCCCGCGACGCTGAGGAACAGCCTCATCCTCCCGGGGAGGAGCTCGTAGTCGATCACCTCGGCGGTCTTTCCTTCCTCCACGATAACGCTCTCCGGCCGGAAGAAGACCTTGACCTTTCCCTCTCGTCCTGTTTCAAAGCACAGCCCGCCGAGGCACGCACGTCCGCCCTCGGCTTCCAGCTCGAGGAGGTTTCCAATGCCGAGGAACGTCGCGACGAACTCGTCCTTTGGGTGATAGTAGAGCTCCAGTGGCTCACCAACCTGTATTATCCTCCCGTTTTTCATCACAGCTATCCTGTCGCTTATCGCCATCGCCTCCTCCTGGTCGTGCGTGACGTAGATCGTCGTTATGCCGAGCTCGCGCTGGATCCTCTTAATGACCCCCCTGAGCCTTTCCCTTATTTTGGCGTCGAGGTTGCTAAGGGGTTCGTCTAAGAGGAGCAGTCTGGGCTTTATAACGAGCGCCCTTGCGAGGGCGACGCGCTGCTGCTGACCGCCGCTGAGCTGCTCGGGATAGCGCTTCTCGAAGCCCTCCAGACCAACGAGGGAGAGAACCTCCTTTACCTCCCTCCGAACCTCCTCCTCTGGAACCTTCCTCATTCTCAGGCCGAAGGCCACATTGTCGAACACCGTCATGTGCGGAAATAGGGCGTAGTCCTGGAAGACTATTCCGATGTTCCTCTCGTAGGGGGGCCTGTCGGTTACGTCTTCATCGCCAAAGTAAACCCTCCCATCGGCCTTTTCAAAGCCCGCTATGATCCTCAGCGTGGTCGTTTTTCCGCAGCCGCTCGGACCCAGGAGCGTGAAGAACTCGCCGTCCTTTACCTCGAGTTCGGGGATTGTGAGCTCAAAGCCTTCCCTCGATAGCCTTACATCCCTTAGAAGAAGCCTCACCATACCTCCTCACCCGTCCTCTCTATCAGGAGAAAGCCTACCAAGCTGACGATCATAAGGATGACGGCCATTGCCGAGGCCGAGCCGAACTGTCGTGAACCGAGGTAGCGGTAGATGGCTATGGTTATCGTGGTGTACTCCGGCTGGTAGATCATGTACGTTGCGCCGAGCTCGGCTATGCTCATCGCGAAGGAAAAGACTGCCCCGACCAAGACCCCGCCGAAGGCCAGCGGTAGCTCAACCTTCAGGAACGCCTTGAAGTCCGTCGCTCCGAGGCTCATCGCGGCCTCGCGGAGGCTGCTCTTCACCTTTCTGAGTGACGAGGAAACTGCCCTCAGGGCGAAGGGGTAGGCTATCACAGTATGGGCCGCGACGATGAGGTACGGACTTCCGAGGAGAAGGAGGGGTGGCCTGTGAAAGGCCTTGATGTATCCGAGGCCTATTACTATCGCCGACGAACCCAGGGGCAGGGTCGCCAGAACGTCCACGAGCGTCTTCCCCGGTAGATCCCATCTGAGGGCGGAGTATGCTATTGCGAGCGCTATGAGCGTCGCCAGCAGAACCGTCGCAAATCCAAAGGCGAAGGTCCACGCTATCGCGTGCAGGCTGTCCGAACCGAATATCGGGTTGTAAGAGCTGTCAAAAAGCCTGCGGTAGAACTCCAGGGTGAACTTTCCCTTCCACGTGATTGAATCGTAGACGACCGCGAGGAGGGGGGAGAGGATGAAAACGAAGACAATAGCTGAGTAGATGGTTATCCCGAGGCCTTTGAGGCTCAGCATATCCTTGAGTTTCAGCCTCCTCGGCTCGCGGAGGATCCTCTGCTCCTCGGCCTTGGAATACCTGTCGAGGCTCTTGAGGTAGAGGTACATGAACGTGAAGCTGAGTGTCATCTGGATGACGGCGAGTGCCGCTCCGGTTCTGAAGTCGAGGAGGGTCATTATGGACGTGAATATCGCCACCTCTATCGTGCTGTACCTGTAACCGCCGAGGATGAGGGGGATCGAGAAGCTCAGGAAGGAGAATATGAAGGTTAGCAGGGACGACGCGAGAATTGCCGGATAAAGCATCGGTAGCGTGACCTTTCGAAAGAGGGTGAATCCCCTAGCGCCGAGGCTCATCGCGGCCTCTTCGTAGTGGGGGTTTATCCTCTCCCACAGAGACGACACCATTCTGACCACGACGGGGAAGTTGTAGAAGGCGTGGGCCAGGAGAATGGCCTTCCACGAGTAGAGTATCCCCAGGTTGCGGCCCAGAATGGACGTGAAGAAGCCCTCTCTGCCGAAGAGGAGTATAAATCCGAGAGCGACCATTATGCTTGGCATCACGAAGGGCACGGTCAGAATGGCCTTCAGGGTCCTCTTACCCGGGAAATCGTACTTGGCGAAGAGGTACGCCCCGGGAAGGCCTATCGCGAGGGTCAGGAGCGTCGAGCCAACCGCCTGAAGGATCGTAAAGGCTATGACGTGGCGGTAGTAGGGGTTGGAGAGAACGGAGGATATGGCCGAAACCGAGAGGCCGTCCTCCAGAATCAGCGTCACGGGGTAGTAGAAGAAAACCACCAGAAATGCCAGTGCCGGAAGGAACACCACCAGCCAGAAGCGCCTGGAGAGCATTCCTTATCCGACCCCCCTCTCCCCTTTCACCCTCTTGATAACGTCGAAGATGCTCCACAGGTCCCTTATGACGTGGAGATGCGGTATTAACGCAAGCTTCTCGCGGTTCTTCTCAACGAAGCGAGCGGTGAAGGGAAAGTAGTACCACACGAACTCCGTGTTCTCGTCGCCCCTGCCGATGAAGCGCCAGGGCTTGTCGTCCACCCAGATGAAAGTCTCGTTCCCGTACTTCTCGCGGACGAGCTGAAAGGCCTCGTCGAGCGTCATCTCCCGACCAAAAACGATGACGTCGTCGAAGAGATCGTAGAGGCCGGCCATCTTCAGCCGTTTGACCTTCATGCCGTCTATGAAATCCTCTGCAGAGAACGAGATGACAGTGTGTCCCTCTTCCCTAAGTCGCTTTAAGAGCTCGGGGGCGTCGTCTATCGGCTTGCTCAGCTTCGCCCTTTCAATGAACCACGTCTCGAAGAACTTCGTTCTCAGGAAGAAAGGTGGCCTGTGGGTCTTTTTGTGGCCCCCAAAGCTCGGCCTCTCGAACTGGAGTTCGATTTTGGTCAGTAACTTTGCCCACAGTCCCTTCCCCGGGAGCCAGCGGTAGCGCCTCTCAAGAGCTCTTTTGAAGGCCTCCTCTATGCAGGAGTAGCTGTCGATAAGCGTTCCGTCGAAATCGAAGGCTATTATCATGCCCATCCCCCAACCAAAAGGCCGTTACCATGGACTTCTAAAAGCTTTTGCCATGCGGAAGATTTATTAACCTTCGTGGGATATGCCAGCTGCCTCATTTCCGGAGGTGATAAAATGAAGGAGTTAAAAGTTGCTTTACTTATCCTGGTTGTTTTAGGTGGAATTGGGATCGTTTCGGCGTGGCCGACCGACGGACCGACCCTCGACAACCCCATGAACGTCCACCAGAAGCTGACCTACAAGGCCATACAGGCGGTCTACAAGGACAATCCCGCCCTCGGTTCAATTCTCATGCGGTACAAAGATCAGCTCCTCTACGGGGCCTACGACGAGGACTGGCGCGGCGGTAGCATAGAGTTCAACGGGAAGACCTACACGCTCCAGAGCCAGTACCACTTCCTTGACCCGATGGATCACGCCGAGCTTCTTACAGTCAATCTCTTTGGCGATGCGGACACATCGGCCGCCGACATGGCCCAGAGGCTCTACGAGCAGGCGGTTCAGCTCTGGAAGGAGGGCAAAAGGGAGGAGGCCATGCTATACCTCGGCAGGACGGTTCACATCCTCGAGGACATGAGCATGCTCGTTGCCCACACGACCCCCCACATGTTCGAAGACCTTGAGCAGTTCAAGTACATAGAGAACGCCCACGACTTCGTCGAGAACGAGGTTTCCCCCGCCGTTGCCGACGACATACTCAACGACCGCGTCCCCCTCGACCTCACGCCGATAAAGTGGTGGCAGATCCCTCAGGAGAAGGGGAGGTTCATCATAGGGAAGGACATCTACGTTGCCGACAACGAGAACGGCCACATGAGTCTCGCCAACGGCGTCGCCTGGGCCTACGCCGACCTCATTGCCCACAACTCCTGGCGTTACATGCTCTACTCGACCGGCAAGGACATCAACCTCTGGAGCGAGCGCGGCCACCTCGGAAGCTACTTCTGGACGAAGGAGCTCAAGAAGGGCGACTGGAGCGTCCTCAAGCTTGAGTTCAAGGGAGCCAGCTCGATAACCATCGTCTTCAAGGACATAGACATGCAGAACGCCTACTTCAAGACCCTCGGCTACGTTGAGGTCTACGACAAAAACTGGAACCTCATCGCCCGCTACGCCCAGGACCCGAACCCGCTCAAAGACACCAGAGTCACCGTTCCGGGCGACACGGTTTACATCTACACCCACGTTGACAGGGACGCATGGCTCGACGATGACGTCGATGGATGGGCGATAAGGAACATCGAGCTCCACGCCAACTTCGACGTGAACGCTCCGAGCGGCTTCAAGACCCTCGACGGCAGGGAGTACAGCCTCGTCCAATGGGCCGTCTACGAGACCATGCAGTACGACATAAGGGCCGTCGCCGGGCTTATGGAAAAGTTCTTTGAGGACGTCGGCGTTACCGGCTGATCCCTTCTCTTTTTTGAGCACAAGGCATATAATCATGTACCTCCTATTTTAAACGACCGTCTTAACCTTTCGAGGTGATTGCCATGGGAAAGCACTACCTTCCCAACCTCGCCCATCGCGAGGAGATGCTGAGGGAAATCGGCTTTGCCTCAATCGACGAGCTCTTCTCGGACGTTCCCGAGGGGATGCTAAAGGAGTTCAACCTCCCCGGAGGTAAGAGCGAGTATGAGGTTTTCATTGAGCTCAACGAGACTCTATCCAAGAACAAAACGGCTCTTGAGATGCCGAGCTTCCTCGGTGCTGGAACCTATTTCCACTACATCCCGGCCCACGTCAAGTACCTCATCGAGAGGAGCGAGTTTTTGACCGCATATACCCCCTATCAGCCCGAGATAAGCCAGGGAATGCTTCAGGCTTTGTTTGAGTATCAAAGCATGATGGCCGAGCTCTACGGTTTGCCCGTTGTCAACTCCTCGATGTACGACTGGGGAACTTCCATAGCCGAGGCCGCTCTGATGACGGTCAGGCTCCACAGGGGAAAGAGAAAGCGCTTCGTGATTCCAAAGGCTATAAGTCCAGAAAAGAAAGCCGTCATCGAGACCTACACTCGCGGGGCGAACCTTGAGATAGTCGAGGTTCCCTGGGACGAGAGCGGTAGGCTCGACATTGAGAAGCTCAAGGAGGCCGTTGAGGATTCCGCTGGAGTTTACGTCGAGATGGCCAACTTCTTCGGCCTCGTTGAGGAGAACGTGAGGGAGATAGGCGAAATTGCACACGAAGCCGGTGCCTACTTCGTCGTTGGGGCCGATCCGACGATGCTCGGGATCTTTGAAGCGCCAGGCGAGCTTGGCGCCGACATAGCGGTCGGAGAGGCTTCATACCTCGGCAACCCAATGAACTTCGGCGGGCCGAGGGCAGGAGTTTTCGCGGTCAGGAACGACAAGAAGCTCATCCGCCAGATGCCGGGCAGGATAATCGGAATGACGAGAGATGCTGAAGGAAAGAGGGCATTCGTCATGACGCTCCAGACGAGGGAACAGCACATAAGGCGCGCCAAAGCTACATCAAACATCTGCTCCAACGAAGCACTCGTTGCCGTTGCCTCAGCGATACATCTCGCGACTCTCGGGCCGAAGGGCTTGAGGGAGCTCGGCGAGGTCATCCTCAAGAACACCGCCTACCTGAAGAAGAGGTTGAGCGAGGTTGCCGAGATTCCCTTCGAGGGCCTCTACTTCAAGGACGTTCCTGTGAAGTTCAAAAGGCCCTACGGCGAGATACACGAGGCGCTCCTTGCAAAGGGAATACATGGCGGCTACTACATCGGAAAGCACTTCCCCGAGCTTGGTGAGACGGCCCTCTTCGCGGCAACTGAAACGACGAGGAAGGAATGGGTCCATGCCCTCATAGAGGCCCTCAAGGAGGTGGCCTGAATGTTCCGCCAGGCTAAGTGGGACGAACCGCTTATCTTCGAGCTCTCCCGCGAGGGGAGGGTTGGCTATACCTTGCCAAAGCCGATTGAGGATTTGGAGGTCGAAATCCCAGAAAAGATTAGGAGGAAGAGCAAGCTCGATCTTCCCGAGCTGAGCGAGCCTGAAATAGTCAAGCACTACACAAGGCTGAGCGAGATGAACTACGGCGTAGATTCCGGCATCTATCCCCTCGGCTCGTGCACCATGAAGTACAACCCCAAGATAAACGAGGAGATGGCCGCTCATCCGGGCGTGGCTTACATCCATCCGTACCAGGACGAGAGAACCGTTCAAGGCGCGTTAAAGATAATGTGGGAGCTTGAGCAGTGGCTCAAGGAGATAACAGGCATGGACCGCTTCACGCTCCAGCCAGCTGCCGGGGCGAACGGTGAATTCACCGGCGTTTCCATAATCCGGACATATCACATCGACAACGGCGAGCCGCAGAGGGACGAGATGCTCGTGCCGGATTCCGCTCACGGAACGAACCCTGCCAGTGCCGCTATGGCCGGCTTCAAGGTCATCGAGATTCCCTCCAACGAGAACGGGACCGTTGATCTGGAGGCCCTTGAGAACGCGGTCGGTGAGAGGACGGCTGGCTTAATGCTCACCAACCCCAACACCCTCGGCATCTTTGAGGACGAGATCCTCGAGATAGCGAAGATAGTCCACAAAGCTGGAGGACTTCTCTACTACGACGGGGCGAACCTCAACGCCGTCCTCGGGAAGGTCAGGCCGGGAGATATGGGCTTCGACATAGTTCACCTCAACCTGCACAAGACCTTCTCGACACCGCACGGTGGAGGCGGACCGGGAAGCGGGCCCGTTGGAGTAAAGGATTTCCTCAAGGACTACCTGCCGGTTCCGCTGGTGGGCTACGATGAGGAGAACGACCGCTACTACCTCGACTACAACGTGCCAAAGAGCATCGGGAAGGTGAAGGAACTCTACGGCAACTTCGCGGTAATGGTTAGGGCCCTGGTTTACCTCAAGGTCATGGGCAGGGATGGCCTTAAGAACGCGAGCGAGATAGCTGTTCTCAACGCCAACTACCTGACGAGGAAACTGCTCGGAACGAGGGGATACGAGTTGCCAGGTAAAAAGCTTAGGAAGCACGAGACGGTCTTTTCAGCGGAACCGATGAAGAAGGAAACTGGCGTTACCGCGATGGACGTGGCGAAGAGGCTCCTCGACTTCGGAATGCACGCGCCGACGGTTTACTTCCCACTGATTGTTCACGAGGCCCTGATGATTGAGCCGACGGAAACGGTTAGCAAAGAGGAGCTCGACGCTTACGTCGAGGCACTGAAGAGGATAAGCGATGAAGCCTACACCAACCCCGAGGTCG
This sequence comes from Thermococcus gammatolerans EJ3, assembly GCF_000022365.1. Classification (NCBI taxonomy): domain Archaea; kingdom Methanobacteriati; phylum Methanobacteriota; class Thermococci; order Thermococcales; family Thermococcaceae; genus Thermococcus; species Thermococcus gammatolerans. The sequence continues at coordinate 1,603,616 of NC_012804.1, read as the reverse complement.
TCAAGAGCGCACCGCACAACACAGCAGTTAGGCGCGTTGATGACGTTATGGCGGTCAAGAAGCCTGTGATTAGCTGGCGTATGTACCTCGAGCTGAAGGAAAAGGGAGAGATTAACTACTGACCCTCCCTTCCTTTTTGATGGGGTCGGCCAGTGCCAGTCTCTTCATCCGGTAGCGATCCGACCGGTAAACGCTCGTCATTCCCCAACCTTTTCCTCACGTTCCCTTTTTAAGGACTTGGTGTTAATTCTTCCGGCCGATGACGAGCGTTAGCCACGCTGAACGGTGAGGAAAAGAGGGTTAGCCGAGGCTATTCTGAACTCCAGAGTTTCTGGCCCCTTTATATTTCCCTATGCCGTTTCTATTTGTAGGGGGTGCCCATGAAGGCCATCAAAATCCGGGGATTGAAGAAAAGCTATGGCAATTTTCTCGCGCTGAAGGGGGTGAATCTTGAAGTTGAGGAAGGGGAAATACTCGCGCTCCTCGGGCCGAACGGTGCCGGAAAAACAACTCTCATTAGGATTCTTGCGGAGGGTCTTGGCTATGACTCCGGTGAAGTCAGGATCTTCGGTGAGCCTCTCTCGAAGAGAACAGCCCGTTTTATTGGCTACGTGCCTCAGGAAAGCATAGCCTACGATTTCCTCACGGTCGAAGAGAACCTGGGCTTTTACGCTGACCTCTACGATGCTCCGAGCGAGAGGGTGGGAGAACTCATCGAGAGGTTTTCCCTTCCTCCAAAGAAAAAGGCCAAAGAGCTGAGTGGTGGCTTTAAGAGGCGCCTCAACCTCGCGATAGCCCTTCTCTACGAGCCCGAGATACTGATCCTCGATGAGCCCTCAGTCGGATTGGATGTGTCCTCGAGGAGGGAGTTGTGGAACATTATACTGGAACTCCGGGAAGAGGGAAAGACCGTTTTACTCGCCACCCACTACATGGAGGAGGCGGAAGCCCTCGCCGACAGGGTGGCCATAATGAACGAGGGGAGGATCATAGCCGTTGGAACGCCCGAGGAGCTGAAGTCCCTCGCTGGGGAGGAGAGCGTCATTCACGTGGAGGGCGTTCTGAAAGGGATCGGGCTTCTGAGGAAGGAATTTCATCGGGTGGTTGAGCGTGAAAACGCTCTCAGAGTATCGGTGAAAAACGCCAAAACTGCCCTTCCCAAGATCGTTGAACTTCTCGTTGGGGCTGGAAGCGAGATAAGGGCGATACGGGTTGAAGAACCAACTCTGGAAGATGTTTTCCTGAAACTCACCGGGAGGGGTCTGGGATGAAGGTGAGGGCCGTTAAGGGGATAGTCCTGAAGGATCTTCGGGAGATAAGGCGGGAGAAGATGGCGTTGTTTTGGATCTTCGTCTTTCCGCTCATGTGGATAACCCTGCTCGGGGGCATATGGGGTGGCCATAACCCTCCGGTAAAGATCGACCTCGGAGTGGTATACTACAACGAGAGCTCGCCATTTACTGCTAAAGACGTCGTGGGCATAATGGAGAACGTTACCATCGACGGCGTTCACGTTTTCAGGATACGGGAGTATTCGGACGAGGAAAGCGCGCTGAAGGCTTTAAAACAGAGAAGGATCGATGCCCTCCTCGTGTTCCCCGAGGGTTTTGGGAAGAACCTTTCAAGCGGCTTTCCTGCGAAGATCCATGCATATTTTGAGGGAAGTGATCCGCAGAACTACCAGATAGTGAGTGGAACCGTGAAGGGCTTTTTCTCGGAGTTTGAGCGGCGGGTTGCCGAGAAGAGGCTTAACATTACCCTAACCTACATGGAGGAGTACGTTCCCGAGAGTGCACTCGGGAACTTCACGCTGGATGACATTAAGAAGTACCTCCTTGGTCTCACGAATCCGCTGGACATCGAGGAGAGGGGAGTTTCAGGGGAGTCCCCATCTCCGATTCAGTTCTACGTTACGAGCTTCATAGGCATACAGTTCCTCTTTGCAACGATGATGATGGTTGGTTCCGGAACCTTGGAGGAGATTGAACATGGAACACTGAGGAGAATCGCCGCATCCCCTGCAACGGCGTGGGACTTTCTGGTAGGGAAGATCCTCTCGACGTTCATCGTTATAATGATCAGCATACTGATCGGGATAGCCTACTCGAAGCTTATCTTCAGTGAGACGGTCTTTCCAGGGTTCCTCGGCTGGGTTCTGATATTCCTCGCGGCGGTCTTTTCTATGGGCCTCGGGCTGGCGATAGCAATGGCCACGAGGAGCATAAAGGCAACGAACGCGGTTATCAACCTGATCTCCATGCCCCTCCTCTTCCTTGCTGGGGTAGTCATTCCCGATAGCATACTCCCGAACTGGGCAAGACCGATAGCGAACTACTTCCCCCTCGGGAGGGCCCTGAAGGATCTCCGCCTGCTGGAGCTTTACCACAGGCCCGCTGGCGAAATCCTGCCCGATGTTGCTTGGCTCTCGGCCGGTGCCTTTGGAGCGCTATTAATCGCGGTAATCCTCTACAACCGGGCAATAAAAAGAATGGAGTAAGAAGAGCTTACTTCAACCACTTTTCGAGGAACTCTCTGACCTTTTCTTTCCACTCCTCCGGGTGGAGCTTCAAAGTTCTAACGTGCGGCGCATCGGTAATCCAGAGCTCGACGTTCGGGTTTATTTGCTTGTTTCTCTCGTAGAACTCCCTCACCTCATTTGGCTTGACGAGGGGATCCTTTTCTCCGGCTATCAGCAGGAGGGGTTTTCTAACTTTATCAGCGTACTCCAGCATGTTGAGCTCCTTTGCACCGCTGAAGAGCTTTGTGAAGGGTTTGACGAAGATGTAGAGCCACTCCGGAAGGTTCGCGAAGTACTTCAGGCCCCTCGCCCCCGTCTTGTCGAGATAAATCGGCGGTGAGTCGGCAACGCCACAGGTTACCCTCTCGTCCTCGGCCAGGGCCATTATCGTGACCACCGCACCCATCGAGAACCCGACGAGTCCTATTTTTCCCGCCTTCTCCGGGTGGTTCTTCTTCAGCCAGTCCACCGCCGAGAGAATGTCGATCAGCTCTTTTTCTCCGACCGTCGTGTACTTCCCATCGCTCCTTCCGTGGGCGCGGAAGTCAAAGACGAGGACGCTGTAGCCCTCCTTGAGCAGGAATTCAATGGTCTGCTTCATGTAAACTTCGTCCCACCGGCTCCTCGTGTAGCCGTGAAGGGGAATAACAGTTCCCTCTCCGTTGGGAATCCACCAGCCGCTCAGCTTGAGTCCGTCCCTGGTTTCTATTGTTATCTCCTCGTAGTCGTAGCCGAGATCCTTTGGCGTCCAGTCGCCGACGAAGCGCGGGGGCTTGACCATCTTGTAACCAACGAAGGCAACGAACCCGAGGAAGAGAAGGAGGATAAAGATCAAAACGATTGGCCACACCATACTCATACCTCCAGTTCAATCTCCAACCCATCACTTTCCGGCTCGGCCTTTGGGGTCTCGTCGAGGTTCTTCATGAACCATATCATGGGCATTGCCAGGAGCACAAGTACCGCTCCGATGGGGAAGAGGACCCTGTAGTTTTCCCCGGCGAGATCAACGATGGCACCGCCGATTATACCCGCCAGCAGCACCGGCAGGGAGCGGGTTGCCTCAAAGAAGCCGTAGTAGCGGCCGGTGAAAGCTTCCCTCTCGAACTTTGTGAGCAGATCTCCTACCACCGGATAGGAAGCGGCCATGAGTATTCCCCACCCGACCCCCGCTATTCCGAGGGCCACTGTTATCTCGGTCTTGGTGTGGATGAACCATCCCCAGATCTGCGGAATGGCAAATATAACGCCGCCGAGGATTATACTTAAACGTCTTCCGAGCTTGTCGTAGATTATGCCGCCTGGAAGGGCTCCTACGAGAACCGTGACGTTGAACAGGGCCATGAGTAACAGGCCGAGCGAGGTAACTGCCTTTACGTTTTCCTCACTGGCAGAGCCGTAGAGTATGTACGCAAGGATGCCGTATAGGAATATCCCTATGAACTCGAAGCTCATCCACCAGAGGGTCTGGGCGGTGTAGAACTTCAGAAAGTCCCTGTTCTCGACGATGCTTATGAGGTACTCCCCGAGAGTCTCGTTTTCCTCGATCTCCGGTGCTTCTGGCTCGCGGACGATGAAGTACACGAAGAGGGCCGCCCCGATGAGGAACACCGCCGTGATTATGAAGGGTATCTTGAGGTACGGAGTTTGGATGAGGGCCTTTATCCCCTCTTTCTCTCCGGTCATGGAGACGGCCTTTGCGACGAGGTAGCCTGCCAGACCGAAGAAGAAGAGGTTGCCCGCCCACTCGAAGAAGGTGATGACACCACTTGCTTTCCCCCTCTGACCGCTCTCCACTGTGTCGGGCATTAGTGCCCTGTACTGTGCCGTGTAGAGGTGCATTGAGAGGTAGAAGAACGCCAGCGAGAGAGCAAAGCCCGCCAGGGGAACACCGAGGGCGTACGAGGTGTATATCATCAGTGCCGCCACGCCCGCGAGGATACCCCCGATCATTATGAAGGGTCTTCTCCTGCCGTACTTGGAGCGGAGGGTATCGCTGTAATACCCCAAAACCACAGGGACAAAGAGTCCTATCAGGCCCTCAAGGGCCAGGATTGTACCCTTAACTAGGGCCGATTGGGTGTAGCTTGAAAGAAGAGGGAATGACAGCCCCTTGTTCATGGCCCATCCAACGCTCCTGCTGAACCCAAGCAGCGCGAGACCGAGCACAATACCCCAGTTGAAACGCCTTTCCATCTCCCTCACCTCTCAATCCATATCGGGTATGTAATCATACGTGTCCCCGGTGCTTTTAACAACATCTCCCCTCCTAACGAACTGCACCGTTATCAGGGCTAAGACAAAGAACACCATTGCGAAGGGAAGTAGTGTTTTGTAGCCTATGACGTCAAGGAACGCTCCCGCGAGGGGTGGTGCGAGGAGGTTTGCCGCCTGGCTGAAGAAGTAGTAGAGGCCGGTGTAGCCACCAAGCTTTTCCTCCGTCGTCATGTCCACGACCATTGGCAGGGAGTTCACGTTGATCATCGCCCACCCGATTCCACCCAGGAAGAACAGCCCCATGAAGGTCATTATTACTGAATCCGAGAGGCTTGGGCTTGATGGTTTTGAGGTTTCCCCGATGAAGAATGCCCCGAGCATTATCACTATGACCAGGAGAAGGCCCAGTGTTATCGTCTTCTTCCTGCCTAGCCTTGCACCAATGAAGCCGGCAGGGATTGCGAAGAGCATGAAGCTCAGGCTGAAGACACCGAGCATAAAGGCCCCTGTGCTCTCGATCTTCCTCGTGAGCTCGGTTTCCGGCGCGCCAACTGGGATCCCGTAGAGGTGGTACTTGACGTAGCTCGTGAAGAACGTCTCGAGGGAGTTGAAGGCAACGAACCAGAAGAATATCGCGAGCAGGATCGCGAGCAGGCTCTTTTCGTGGCTTGCAAAAACGTCCTTGAGGTTCTCCTTGAGCTCACCGAAGCTCTTGTGGGAAGTCTCGGAAAGGAGCTTCCTCAGGCTTATGCCCTCCCCCGGAACCCTGTACTCCTCTGGCTCGGGCACGAAGAGGACAACCAAAAGGTTCGCCAGAAGCATTATCGCCGCTCCGAAGTAGAAGGGGTAGGCGTAGTTCATCTCGTAGAGGACCTTCCCGCCGAAGTACGCGAGCAGGGCTCCAAGACCGCCCATGAAGTTGATTATCCCGTTGGCCTGGCTCCTCTTTTCGCTTGGTGTTATATCCGGCATGAAGGCTATGACCGGGGAGCGGAAGAGGGCCATGAAGAAGTTCATGAGGATTATTGTGCCCATGAAGAGGGCTAAATTGCCGTGCTCCCTGGCTATGGGGATGAGAGCGAACATGAGAGCCGCAGAGGGGGCACCGAGGAGTATGTAGGGCTTTCTCCTCCCGAGCTTTGTTCGCGTCATGTCACTGAGCGCGCCCAAAAACGGGAGCAACAGGACGGCGAAGAGGTTGTCTATCGTCATTATGAAGCCCGTCACCGTTCTGTTCATTCTGAACGTGTCCTGGAGGAATATCGGTATGTACGCGTTGTAAAGCGCCCATATTATGCTTATACCAAAGAAACCGAAGCCGAGCAGGAATATGCGGGAATATTTGAACTCCACAGTTCCATCCCCCCGAAGATTTTAGAGAGCAATAACGGGAAAAATTGTCTGGAAGAACTTTTAAGAATTGTGAGCGCATGTTTGAACGGTTGGACGTATGACACAAGGGGACATTGGAGATATTTTCATATTGGGTCACAGGGGAACAAAAGGGCCGTTGGAAAACACTATTCCAGCATTTCGAAGGGCCCTTAACCACTGTCATGGTATAGAGTTCGACGTGAGGATAACGATGGATGGCAAACTCGTTCCCCTTCACGAGGGAGTTTTCACGGTTGACGGTCGGCAGTATCGTGTGGAGCTTCTGACCTACGGGGAGCTCGTGAAGCTTCATCCCCTTGGAAAGCTGATCCCAACTCTGGACCGGGTCTTGAAACTCCGCCCGGGCGTCGTTAACGCCGACCTGAAGGACATAAATGCGCTTGAGCCCCTTCTCAGTTCCCTGGAACGGCGGAAGATTCTCGGTAGAACCGTCATCTCAACTGACGTCCCCGATTGGATAAACATGGTCAAGAAGGAGTGTCCGGACTGCAAAGTCGGTCTCTCAGTGACGAGTGCCAGAAACCTCTTCCAGAGCCTTGGGTTTGAGAGTTACTCCATTCACGTCCCCCTCGACCTGATCGGATACATAGGGTTCCGCGGCTTTTTGACGCTTCTCACCCTGTACCGCAGGAAAAAGAAGAAGGTATGGCTCTGGAACTACAGGATGAACGAGCTCTCACTTGTGCCAAAATTCATGCTTTTGGTGGATGCGGTAATTTCCGACGACCCCGCGAGGCTGAAAAAGTTTATAGCCCCCAGACGCACCGAAGTTGAGGCGACGCTCTATGTGGGAGAGGGATAGGATCATAGTCCTTGGCCACAGGGGTTGTATGGGAAAGTTCCCCGAGAACAGTCTGCTCGCCTTCAGGAAGGCTATCGAGGCGGGGGCGGACGGAGTTGAGCTTGACGTCTGGCTAACTAAGGATGGGAACGCTATTGTGATGCACGACGAGACAATAGACAGGACGAGCAACATGAGCGGAAAGCAAAAGGAAATGACCCTTGAGGAGCTTAAGAAGGCCGACATAGGTGGAGGAGAGAAGATCCCAACTCTTGAAGAGGTCTTTGAGGTTCTCCCTGAGGACGCACTCGTCAACGTGGAGCTCAAGGACAGGGACGCGGTTGAGAGGGTCGCCGAGATAGTGAAGGTCAACAACCCCCAGCGCATTATGATTTCATCCTTTGACGTTGAAGCCCTCAGAGAATACCGCAGGTTCGATGATGAGACAACGATGGGACTCTTGATTGACAGAGAGGATGTAGTTCCCCTAATCCCCCGTCTCAAGGAAGAGCTAAACCTCTGGTCGATCAACGTCCCGATGGAGGCCATTCCTGTGCTGGGCTTTGAAAAAACCCTCCATGCACTTCGATGGGCTCGCTCCCTCGGCCTAAGGGTGGTTCTTTGGACAGAGAACGAAGAACTCTTTTACTCTCAGGATAACCTCGCCAGACTCAGGGGCCTCTTCGAGGTGGTTATAACCAACGACGTGGAGAGAATGCTCTCCTATCTCTCTCGGCTCGGCCTTCGATGATTTCGTTTTTTGACGAAATGTCTAAAATCTGGTGCGTTAAACTTATAAAGTTTGAACAATTGACAAACAGCTCGGTGGGAGAATGAAGTGGGCCGTGACTCTCTACGGGGGAAGATCCCACAGAGAAAGGATAACATTTGAGGCTGAAAACGCCGATCTCGCCCGCAGGATCGCGGTAAAGGAGCTTAAAGCTAAAAACGCCAGGGTTTTTGAACTAGAAAGGCTCGATTGAATTAGTTCTGCGTCCCTTTCTTATTCCTTCTCCTTTCCCCTCTCGTTCGCTGAACATCCTCGGCTATGGGGTCTTTTCAGTTCATTAATGTTCTCCGAATTCTGTTCGTTGGTGTTCAATGATGTTCAGCAAAGCTTTTAAATTGAACTCCAGTGCTTTTCACGCCGAGTGATACAGAGGGGGTGATGGCATGCTTGCGAGAATACTCTACTATCGGGAGAAAGAGATGCCTTGGGAGATCGTTATCCCCGCGAACGATATCAAAAAGGCCGAGAGGATAGCGAGGGAGAAGATGAGTGAGTTCAACGCTATAGCATACGAGGTCGAGCTCATAGCATGACGCTCCTCCCCTCCTCCCCTTTGCCATTTCTCACCGGGCAAAAAGTTAAAGAATCAGCTCTCGCCCTCGATCTCTATGACCTTGACGTAGATCGGGAGCTCCGAGAGTTCTGAAAACGTTCTCTCAGCGGCCCTTCTTGAGCGGGCGAGCATTACAAAGGCTATATCTCCTTTGTAGCGGGCTTCAGTGAAGCTTATTATATCACCCCTCGCTATTCCGTAACCGATTGTCCTCCTGACCTGATCCTCATATTTTCCCACCAGCTTTTCGGGTATGCTGAGCAGGACTCCGTAGATCATCCCATCACCTCCAAACCGATAGCCTACCGATAGCCTTAGGAAAATTTAAAAATGTGAAGGTGTCACGCGGTCAGCCGCCCGCCCCGCGCGAACGTTCGTTCGCTGGGTCTCGTGGTCATCCACGAGACTGCGTGAGCTTACGCTCACTGGTCGCGCGTTTACCCGCGCGACTGCTTGAACTGCTCCTGTATCTTCCTGTAGTACTCCATCGTCTCCTTGCTCACCGACGGCCCAATCTTCTTCAGTGCCTCCTCGAAGTCCCTCATGGTGACCTTGACCTTCCTCCTGATTTCGTCGGCCTTCATTCCGGGCCTGATGATGCCCTCCTGGAGCGCCCTCCTCATGGCGAGCATCGCGGCCTCTCTCACCACTGCCTCAATGTCGGCACCTGTGTAGCCCTCGGTTCTCTTGGCGAGCTCCTCGAGGTTGACATCCTCCGCCAGCGGAACCTTCCTGGTGTGCACCTTGAATATCTCCAGCCTGGCCTTCTCATCCGGCGCTGGAACGAGTATCAGCCTGTCAAACCTTCCTGGCCTGAGCAAAGCCGGGTCGAGTATGTCCGGCCTGTTGGTGGCTCCAATGACGACGACACCGCTGTTCTCCTGAATACCATCCATCTCAGTCAGGAGCTGGTTGATGAGCCTGTCGGTTACGCGGTTGACGTCGGTGCCCCTGCGCGGTGCGATGGCGTCAATCTCGTCTATGAATATCACCGTCGGAGCGGCCTGACGAGCCTTCCTGAATATCTCCCTGATGTTCTTCTCGCTCTCGCCGACCCACTTGCTGAGCACCTCTGGACCCTTGATGGCGATGAAGTTGGCCTCACTCTCGTTCGCTACGGCCTTGGCGAGGAGAGTCTTACCAGTTCCCGGTGGACCGTAGAGCAGGATTCCCTTCGGCGGGGTGATTCCGAGTCCCATGAATGCTTCTGGATACTTGAGCGGCCACTCTACAGCTTCCCTGAGCTCCTGTTTCACGTCCTCAAGGCCTCCGATGTCGTCCCAGCGGACGTTCGGCACCTCGAGGAGGACCTCCCTGAGCGCTGACGGCTCGACCATCTTGAGCGCCTCGTAGAAGTCTTTCCTGGTGACCTTGAGCTCTTCGAGGACTTCTCTGGGTATGTGCTCGGCCTCGAAGTCAATCTTGCCCTCCTTGATGAGCCTCCTTAGAGCGGCCATCGCCGCCTCTCTTGCGAGCGCTGCGAGGTCCGCTCCAACGAAGCCGTGAGTGACCTCGGCCAGCTCCTCCAGCAGGGCGTCGATGAGCCTCGCCTTGACCTCGTCGTAGAGCCTCTCGTCAAGCTCCCTGAGGTCCCTCTTTATCTCCTCCTCGTCCTTCGCCTTCTCGACCTTCTCTATGGCCCTGTCTATAACGTCCCTGAACCTCTCGTCACCGCGGAGCTTCTCGAGTATCTCTATCACCTTGTCCCTCCTGAAGTCGGGCTCGATGGGCATTCCCCTGGTGTGTATCTGGAGTATCTCCTTCCTGCCCTGCTTGTCTGGAACGCCAACCTCAAGCTCCCTGTCAAACCTTCCTGGCCTCCTGAGGGCCGGGTCGATGGCATCTGGCCTGTTGGTTGCGGCAATGACTATGACCTTGCCCCTGCTCTTGAGGCCGTCCATCAGCGTCAGGAGCTGTGAAACAACCCTCTTCTCAACCTCGCCGTGGGTCTCTTCCCTCTTTGGAGCTATCGCGTCAATCTCGTCGATGAAGATTATCGCCGGTGCGTTCTCTTCTGCCTCCTTGAAGACCTCTCTAAGTCTCTCCTCGCTCTCGCCGTAGTACTTGCTCATTATCTCCGGCCCGTTGATGGCTATGAAGTGGGCGTTGGCTTCGTTGGCGACGGCCTTGGCAAGGAGGGTCTTACCTGTTCCCGGCGGACCGTAGAGCAGGACACCCTTCGGAGGCTCGATGCCGAGCTTCTCGAATATCTCCGGGTGCTTGAGCGGGAGCTCTATCATCTCCCTGACCTTCTGGATGACGTCCTTCAGGCCACCGATGTCCTCGTAGGTAACACCGAGCGTGGCGGTCTTGGCGACCTCCTTGACGGGCTTCTCGCTGACCTGGAAATCGGTGAACTCGGTTATCTGAACGATTCCAGCTGGCGTAGTCGCGGTTACCACGAAGGTGAGCTCCTGACCGAGGATTCCGACCTTTATGTAGTCTCCCCTGACGACGGGTCTGCCGACGAGCCTGCTGTGGAGCCACTCGACGAAGTCCCTTCCAAACCTGATCGGCTCGGTTGGGGCAACGATGACCTTCTTCGCCTCCTTAACGTCGGCCTTTCTGACAGTAACCTCGTCGCCGAGTCCAACTCCCGCGTTCTTCCTTATGGTTCCGTCCATTCTGATGATGCTGAGTCCCTCGTCCTCGGGATAGGCGGGCCAGACAACGGCGGCGGTGTTCTTGGTTCCGATAATCTCCACTATGTCGCCTGGCTGGACGCCGAGCTCGCGCATAGCCTTCCTGTCAATCCTGACGATTCCCCTTCCAACGTCCCTCTGGTAAGCGGACGCGACCTTAAGCTTGATTTCCTTCCTCTCGCTCATCTATACCACCTCCTTTTCATGAGCGATGATTGTGACGGGTTTATTTTATCGAAATATCGCTTTATTGAGGGTTGTAGGGGGGTGGAGCCCCCTCCGGTGTTAAAAGCAGGAAATAACGAAAGGGTCACTCGATCTTGACCTCGAAGCCCTCTCCCTCGGGCTTCTTTGGGTTCTTCTTTGGGATCTCGATTTCGAGGACGCCGTTGTTGTACCTCGCTTTCGCCTTCTCTGGGATGACCTCCTCGGGGAGCCTGATGACCCTCCTGTAACCGCTGTAGTAGCGCTCGATTCTTATGGCGCCCTCCTCCTCGAGCTCCTTCTCGCGCCTTATCTGGGCCTCGATGTAAACGGTGTCCTCTGTAACGCGGAGCTTGATGTCCTCCTTCCTGACTCCTGGAAGCTCAACGGTGATGACAAACTTGTCACCGCGGTCGAAGATGTCCGCGAAGGGCTCTCTCCAGCTCTCGCTGATGGCAATGCTCTCCCTGGGCTCGCGGTAGCTCCAGATTCTTGGGCCCCTCATGAAGTCGCGGAATATTGCGTCAATCTCCTCCTGGATTTCCCTCATTATATCGAACGGGTCCCAGTAGCGGTCCCTTCTCCAGACCATCGGGCATCACCTCCCGACGGCCTTTATTTTGGTTACCAGTAGTTACTAAAAAGGAACCCTTTATAAACTTTTCGATTTACCATACAAAAGGTGACTAAAAATGGTCTCCAGAAGGCCGGGATTTAGGGCTCAGAAGAAACAGATGATAGAAGTGGGAGGGGTGGCTTGGGTATCACCCCCTTTCAGCTGTGATGCCCAAACGCCTGAGGCCTTCAGGCCGCGGGGATCCTGCCACGTGCCCGCAACCTCTCTAACAAATAGACCCCAATAGCGAAGGTTCTTCGATATATTTTGATGAATTCCGAATATATTAAGGTTTCGGTTCGGATCTCGTTCTATGTTCAAGGTTCACGGGAAAAAGCGGGTGCATATTGAACGGCGTTCAAACCTTAATCTCCGAGTTCGGCAGTAATGGAAAGGCCTCGTGCCCGAGTCCCCTGAGAATTTCAGCAAACTCCCGGGCGAAGCCATAGACTGTGAATACCTTCTCAGGCTTGACTTTCTCAACAATCCTTACCAGCTCCCAGAAGTCGGCGTGGTTGCTGAGCTTCAGCCTTCCAAATCCAGAAACCGTCAGTTCCCAGGGACTTAACGAGTTCTCAACCTTAGGAGAGCGATAGGAGCGAAGGATTACCTCCCCATCTCTCTCGATGTTGTCGAAGCGGACTCCGAACTTCGAGTACACCCTCGCAACCTTCAGCATCTCGCGCGAGGGCCTGACCGTTATCCCGTGGACGTCGAGTATCTTCATAACCTCCTGGGCCTTCCCCATCTGGTTGACGTAGAGAACCGGTTTCTTTCCCCTGTCGAGAGCTTCCTCGACGAAAGAGATTAACTTCTTTTCCGCTTCCCTAGGGGAGGGGAACGCAAAAGCGGGGACGCCGAAGGTAGCCTCGATTACCAGAAAGTCCGCCCTCGGGAAGCGGCTCTTCTCGGCAGTTCTTAGCTTGAACCACTTGGTGTCGCCGGTGTAGAAGAGCGTTCCGGCCTCGAGCCAGAGCTTTATTCCAGCCGAACCGAGCATGTGGCCGGCTGGATAGAGCTTCGCCTTAACGTCGCCGATGTAGAAGGTCTTCCTGAACTTTACCTCACGGTAGAACCCGCCCTTGCGGAGGTGGCTGAGGAACTTCGTCGCCCTGGTCGCGAAGATAACCTCCCCGCTGACGAAGTGGTCGCTGTGGGCGTGGCTCTGGAAGGCCAGCTTTGCCGAGCTGTCGAGGCCGATACCTTTGACGAGCATCAGAAAAACTTGGGGAGGGAGCTTAAAGCTTTAGACCCTGTTGAGCATGCCCATCAAGGGGTAGTAGACGTCCTCTAAGTTTTGTCCCTTTTCCAAGGGGAACTTGAACGTCACGATTCTACCCGAGACCTCGAAGGACGGCCCTTCGGGCTTTCCGGGGACGAGCTTTACCTCAACGACCTCCAGCATGTCGAGCCCCCTGAGCTCGGCCTTCCCAACGAGAGTTCCCTCGAAGGCCCCGCGCGAGAAGGCTTCCTCCAGTTTGGGTCTCAGCCCGGTTACCCATTTGGAGCTGGCCCTCCTTGTCACGGTCTGCACGCCACCACCTCCGCAAAGTTTTCAATTTTCCGTTTAGAAATTCGTTGTTTATTAGGTTTTTTGCTCCAACTCGGAACAATATTCAAAACGATGCCCTTCTCTACTCGACGTTTTGTCAGGTTTTCGAACATCTCAAACTGGACTTTTTATCCAATGCCAAATGCTTCCTTTCGCTATGTAAAAGGTTTTTATAGTTCCCCACCCTACCCTAAGCGGTGGTTGATATGACCTTCGATAAGGAGAAGCTCGCCAAGATTCGCGAGGAGGAGAAGCGCTGGGAGGAGACCACGGTCAAAAAGTTCATCGAGAAGAGACCCGAGAGAAAGGAGAAGTTCATGACCGATGACGGTTTCGAGATTAAGAGGCTCTACACTCCCGCTGACCTCGGCGAGGACTGGGACTACCTTGAGAAGCTCGGCTTCCCAGGAGAATATCCGTTCACCCGCGGCGTCTACGCGACCATGTACCGCGGTCGCTTCTGGACGATGAGACAGTACGCGGGCTACGCTACAGCTGAAGAGAGCAACAAGCGCTACAAATACCTCCTTGAGCAGGGGCAGACGGGTTTGAGCGTTGCCTTTGACCTGCCTACACAGCTCGGTTACGACTCCGACCACCCGATGGCTGAAGGTGAGGTCGGAAAGGTTGGAGTTGCCATTGATTCGCTCTGGGACATGAGGATTCTCTTCGACGGCATTCCGCTCGACAAGGTCTCAACGAGCATGACGATTAACTCGACCGCCGCTAATCTGCTCGCGATGTACATTTTGGTTGCCGAGGAGCAGGGGATTCCCCAGGAGAAGCTCCGCGGAACTGTTCAGAACGACATCCTTAAGGAGTACATAGCGAGGGGAACCTACATCTTCCCGCCGCAACCGAGCATGCGCCTTACAACGGACATCATAATGTACTGCGCCGAGAACATTCCCAAGTGGAACTCGATAAGCATAAGCGGCTACCACATCAGAGAGGCCGGGGCCAACGCGGTCCAGGAGGTCGCCTTCACCCTGGCTGACGGTATAGAGTACGTCAAGGCTGTCATCGAGCGCGGTATGGAGGTTGACAAGTTCGCTCCAAGATTGAGCTTCTTCTTCAACGCGCACAACAACTTCCTCGAGGAGATTGCGAAGTTTAGGGCCGCGAGGAGGCTCTGGGCCTACATCATGAAGGAGTGGTTCAACGCCAAGAACCCGCGCTCCATGATGCTCCGCTTCCACACCCAGACCGCAGGTTCAACCCTTACGGCTCAACAGCCCGAGAACAACATCGTCCGCGTTGCCATTCAGGCTTTAGCTGCCGTCCTCGGTGGAACACAGAGCCTGCACACCAACTCCTACGACGAAGCGCTGAGCCTCCCGACCGAGAAGAGCGTGAGAATTGCCCTGAGGACCCAGCAGATTATCGCCTACGAGAGCGGTGTCGTTGACACCGTTGACCCGCTCGGAGGTGCCTACTACATCGAGTGGCTCACCGACCACATCTACGAGGAGGCTTTGAAGTACATCGAGAAGATTCAGAAGATGGGCGGAATGATGAGGGCCATAGAGCGCGGTTACATACAGAAGGAGATTGCCGATGCCGCCTACAAGTACCAGAAGGAAATCGAAGAGGGCAAGAGGATAATCGTCGGCGTCAACAAGTTCCAGACGGACGAGCCGATAGAGGTTGAGATACTCAAGGTTGACCCGAGCATCCGCGAGAAGCAGATTGAGCGCCTCAAGAAGCTCCGCTCCGAGAGGGACAGCAAGAAGGTCGAGGAGGCCCTCGATAAGCTCAGGAACGCGGCCGAAACCGAGGACGAGAACCTCATGCCCTACATCATCGAGGCGCACCGCCATCTCGCAACCCTCGGCGAGGTTACCGACGTCCTTCGCGAGGTCTGGGGCGAGTACAGGGCACCGCTGATATTCTGAGCTCCTTCCATTTTCTTTGGACTTTTCTCAAGCTTCACAAAAAAGCTTAAAAACGGGTAGCGGAAGGAACGTTAGGCATTCACGATGACTTTAGCAAACCGGGAGGTGTAGCCATGGCGAGAAACAAGCCGCTTGCAAAGAAGCTGAGGCTCGCTAAGGCCGCTAAGCAGAACAGGCGCGTTCCCGTCTGGGTTATCGTAAAGACCAACAGGAAAGTTATGACACACCCGAAGAGGAGGCACTGGAGGAGAACAAAGCTTAAGGAGTGAGGTGGTGTAGATGCCAATTGAACCCGGTCAGGAGGTCATATTCGTCGTTCCTATCAGAAAGATAAAGAAGCGCGTTCCACGCTGGAAGAGGGCCCCGAGAGCGGCCAAATTCGTCCGCGAGTGGATAGCGAGGCACGCCAAGGCCGAGGAGGTCAAGCTCGAGCCGGCCGTCAACGAGAAGCTCTGGGAGCGCGGGGCTGAGAAACCACCCAACAAGCTCCGCGTTAAGGTCGTCGTCGAGGTAGTTGACGGCAAGAGGGTTGCGAAGGTCTCTCTGGCCTGATTTTAACCACTTTTTAGAGGTGAAGAGATGCACATCGAGAGGCTCGATTTTGAAAACTCCCCGTACCTCGGCGTTTACGGCTTCGCCACCGACAGGGTAGCGGTGATTAGAGAGGGCCTCGGCGAGAAGAAGCTTGCCACCCTTAGGGAAGTTCTGAAGGTCCCGCTCATCGAGACGAGCGTCATGAAGTCGCGTATCGTCGGCATATTCGTGGCGGGAAACTCCAACGCGCTCATAGTCCCCTGGTACATCTGGGACGCCGAGCTCGACTTCATAAACGCCCAGCTCAGGGAGTACGGAATTGACATGGAGGTCGTCCCCTTCCAGAGCAGGCTCACCGCCTTTGGGAACCTGATTCTGGCCAACGACAAAGGTGCTCTGGTCAGCAAGGACTTCACGAGGGAAGAGGCGAGGAAGATTGAGGACATACTCGGTGTCCCCGTCGAGAGGGGAGTTATAGCAGACTATACAGCGGTTGGAAGCGTTGGCGTCGTCACGAACAAAGGCGGTCTCGTGCACCCAGAGGCGACCGACGAGGAGCTTGAGTGGCTGAGCGACCTCTTCAAGGTCGATGTATACGTCGGAACCGCCAACATGGGCGTCCCATTCGTCGGATCGTGTATGATAGCCAACTCGTACGGCGTCGTCGTCGGACACCTGACGACAGGCCCCGAGATAGTGAAGATTGAAGAAGCTTTGGGCTTCCTCGGATAAAGCTTAAAAGTTCGCCTTCAAAGGCCCGCTGAAGGAGGGATGGAAATGGAGGTCAAGGTCTACCGCGTTAAGGGAATCTTCCAGAGGGGTAAGCTCAAGCAGCCCTTCACCAAGGAGTACCGTGCTCTTAAGCCGGAGCACGTCGAGGAGCTTGTCTACTCCGAGATAGGGAGCAAGCACCGCGTTCCGAGGACCAAGATATGGATTGAGAGCATCGAAGAGATAAAGCCAGAAGAGGCTGAGAACCCGGTCGTTAGAAGGCTCAGCCTTGAGCTTTGATTTTTATTCCCCCTACGATAGCTTTTTAAATGGCATTTCTTACTAACTTCTGTGGTTATCATGGACGGGGAGGGTCTCTACTACTCCGGCAGGGTTCTCTGGGTCGTGAAATCCGGCAATCGACTCTACGGTAAGGTCCTTGATGACTATCCCTATTATGTTGAAGTTAACGGGGATTCGAGTTTCTGCACGTGTCCCCTGGGCGGCAACTGCGAGCACGTTCGGGCGGTTAAAATAGCGTACGAGAGGGGTTTCTACTTTGACTGTCCCGATGAGGAACCCTTCGGCGAGGGCTGCGCGTATTCAATGTTAAACTCCGTCCCAGAGCTGAGATGGAGAGTGCTCCTCAGGGAGCTTGAGCACGCCCTTGAAACCGATGAGAGCGGAAGCGACGCTGCAAAACTCTTTTATGAGGCTTTTAACATCCTTGGAAAGGATCCAGATGCCAGAAAACTGACGCTGATAGGGGTTCTGTTGAATGAATACTCCGCCCTGTTTCCTGATTACGCCCTCACAGAAAGGCTTAAATCGGAGTTTCAACGTTTAAGGATAAGATCGGTGGGGTGAGACCATGAAGGCCCTGTACCGGGAGATGTGCCCCAACTGCGGGGGCAGGATATCCGACGAGAGGCTCTACATGAGAAACCCATGCGAGAGCTGTTTAAATGAACCAATCGTAGTTGACTCTTATTTTGAGCTTGTTTCTGCCGTCAGAGATGCCCTTCTCAAGGCAAACCGGTTGAAGGAATGGGAGAGGATATACCGCCTTGAGAGCGAAAGCCGCGAGATAGAGGACTTCTTTAAGAAGGCCACTGGCTTTACCTTCTGGAGCGCCCAGAGAACCTGGGTTAAGAGGCTCCTCAAGGGCAGGAGTTTCTCAATCATAGCCCCAACGGGAATGGGCAAGAGCACCTTTGGAGCGTTCATGTCCGTCTACTACGCCACGAAGGGCAAGAAGAGCTACATAGTCGTCCCCACGACGCCCCTGGTAATCCAGACCATAAGAAAGGTTCAGGCGATAATCGAGAGGACGGGGCTGGACGTTAAGCTCGCCTACTATCACGGCAACCTCAGGAAGAAGGAAAAGGAGGAGATGCTCGCCAAAATTGAGGGCGGGGACTACGACATACTCATAACGAGCGCCCAGTGGTTAGCTAGAAACTTCGACGAGAAGCTGAAGGGGAGGCACTTCGACTTCATCTTCGTTGACGACGTCGATGCCTTCCTCAAGGCGAGCAAGAACATAGACCGCTCGCTTTTGCTCCTCGGCTTCACCGAGGAAATCATCGGCAAGGCGTGGGAAATCATCAGGCTCAAGAAGCAGATGGCGAGATACCTCAACGGAAACAGTGAGGACAAAAACGACAGGCTTAAGGAGCTCAACGAGGCGATAGAGAAGCTCCAGCGCGAGATTGAGGAGTTCAAGAGGAAGAACGACATCGGAATCATGATTATCGCATCGGCGACTGGCTCGGCGAGGGGCGACAGGATAAAGCTCTACCGCGAACTGCTCGGCTTTGAAGTTGGCTCGGGAAGGAGCGCGCTGAGGAACGTCGTGGACAGCTATTTGAAGCCGAGCAAAGACGTTAAGGAGCACGTGGAGGAGCTCCTCAGGAAACTCGGGAAGGGTGGCCTGATATTCGTCCCCATTGACCAGGGGCTGAGCTACGCCGAGGAGCTCGTGAACTACCTCCGCGAGAAAGGCTTCGCCGTTGAGCTCGCGAGCTCGAAGAACAAGAAGGCCGTTGAGAGGTTTGAGAACGGTGAAGCTGATTACCTCGTCGGCGTCGCAACTTACTACGGCTCGATAGTCAGGGGCCTGGATTTGCCCCACCTCATCCGCTACGCGGTCTTCACGGGTGTTCCCAAGTTCCGCTTTAGCATAGATCTTGAGAGGCCCACCATATACCGCGCCCTCGGTCTGCTGGGCGAGGTCATGGACTTCCTTGACGATGAGGACAGGAAAACTGCAGAGAAGCTCCACGCGAGGCTCAGGAGGCTGATTAGAAACATCCCTCAGTTCGAGCTCCTCAAGATTGAGGAGGCTTTAGCCGAGGGCCTTCCCATCGAGAACGACTTCCACAAGACGGTTCTCAACGTCTTCCGCGAGCTCGTCGAGTTTCTGCGCGAGGTCCTGAAGAAGGAGGACGTCCTTAGAAGGCTTGCCGAAGACCCCTTCGTCAGCCTCGTAAAGGAGGAGGGCAAGTGGTTCATCGAGATTCCGGACGTCAGAACCTACATCCAGGCAACCGGGAGGACGAGCCGCCTATTTGCCGGCGGAATAACGAAGGGACTGAGCGTCCTTATAGTGGACAACGAGAAGGTCTTCAACGGCCTTGTCAGGCAGATGCGCTGGCGCTTCACGGAGTTCAAGATGGTGCCCTTCGAGGAGCTTGACCTCGAGAAACTCCTGAAGGAGATAGACGAGGACAGGGAGAAGGTAAAGCTGGTTATGGAGGGCAAGATAAGCTCGAAGGTCAAGGACCTCGTCAAATCGGCCCTCATGATTGTGGAGAGCCCCAACAAGGCTAGGACGATAGCCAACTTCTTCGGGAAGCCGAGCAAGACTAGAATAGGTGAGCTCGTTGCCTACGAGGTCAGCGTGGGCGACAAAATGTTAACGATTCTGGCGAGCGGGGGGCATATGTTCGACCTAGTCACGAACGAGGGCTACCACGGCGTTCTAATCGAGCGCGAGGAAGATATGTTCAAGTTCATCCCGATCTACGATACAATAAAGCGGTGCCGCGACTGCGGTTATCAGTTCGTGGACTGGGAGGAGAGGGGCGTCTGTCCGCGCTGTGGAAGCAGAAACGTCCACGATGCCCTTGAGAACGTCAAAGCAATGCGTGAGATAGCGCAGGAGGTTGACGAGATACTCATCGCGACCGACCCGGATACGGAGGGTGAGAAAATAGCCTGGGACATAAGGAACGTCTTGGCTCCATATACACCCAACATCAAGCGCGTTGAGTTCCACGAGGTCACGCGGCCGGCCATAATGAAGGCCATACGTGAGGCGAGGGACGTCAACGAGGCGAGGGTAGAGGCCCAGATGGTGAGGCGCATAGAGGACAGGTGGATAGGCTTTGAGCTCAGCCAGGAGCTCCAGAGGGTCTTTGAGAACCGGAACCTCTCCGCCGGAAGGGTTCAGACACCTGTCCTTGGCTGGATCATCGAGCGGTACAAGGAGTTTACCGAGAGCGAGGTTTACTTCCTCGGTCTAACCCTTGAGAACGGCCTTCAGGTAACGGTCGAGCTAGGAAAGGACGGCAAGGACGTTGAGCCACCCGAGTACGTTACGGTGGAGGAGGTCCAGCTTGAGGAGAGGGAACTCAACCCCTCCCCGCCGTACACAACGGACGCGATGCTCCGCGACGCTTCCACCTTCCTCAAGCTTTCCGCGCCTGAGACGATGCGCTTGGCGCAGGACCTCTTTGAACTCGGGCTTATCACCTACCACCGTTCCGACAGCACCCACGTCAGCAGTACTGGTATAGAAATCGCCAGGGAGTACATAACGAGCGAGCTCGGCGAGGAGTACTTCAAGCCGAGGCCCTGGGGTGAAGAGGGTACGCACGAGGCTATAAGGCCGACGAGACCCATCGACACAGGAAGGTTGATGCAGCTCATCCGCGACGGCGTAATCCAGCTTCCGAGGAACCTCACGCGCAACCACTACAGGCTCTACGACATGATATTCAGGCGCTTCATGACGAGCCAGATGGTTCCAGCGAAGGTTCTCTACGAAAAGGCCGTTATAAACGCGGGTGTCGGGAAGGTCGAGCTCGAAGGCTACGTCGAAATCCTCAAGGACGGCTGGACGAAACTTCGCTCACCGCCGATGAGGCAGCTGCCGAAGCTTGAGCAGGGAGCAAAGCTCAAGGTCGTCGAGTCCAAGAAGTGGAAGGCGCCGAAGGTTTCACTCTACACGCAGGGCGATATAATAGCCCTGATGAAGGAGCGCGGTATCGGAAGGCCGTCAACGTACGCAAAAATAGTACAGACCCTCCTCCAGAGGTACTACGTTTTCGAAACAAGGGGTAGGAAGAAGCTTGTTCCGACTGAGAAGGGCATTAAGGTTTATCACTATCTTGTCAGCAAATACCGCGAGCTGGTAAGCGAGGAGAAAACGAGGGAACTAGAGGAGAAGATGGATCTCATCGAGGAGGGTAAGCTGAATTACCTTGATGTTCTGAACGAACTGTATCGCGAAATAACATGCGAGATTAAAAAGGAAGGGTGCAGCTAGTCCCCTGTCACTATCCGTAACCCTTTTTCTTTTTCCCGTTTGCTTGATAGTAACGCTGTTTTTTCGGGCGGATATTTTTCCAACCAAAAACCTTTAAAGTCAAAAAATAGGCATAGTAATAACGTTGCATCTCCATGCACTCTAAATAAGACCGGTAAGAGTTATTTCATTACGGGATACCTCTTGCATTTGTCCCCGACTGAATAGAGGGAAAAAATTTATATGGGCTTATGCGGACATTATAAACAAGAAATTTTGGTGGTGGTAAAGATGGTGAAGGACAGGATGGTAGAGCTCCTCCAGGAGCACTTTGAGTTGAACCTGTACGAGGCAAGGGCGTACGTGGCTCTGGTAGGGTTTGGAGTACTGACCCCGGCAGAGCTGGCAAGCGTCTCGGAGGTTCCGGCTCCAAGGACATACGACGTTCTCAGGAGCCTCGAAAAGAAGGGATTTGCCATAAGCCAGCCGGGTAAGGTTAACAAGTACAGGCCTGTCCACCCGCAGAACATCCTTGAGAAGTTCATTGAGGAATGGCAGGAGCGCGTTAAGGAAGAGCTTGAGGCTAAGAAGAAAGCGAAAGAGGAGCTCCTCGAACTTATGACCCCGCTCATTGAGACGGAGATCCCGAAGTACGGCGTGGAACGCGTTTGGGTCGTTCGTGGAATCAGGAACGCCACCCTTAAGACCAAGGAGATGTTCGAGGGCGTTAAGGAGAAGATACTCCTCGCCGATGATGGATACATAGCGGTTAACCTCGACAAGGACATCATAGCCGCGGTTGACAGGGGCGTTAAAGTTAAGATCGTTGTCGCTGAGAACCTCCTCCCGAGGCTTAAGTCCTCCAAGCTGCTCGACTACGCAAAGGCCGGCAAGATCGAACTCAGAGTCGCCGACAAGTTTGAGCTACCGATGCTCATCTGCGACGACGAGGTCTTCTTCGCCCTTGAGGACATGGCTGCCCGCTACTTCAACTACGAGACCCAGATATGGATCAAGGACTTCCGCGTCAGGGAACTCTTTGAGGGTAAGTTCAACGAGTACTGGGAGAAGGCCAAGCCGCTTTGAAACTGTCCCCTTCCCTTCTTCTTGATTCTTTCCATTCGAGAAATAGGTAGACAAAGGGAAAAATCCTCAAACGTATTTGAACTCTTCCTCCTCGGGCTTTTTCTCCCGTATCTTCCAGTATATTTTGCCGTCCTTCTCGAAGCTCTCGACCTTTCCCCCTTCCGCGAACCGGAGGAGGTATCTCCTGACCTCCATTACTCCCAGTCCGGTCTCCTTTGCTATCTCCTCAACGGTCTTGGGGCCAGCCTCAAGGGCCTTTAAAACCCTCCTGTTCTTCACGTTGATCCCTCCAGCCTTCTGTACTTTTCAATCAGGTCTATTATCCTCTCCATCACACTTAAGCGTTTCTCAAGCTCCTCTGGATCGTCGGGAAGGTCTAATGCAAGCTCGTTCAGCTTTTGAAGGAGTACATCTTCGAGTCCCCTTGCCTTCTCTCTCCTCTGTTTTGCCCTGTATTCACAGACCGGGCAGAAGACCCTTCCATCCTTCTCAAAGAGCGGCGATCCACACTTGGGACAGTGTCTGTCGAGCATCTTTGCACCAGATAGCATGAGGGGCATTATAACCTTCCTAATCTCCTCCTCGGTGGGTCCTTTCACCTTTCACCACCTCAGTGCCGAAAACACCTCAACGAGGGCTTTTTTGCCCTGCTTTGACCTCTTTATCCTCTCCGATATCTCGGCCAGATCAAAGGAGATTATCTTAAAGCGGTTTTTGATGCCCTCTATCAACTCCAGGAGTTCCTCCAAGGTGAGTTCTCCGTGCTGAAACCTTGCTATCCTGTATTCAGGCCTCAGAACGTCGAGATCGATCGTGAGGTAGACTTCCCTCCCAAGATACTTAAGAGCGTCGTCGAGCACGCCTCCCACCCCATGGTTGGAGAGGTTGATGTAGGCTTTCCACCCCCTTCCGGTTCTCCTCGTTCTTGGAAGGGCGGGGTAAATCCGCACCCTTCTTTTCCACAGCCGGGTTCTGTTCGTCGTTGGTATCATCAGCACGGCACCAACTACCGCTGCCCGGTTCACAATCCCGTTTTCAAGGGCGTAGGCCAGCCACGAGCCGTGATCGAGGTAGTCGTGCATGAGGTCAGTGTGGGCGTCCACGCTCAGGATGGAGGGAGGTCTGAGTTTCATTGTGATCCCGTAGGTGGCGAGATGCTCCCCTACGACGTAGCAACAATCTGGCTGAAGCACTTTTGCGAGGCCCTCCACGTTTCGGCTCTCCACGATTCTGGTGTTCGCTTCTTCGATCAGTCCCTCCCTCAGCAGGAGTTTCCTCGCGTATTCAACGCCTTCCCGGTTTGGCTTTTCGCCGAACGGAACGAACGTTACCATAAGACACCCCTCCTTTGTTTGGGGTTACTCCTTTTAACGTTGGGTGTGGCGAAAATGTTTTAAAACACCTCCCTGAGAGGTGGTTGGGCGATGGCGTCCGCCCGGGGCTTCGGGCCCGAACCGCCCGTAGGGGCTGATGACGCCTGTTCTCCGCTAAACGCTTAGGAGGCGGTAGAATGGGCTCGAAGCTTTACGAAATCGGGCGCTACGTTAACGTCAATGCCGTCCTGCACTACGTTGAGGAGAGACGCCACGAGGACGGTGGTTACTGCTTCGTGAGCGTCCTTGATGACACCAATGTGAACGACACCTACTACGCGATTAAAATCTACAACCTCCTGGGCATCGAGTTCCCCGAGCCAGAAAAGACTATAGAATTCCTTGGCAACGCAATCCAGCCCCAGACGGCGGTAGTCGCAATAGCGATGGCCCTTGAGGGCCTTGTCCTGCTTGGGGCCAAAGACCTTGCGAGGGAGAAGAGCGAGATAGTTTTCACCAAGTACAACCCCGCGGAAGGCAAGTTTGCGGTCGGACTCGGGGGAAGTGAGGAGTTCGGAACGGCGACCCCGCTCGAGGCCACCTACTGGGTTACCAAAGCCTTCGATGCAATCAACCTGAAGTTCAACCCCGACGAGAGGGACGCGATCAGAACCTTCGTTATGAAGTTCCGCAATGGAAACGGCTACGGCGTCAAACAGCCCACGACAACGATGACGTATCAGGCTCTCTTCACGCTTTACATCCTCGGCTATCGCCCGCCAAGGAGTCCACACTTCAGGAACTGCGAGCTCTGCGGTGACTGGGGTGGCTTTACTGAGGTGCCATACAGTCTTCCGCCCTACCTTGAGCCGACCTTTTATGCCACTAGGGGTCTTGAGCTCCAGAACGAAAGTCCGACCTACCCGAGGAGGCACATATGGTTCATACGTCAGCTCCAGAATCCCAACGGCGGCTTCAGGAGGAGCCTTGAGCTGGGCATTTCCAACTTCCAGAACACATACCGCGCACTGGCAGTTATCGAGTCAATGATGAGGTATCTTTGATACTCCAACATGATTCTCATAGATCCGATTAGGAGTACACCTCTGTGAAAGCCTTAGCGGCGAGGGCTGTCCGGTTTGCAGGAGTCTTGATAACTTTGAGCGTAGCGTCATTGAAAGCGTGCTCTATGATGGGGTCAGCGAGTCCGGCTTTCTGCTATGATAGCTCAGAACTGGCGGCTCAGGGAAAAACTGGGCGTGGAGGAGAGGGACTACTCATCCGTTGAGGAGAAGGTCAGGTACTACCTAAACTTTAAAAAGGCCTGATCTCCGTTTCAAAAGGATTCTGGGTGGTGCAGCGATGAACGCGAAGATGGCTTTGGCTGTAGCAGCGGGTGGCGCGCTGGGGGCCCTCTTCCGGTTCTACCTGTCGGGACTGCTCCCCGTTTACAGGGACTTTCCGGTTGGAACTCTCATGGTCAATGGACTCGCCAGCTTCATCCTCGGCTACCTCTACGGCCTCCTGTTCTGGGGTTTTGACGTACCGAGCGATTGGAGGGCTTTTCTTGGTACGGGCTTCTGTGGGGGTTTAAGCACTTTTTCAACCTTCTCATACGAGACGTTCTCCCTCCTCCGGGAGAGGGAGTACATTATGGCTGGTCTGAACGTCGCGGCAAACGTTTTTGTAACCATCAGCTTAGTTTTCATTGGGTTCCTATTGGCGAGGAGGTGAGACTATGGTCGAGGTTGAACACTGGAACACCCTTCGTCTTAAGATATACATTGGGGAAAACGACCGCTGGAAGGGGAGGCCCCTTTATAAAGCGATAGTAGAAAAGCTGAGGGAGATGGGAATAGCGGGGGCAACCGTTTATCGCGGTATATACGGGTTTGGAAAGAAAAGTCGCATTCACTCCGGTGATGTAATGAGGCTCTCCACGGATCTCCCCGTTGTTATTGAGGTTGTTGACAGGGGTTACAAGATAGAGAAGGCCATCTGTGAGATCAAACCGATGATAAACGACGGCATGATAACCGTTGAGCCCGTGATCGTTGTGTGGGTTGGCACTCAGGATGAGGTCAGCAGGTTTAGGGAGGATGCTATTCGAGAAGAATCTTAATTTTTGTAAAATTTCCAAGATTGTGTTGTAAAACTCACAATTTTTGGGGAAAAGTTTATATAGTATGATGGCAAAATAACTTCAAAGAACACGCTACAATAACGTGTTCAAATTTGATTGGTAAAATAAGTGGCCGACCCTCCGGGTTCAATCTATTTTCACTTTTCCTTCTAACTACCAAAACCTTTAAAATCATTATCAAGAAATGATCCAATAAAGATCATACATGGTATGCTGTGATTCACTCTAATCACCAAGCGTTACATTCGGTGGTGTCATCATGGCAGAATTTGATCTCGAGGTTCCAATTGAAAAGCTCAATGCCGTAATGCAGCCGGTTACAAATGCGGGTCTTTACCTTAGGTGGGTTCTCTACAACGAGCTCAGGAGTACTGTTTCTCTGAGGATAGTCGTCCCTGAGGATGAGGTTGAGGAGATCCTTTTTATGATTGCAAGATCCTATGGAGAACCTCTCGAGGTCAGCGTTCTCCGCGATAGCGAGACGATGCTCGTTGGACAAGCATTTTTAAACTCAATTCATATTAAAACCCGGAGCTATCCCGTCGTTGTCCTGATGGAGTACTCGCGGGAGAGTGGCCCCTACGTTCCCGTCAGGGTTACTGTTATAACTAGGGGTGACCTTCCTGAGGAAGGCATTGAGATGATCCTCAGTGCTCACTTTGGTAACTTTGACCTCAGACGTTCGTATCAGCCTGGAACGGTAGAGCGGAACTCTCTCACGAAGATAACCATGACCCCTTCCCGTTAACTTCCAACACGATGCGGGGTTCCCCTGTTTTATTATTCTCAATAGTTTTATTGAAGGTACGGGGGTTTATTGGTATATCCGTACTATTTACTCAGAAAAACTTTTAAAGAGTGTCTCAAATCGGCTATCATGGGGACAACAAGCTACGAGCAAATCAAGCTTTTTGCAGAGGTAATCGCGTTTTCGGTGCTGACGGTCACAGTTGTAATGGCGATGAGGATAAGGAAAAGGCTTGGAGCAAGTTTGGGCAGGAGGGAAGTTAATAACACGATAATTGGGTTCTTGATATTCTGGTCTGGTTATTTCGTTAACGTCCTCAACGATATAATCAAGACGGAGTTTATGAAAGTGTTTGATGATGTTCTTGTGGCCCTTGGTTTGATCTGGATCCTCGTAACAGCTCAACCCATCTACGGAAAGCTCAAACTTAAATCCGCTCCGAGCAAGGTCTTTGATGGAACTAGGGTTCTAAAGTCCGGTGCGTACCTTGTTAACGCTTCGATGCCCCTTCAGCGCCTTCTCAGACTCCTGGGGGGCTGGAAGTTGCTGGCCGTTGCAAGGAACGCCGAGAGGTTCAGGGAATCGGACATTCCAACGCTGTGGATCACGAAGATCAGCGGGGAGAACAGGATCGAGCCTAGTCGGCTTGCGCCCCTTCTGCAGTATATCGTAGACCGGGCGGATGATAACACCGCCGTAATAATTGAGGGGGTTGAGTATCTAATCCTTGAAAACGGTTTTGATGCGGTTTTCAAATTCCTTACGAGCCTGAAAGACAACATTCTGTCCAGGGGAGCTTTGTTGGTTTTGGTAGTGGATCCCAAAACGCTCGAGGAGAGGGAGCTCAAGTTGCTCGAGCGCGAGTTCTCGTGGCTCAACGTTTCATGAAGAAGTTTTTTTAGCGGGAATGCTCTAAGTCCTTACCGGTGATTTCAATGCTCCATCACGTCAAGCTTATCTACGCGACCAAGAGCAGAAAGCTCGTCGGGAAGAAAATCGTTCTCGCGATTCCTGGAAGCATAGCCGCCGTCGAGTGCGTCAAGCTCGCGAGGGAGCTCATAAGGCACGGGGCAGAGGTTCACGCGGTGATGAGCGAGAACGCTCAGAAGATAATCCACCCCTACGCGATGGAGTTCGCCACAGGAAACCCTGTCGTAACAGAGATAACGGGCTTCATAGAGCACGTTGAACTGGCTGGAGAGCACGAGAACAAGGCCGACCTGATTCTCGTATGCCCTGCGACGGCGAACACCATAGGTAAGATAGCCTGTGGCATAGATGACACACCCGTCACGACGGTTGTAACGACCGCATTCTCCCACACTCCGATTATGATAGCCCCCGCGATGCACTCAACGATGTACGAACACCCCATAGTTAAAGAGAACATCGAGAAGCTCAGAAAACTTGGAGTCGAGTTCATCGGCCCCCGCTTCGAGGAGGGGAAAGCCAAGGTCGCTTCAATAGACGAGATAGTCTACCGCGTCATCAGAAAGCTCCACCCCAAGAGCCTCGAGGGGAAGCGCGTTCTGGTCACGGCAGGAGCGACGAGGGAGTACATAGACCCGATTCGCTACATCACCAACGCAAGCAGTGGCAGAATGGGAGTTGCCATAGCCGAAGAGGCGGACTTCAGGGGGGCGGAGGTTACACTCATCAGGACTAAGGGGAGCGTCCCGAGCTTCGTCGAGAACCAGATTGAGGTCGAGACCGTTGAGGAGATGCTGGAGGCGATAGAAAACGAGCTGAAGGTCAGGAAATACGACGTCGTGGTTTTGGCCGCCGCCGTAAGCGACTTCCGGGTCAAAAACCGGGCGGATGCAAAAATCAAGAGCGGGAAGAGTCTTATCCTTGAACTCGAGCCGACGCCGAAGATAATAGACCGCGTTAAAGAACTCCAGCCAGACGTATTCCTCGTGGGCTTCAAGGCCGAGACGAGCGAGGATAAGCTCATAGAGGAAGCCAGGAAGCAGACTGAGCGCGCGGGAAGCGACATGGTCGTCGCGAACACGCTCAAGGCCTTTGGAAGCGAGGAGAACGAAGTGTTCCTCGTCACCCGCAATGAAGTTAAGAGACTGCCGAGGATGAACAAGCGCGAGCTGGCAGAGAGGTTATGGGATGAAATAGAAATGCTCATCTGAGCGTCAGATCTCCTTCGGGGGCACGAGGACTCCGAGTTCGGTGATTATTCCCCGGACGTACTTCCAGGGTGTTACATCGAAGAGATAATTCCTCACCCTATGTCCCTGTCTGTGGTAGGGTCGCTCCACTATCTCAACTTCCTCCGCCTCCAGCTCAGGGTGGAACTTGAAACTCTCGGCGGCGACATAGAAGGGGACTCCAGCGTCATGGCAAGCAAGTGCAAGGAGGTATGTTCCGGCTTTGTTGAGGACGGCTCCGTCTCTCGTCACGTTGTCGGCTCCCACGAGTGCAAGAGTTGCCCTTCTTGCGAAGAGACCGAGCTGGGCGTCTGTTATGACCTCGTGAGGGATGCCTAGAAAGTCAAGCTCGTTCGCGAGGGCTATCCCCTCGTAGTCCGGTGAGCTCTCGGTAAGAATGACTCTGAACCTCTTCCCCTTTCTCCACGCGGAGCTGAGCACCTCCAGAACGGCCGATGAGAACGAATGGGTTATCACGACCTCTCCATCGTCCACCAGCTCACTTCCGATGTTCCCGATTTCTCTCCTTGCCTCATCCATAAGCCTGAGAAACTCCTCAGCTCTGGCCCTTACAAGCTCTGGAGATGAGCTTACCGGTATGAAACGTGATAGGTTGTAGAGGGATGCCATGGTGGGGTTTATGGAGGGGATCTCTTTCCTCATCTCTGAGAGCGCCCGTTCAAGTTCTTTCCCAACGAGGAGTTCTGAAAGAAGGAGGTATGCCTCAGCTCCTTTTTTCGCGAGCCAGCTGGCTCCTCTAATCCGCTCGGTTCGCATCTCCTCGAGGATTTCCCTGACCTGGGGAGGTATCATGGTGAACCGCCGATTCTGATCGGTTTCCCGGTTTATCACCTTTTCGCTTACCATTTCACTCTCAGTGAAAACAAGGTTTAAGTATTTTATCGCTGTAAAACTCCCGGTGGTTGTCATGGCCAGGGTCAAGGTCGGAATCAACGGCTACGGCACGATAGGGAAGAGGGTGGCTTACGCCGTCACGAAGCAGGACGATATGAAGCTCATAGGTGTCACCAAAACAAAGCCGGACTTTGAAGCCTATCGCGCGATGGAGCTTGGAATTCCGGTTTACGCCGCGAGCGAAGAGTTCCTACCGAGGTTTGAGAAGGCCAACTTTGAGGTCGCCGGAACGCTGGAGGACCTCCTCACCGAGGTTGATGTAATCGTTGACGCCACTCCGGGCGGGATGGGGGCGAAGAACAAGGCCCTCTACGAGAAGGCAGGAGTTAAGGCCGTTTTTCAGGGCGGTGAGAAGGCGAACGTTGCCGAGGTTTCCTTCGTAGCCCAGGCCAACTACGAGAAAGCTTTGGGCAAGGACTACGTTAGGGTAGTTTCCTGCAACACGACGGGTTTAACAAGGACGTTGAGCGCGATTCAGGAGTACATAGACTACGTTTACGCCGTTATGATCCGCCGTGCTGCAGACCCCAACGACACGAAGCGCGGTCCCATAAACGCCATAACGCCGAGCGTTACGGTGCCCTCTCATCACGGGCCGGACGTCCAGACGGTCATACCGATTAACATCGAGACGAGCGCTTTCGTCGTCCCAACGACGCTCATGCACGTCCACAGCATAATGGTCGAGCTGAAGAAGCCGGTCGAGGCGAAGGACGTCGTCGATATCTTCGAGAACACTACAAGGGTTCTCCTCTTCGAGAAGGAGAAGGGCTTTGAGAGCACGGCACACATAATAGAGTTCGCAAGGGACCTTCACCGCGAGTGGAACAACCTCTACGAGATAGCGGTTTGGAAGGAGAGCATAAGCGTCCGCGGAAACAGGCTCTTCTACATTCAGGCCGTCCACCAGGAGAGCGACGTCGTTCCAGAGAACATCGACGCGATAAGGGCGATGTTTGAGCTCGCCGAGAAGTGGGAGAGCATAAGAAAGACAAACGAGAGCCTGGGGATTTTGAAGTGATTACAGCCCCAGCCTTTTCTTTACATCCTCCGCGCTCATCCTGACCAGTAAATCCTTCTCCCTGCTCGTCTCCCCGCGAACCAGCTCAACTTCAGCTCCAAGAACCTTCGACAAGAACTTAACGAGCTCCTTGTTTGCCTTCCCTCCGACGGGCGGGGCCTTTACCTTAACTTTCAATCTTCCACGCCACTCGTCGATTCCCTCAATCTCGTTCTTCTTGGCCTTCGGCTGGACGTAGACGAGCAGGAGGGTTCCGTCTTTGGTCTCCTTCAGGAACTTCATCTCACCACCCTGACCCCAATGGGATAACCTCTTTAAACTTCTTTCCCAACCCTCTTCATGAGGACGTTCATAATCAAGGCGAACGAGGCTCACACAAGGCCGGATTTCAAGCTGAACGATCTTCCGGGGACGAGCGGCAGGATAGACGTCCTTTGCAGGTTCCTTAACTCGGCTTTTCTACTCTCACACGGCTTCCGGAAGAACGTGCGCGTCTGGCTCCTCCTCTATGGCCCGCCGGAGCCTCCGAAGGCGATACGCTTTGAAGGCTCTAGGCTGAAGGTTCGCCTCAACCCTGACGAGAGGAGCACGGCGAGGCTCATAGTGAAGGCCCTCAAGGCCGGCGGAGGATTAAGGGAGCCGGGGAAGGAGGTGGAGGTTTACCCCGGCCTCTACGTCAGCAACAGGACCTTTGAGGACGTCGTGAGACTTACTCTGAAAAACTCAGCCATTTATTATCTCCATGAGGAGGGGAGGCCGATAACTGATATCCGCTTCCCTCAGAACGTTGCCTTCGTCTTGGGGGATCATAAGGGGCTCAGCCCGGAAGACGAGGCTTTTCTGGACGGAATAGCGGAGAGGGTGAGCGTGGGGAGGAAGAGCTACCTCGCCTCGCACGTCGTCGCTTACATTAACATATTCCTCGACTCCCTTCCGAACCCTCCTTAATACTTCCACACGATTTCGGGCGGGAACTGGCCGCGCTCGGCCTTCTCAATTATCTCCCTTGCGACCCTGTAGGCGAAGTCAAAGGTTTCTCTGTCGATCAGCCCGTAGTTGAGGGCCATCTCAAGCTCGTCCTCGTCGAGGAGAAAAGCCCTCCCGTCGGGGAAGATGAAGACGTCGAGGAAGAGGTCAAGCATCTCTACTGTGTTTCCCTCGCGCTTCGTGTACGCCAAGATGTCAACGTAGAGCCCCTTGAAGTTCCCCTCCTCGTCGTAGACCTTCAAAATGTCGTAGTTCTCCCCGATGAAGGCGAAGTAGAGCATGGTATAGCCGTTCCTGATAACTTCGACGCCGTTCACCCTCAACGGGGCGAGCATGCCCTCGAAACGGGATTTTGCGATGATCACGTCACCCAGATCCGCTATAACTTCATCGTCCCGCTCGAGAACCCTGTTGGGAATCCTTCGGTAGATCAGGTGAACCCTTGCCATGGTTCCCAGTTGGCGGACAAGCTAAAGACTTTTACGGAGAAGGACGTAGATGTATCCATGAGGTGGCTGGCTCCCCCGCTCGTTGCCCTCTTAGTTATGGCCTTGGGGTGTCTCTCAGGAGGGGGTGAGAAGGTGGAGGCTCCCAAGACCCTTGAGGTAGGATCGGTTTTCCACGAGGGGGACTTCATACCGAAGGAGTACACCTGTGATGGCGACGACACCAACCCGCCGATCTACGTTGGGAAGATCCCTGAGGGCACCAAATCCCTCGTCGTTATAGTCGATGATCCGGACGCACCCGGGGGGACGTTCACCCACTGGATAGCCTGGAACATTCCGCCGCTCGGGGAGGTTCCCCCGTGGATACCCAAAAAGGGAGAAACCGATGAGCCCATCCACATCGTTC
Source organism: Thermococcus gammatolerans EJ3 (assembly GCF_000022365.1). Taxonomy (NCBI): domain Archaea; kingdom Methanobacteriati; phylum Methanobacteriota; class Thermococci; order Thermococcales; family Thermococcaceae; genus Thermococcus; species Thermococcus gammatolerans. The sequence continues at coordinate 1,571,450 of NC_012804.1, read as the reverse complement.
AGGGAAGGAACGACTTTGGACGGATTGGCTACAACGGTCCGTGTCCCCCGCCGGGGAAGGCACACCACTACCACTTCAAGGTTTATGCCCTGGACAAAGAACTGGGCCTCAAGCCCGGCTCCGGAAGGGATGAGCTTGAGAGGGAGATGAAGGGCCACGTTCTGGCGTGGGGGGAGCTTGTGGGTCTATATCAGCGCGGCTGAGCGCTCGATCGATAGGACAAAGTTTATATCGATTTTTTCGCTCATTTTTCGTGGTGATACCATGAGAAAGGTTGCATTTTTGGTTGTGCTCCTCCTTGTTGGAGCCATCTTTGGAATGAGGGGGACGGGGACAACGGCTGCGGCATCGAGCGTCAGCCATACTTACAGCTCAGTTCTCGTGGAGCCTTCGCCGGGAGCCCCCGCCATAGCAACGCCGGGATCGGAGATAACCCTAATCCCGAAGGAGGGCGTGAACATCACCAAGGTCGAGATTGTCTCCATACTTCACGGACCATACGAGCTTGAGGCCTTCATGAACGGCGGCGTCATAACGGCCAGGATTCCCGAAGAAGTCGTACCCGACGACTACTTCCTTATCGTACACACGCCCTCGGGTGAAACGGTAATTCCAAACGGCGTCTACGTCTTCAAGGAGTATCCCAGCGTCCTCCGCATAGCCCACCTCAGCGACACCCACATAACCAGCGGTTCGAAGATCGGCTACGTATGCGGTGACTTCTTCCAGCGGGACATCTTCAAGCTCGAAAAGAACTGCTCCAGAGTTATACCCCTCCACAGTGCCGTCGCGACAGACAGCGCCTACACCTACTGGACGATGAACCCCGGCGCAACGCTCATAGTTAACACGGGTGACGACGTTGATACTGCCGGTGACTACGCCGGCTATCGGATAATGCTCGATATCCTCGAGAGAACCTCCGCCGGCGGAAGGCTCGTCATCAACATCAAGGGCAACCACGACGATCCGCCGACGGTTTTCACGAAGCTCATAGGTCCGAGGTACTTCTACAGGATAATAGGGAAGTTCCTCATAATAGGCCTTGACAGCAGGGGCGACGAGGCCCATCCAGAACTTGCCCAGCTCGAGTGGATGGAGAGCGTTCTCGAGGAGCATCCGGACAAGATCCCGATAGTGCTCGTCCACCATCCGTTCTGGTACAGTGCATCCCTCGGCAAGAAGGGCGGCTACATCAACGGAACGGCTTTTGACAACGAGTCTTGGGCAGAGATAGCGCCGCACGTCAGCTGGTACTGGATCGGTGGGCCGGAGCACACGAGCGAGGACATAGCAAGGCGCTTCCTCCAAGACGTTGAGAAGTACAACATAACGCTCATTCTGAGCGGTCACATCCACCACGACAAGACAGTCATATTCATCGACAAGGAGGGCAGGAAGCACTGGTTCGCCACCCTGACCGCAACCGGCGCTCCCGACAAGGAGACCAACCCGCCGAGCAGGCCCGGAAGGAGCCCGACATGGTACGGTTCGAACCTCATCACGATTTATGCGAACGGCACCGTTGAGATGAAGCCCGTCGAGGAGATGTTTGGAACGGTCTTTGGAGACTTCGTATCACTGCCGGTTCCCCAGAGGTTTATAGTCTTCAGGCACGAGGGAAGCGATGGAACTGCGATCAAGTTCATAAACGAGTACAGGCCAATTAGCGGACCTCTGACGGTCGTGGTTCCGGAGGGAGCCAAGGTAGATCCCGATGCGACCAACATCACGTACGAGGTACTCGGGGAGAGAACGATAGGTGACAAGCACTACATGCTCCTCAACGTAACGATCCCGCTTGGAACCTGGCAGCTCGTAGTCGACCTCGAGAAGGACACCAAGGCCCCCGACCTCTCGATGGCCTACACCCTCCCGAGCAAGCCTGTGCCGGGCAAGGTCATAAAGCTCTACGTCAGCGCCTCCGACAACCTCGGCATCCGCGACCTCTACGCCGAGATTTACGATGAGAATGCCGGAAAGCCCTTTGCCTACGGAAACACCACACGCTTCCCGGCTGAACCCGCCAGTGGAAAGCCCACGAACAAGTACTTCCTCTTCCAGATCCCGCCACTTGAGAAATCAAACTACGAGATCAGGATTACGGCCGTAGACTTCTACGGAAACAAAGTCACAAAGACCCTCAAGCTGAACTTTGCACCGCAGACGACAACCACCACAACTACAACGACGACAACCACCACTACGACAACTACTACAACCAGCCCAACCACGACGACAACTTCGGCAACTACCACAACTACTACCTCGAGCATTACCACAACGACGACAACCACCACGACTACTACCACTACCACTGCCAGCACCAGTGAGTCTACAACAGCCACTACTACCACCACACCCACCACTACCACGACGACTTCCAAGGGTGGTGGCAAGGGCTTCTGTGGCCCAGCTGCCATCGTCGGCCTTGCAATAATACCCCTCCTTCTCAGAAGAAGGAACTGACCTCCCTTCTCCTTCCCTTAACTTTTTAAACACTCCCGGCTCAATGACCCACATAACTTCCGGAGGTTTTGCCATGACGAAGTTCATCTTTGTCACGGGGGGTGTCGTTAGCGGTCTCGGGAAGGGAATCACCAGCGCTTCTCTCGGCATGCTCATGAAGGCTCGCGGTTTTAGAACGACGAACATCAAGATCGACCCCTACCTCAACTACGACGCTGGGACAATGAACCCCTACCAGCACGGCGAGGTTTTCGTTCTCGACGACGGCGGTGAGGTTGACCTTGATTTGGGCAACTACGAGCGCTTTCTCGACACGAGTCTGAGCTTCGACCACAACATAACCACTGGAAAAGTGTATTCCGCCGTCATCGAGAAGGAGCGGAAGGGTGAATACCTCGGCGCGACGGTTCAGGTGATTCCGCACATCACCAACGAGATAAAGGAGCGCATCAGGAGAATAGCAAGGGACTACGACGTCGTCATCGTCGAAATCGGCGGAACCGTTGGAGACATCGAAGGAATGCCCTTCCTAGAGGCGGCCAGACAGATGCAACTCGAAGAAGGCAGGGAGAACGTCGCCTTCGTCCACGTGACCTATGTCCCCAAGCTCAAAGTGGTGGGTGAGCAGAAGACCAAGCCGACCCAGCACAGCGTCAAGGAGCTCCGTTCCCTTGGAATCCAGCCCGATGCAATAGTCGCTCGCTCCGAGGAGCCCCTTGAGGAGAGTGCGAGGAGGAAGATAAGCCTCTTCACCAACGTTCCAGAGGAAGCTGTAATCAGTGCCTACGACGTCGAGGACACCTACGAAGTGCCTCTAATGCTCGAGAAGGAGGGACTCGCGAGGTACCTCGTCAGGAGGCTCGGCCTTCCCGAGAGAGAGCCCGACCTTGAAAAGTGGCGCGAGATGGTGGAGAAGTACAAGAGCCTTGATAAGGAGGTCGAGATTGCAATAGTCGGGAAGTACGTCAAGCTGGCGGACTCTTACCTGAGCATAAAAGAGGCCTTGAAGCACTCGAGCGTGGCAAACGATGTCAAGGTCAAAATCAGGTGGATAGAGGCCGAGGACGTCGAGAGGAAGGGCGTTAAGCTCCTCGAGGGCGTTGACGGCATAATCGTCCCCGGGGGCTTTGGAGCGCGCGGAAGCGAGGGCAAGATGATGGCGATACGCTACGCGAGGGAGAACGATATTCCTTTCCTCGGAATCTGCTTCGGCTTCCAGCTGACGGTCGTTGAGTTCGCCCGCAACGTCCTCGGGCTCAAGGGGGCGCACTCGACGGAGATAGACCCTCAGACTCCTTATCCGGTCGTTGACCTGATGCCGGAGCAGAGGGATTTGGACAGGCTCGGCGGGACGATGAGGCTCGGCGCTTACCCGGTTCACATAAAGCCGAACACCCTCGCGAAGAGGCTCTACGGCAGGGAGATAGTCTACGAGAGGCACAGACACCGCTGGGAGGTCAACCCGGACTACATCGAGAAGCTCGAAAGTGCCGGCCTTGTCTTCAGCGGGATAGCGGGCGATGACGAGAGGAGGATGGAGATACTCGAGTTGCCCGACCACAGCTACTTCATAGCGACCCAGTTCCACCCGGAGTTCAAGTCGAGGCCAATGAACCCGGCGCCGGTCTTCAGGGGGCTCGTCAGGGCGGCCAGGGAAAGGAAATATGGGGGATGACCCCGTTAGCTTCTGTTCCCTCCTTTATCCCCACGTCACGTTTCTGTTGAAGAGGAAGCGGATGATGAAGGAAACGCCTATGCCGATTAGGTTGGCTATTAGGTAGTGAAGCCCGAGGTAGACAAGGGGTACGTAGATCGCCCACTGCACGAGGGCACCCATCAGTGCGGCGATGTGGAAACTCAGCAGCCTCCTCCAGAGTGGAGCAGTTCTTAAATCCCTAAACGTCCAGAGGTCGTTCCACAGGAAGTTGTTCAGTATGGCGAGTTCGGTGGCTGGAACGTTGGCAACGTACTTGCTTAGGCCGAGGTGAACAAAGAGCCAGAGAAAGCCCTCGTTCACAAGGATTCCTGACAAACCAACGATGCTGAACTTCACGAGCCTGTCCAGTTCCCCCGACCAGCGCATGAGGCGGTAGACGTGCTTGATGTATGAGAGGATAGTTTTCCCACCTAGCTTGCTCTCGCCGGCCTTTCTGAGGCCGAACTTGAAGGGCACCTCAACGACCTTCCGGTAGTTTCCCTTGATGAGAATCTCCATTAGGATCTTAAAGCCGATTGGGTTCAGCTCAACGTTCTCGACGACCTCCCGGCTGAGGGCAAAGAAACCGCTCACAGGGTCCTTTACCCCCCTGATCCTGGGGAGGGCGAGCCTGCCTATCATTATCGCTCCCTTGGAGATCAGCTTCCTGTACCAGTACCAGTTCTCCACTCCTCCCCCCGGGACGTAGCGGCTCGCTATCGCCACGTCAGCTCCGTTCTCGATTGCCCTAACGAGCTCTGGAATTTTCTCGGGTGGATGCTGAAGGTCAGCGTCCATCACCACGAAAACGTCCCCGCTCGCCTCTCTAAACCCCCTGATTACAGCGGAGGAAAGTCCCTTTTCGTCAGTTCTCCTGATTACCTTAACTGGATACCTTCCCGCCAGTTCCATCGCCTTCTTCCACGTTTCGTCGGGAGAGTCGTCGTCCACAACTATGATCTCAAATTCGTAACCTTCCCCATCCATCGCCCTTGAGATTCTCTCGAACAGTTCCTCGAGGTTGTCCCGCTCGTTGTACGTGGGAATCACTATCGATACCTTTGGCCTTTTGTTGCCCTGCATAGCGTTACCCCCAGCCAAGGAACTAAAACCCGCAAAGTTTATAAGCTTTGCAGGGCCCTTATTCCCGGGCAAGGGGCCGTAGGGTAGCTTGGCCCATCCTGCGGGCTTTGGGAGCCCGTGACCCGGGTTCAAATCCCGGCGGCCCCACCAGTTTTAGGGTGGTCTTATGAAGCTCGCCCTTAGAATAGCCTACGATGGGACTGCGTTCTATGGCTTCCAGAGGCAACCTGGAATAAGGACGGTAGAAGGTGAGCTGATTAACGTTCTGACCAAGCTTAAAATCATCGAAAGTCCCGAGAAAAACGATTTTAAAGGTGCCTCCCGGACGGATCGAGGTGTTTCCGCGTTCTTCAACGTGGTTTCGTTCGTCCCCGGGGAAAGGGCCGACCTGGCGAGGCCCGAGGTGCTGAACCACAACCTCCACGATCTCTGGGTTCTCGGCGTTGCAGAGGTTCCCGACGATTTCCATCCAAGGTTCTGGGCGATCTCAAAGACCTACCGCTATTACCTAATAGACGAAGGCTTTGAACTTGAGAAAATGGTCGGGTGTGCCAAACTCTTCGAGGGGAGGCATGATTTCTCTGCCTTCGCCAGGCTTGAACCCGGGAGGGATCCCGTTAGGGAGATAACCCACATCAGCATCACCCCAAGGCATGGTTATTACGTGATTGAAATCACCGGCAAGAGCTTCCTCTGGGAAATGGTGCGGAGAATCGTCAACGCGCTCCGCTTCTGCGGGCTTTCGCTCCTCGAGCCTGAAGAGGTGGGGGCCATGCTCAGCGGGGTGTATGAGAAGAAGGTCCCTCCAGCTCCCCCTGAGAACCTCATCCTGTGGCACATAGAATACCCCAACGTGGAGTTTAAAACGGATGGGAAAAGCCTCTCCAAAGCTAGGCGCGACCTCTTCGAGCGCTACTCAAGAGCCCTTGCGCGCGCGGCGCTTTTTGGGGACTGTCTCGTTGAGCTTTGATTCCCTGTCGTAGTACCTTCCGTAGTACTGTTTCAAGGCCTTCTGCCTCTCGATGAAGTGCGTATAGAGGAGCGGATCGTCGTCGGCGACGTCAACTATAACAGCCTTCATACCCCATTTCGGCCTCAGAGCCCTTCCTATGGTTTGTATGGTCATGATATCGCTCTTTCCGCCGCCAGCAAGGATTATCGCGGAAATCTCGGGGATGTCAACGCCTTCCTTGAGGAGTGTGGAAATCAAAACCGGGATCTCGCCGTTTTTATACGCCTCAAGAACCTCCCAGCGATTCGGGCTCTGGGAGCTGAGAAACTCTGCCTTCACGCCCTCCCTATCGAGCATCTCCTTCAGGATTTTGCCGTGTTCTATGCGTTTGACGTCTATGAGGACGCGGTGGCCCTTTCTGACGAGTTCCTTGGCCTTCGCTACTATCGCCCTGTTCCTCTCTTCGTTGTTCATGATAACGTCCTCGTAGAGCTCCTTATACCTCTCACTGAAGGATGGCATTCTTGACTCGTACGTTATTACCTCAAACCTGGGTTTCGCCAGAAAGCCTTCCCTTATCAGATCCTCGGCCTTCACTTCGTAGATTATAGGACCAACGACGGCCTCAATCTTTATCTCCTCGCCACGAACGCGCCTCCAGGGTGTCGCCGAGAGCCCGAAGCGGTAGACCTGAGGGAGGCTTATCCCCAGCTGGTAGAACTTCTCGGCGGCTGAAGTCCTGTGGCACTCGTCAAACATGACTATTGCGTAATCGTTATTCAGCTTGTCGGCGCCCCGGGAGAGGAGGGTCTGTATCATGGCCACCGTCACGTTCTCCTCGTTCCACTTGTTGTCGCCGACGATTCCGGCTTTAACGCCGAGGAGCTCCTCAACCTTCTCTGCCCACTGGTAGAGGAGCTCCTTCGTGTGGACGACGATTAGGGCGGATAAATCGAGCTCGTGGATGATTCTCAGCCCGACAACGGTTTTTCCGCTCCCGACGGGCAGGGCTAAAACTCCCATTTTCTCCCTCAGGGCCTTCCTCACGGCCCTCTGCTGGTATCTTCTCAGAGAATAGTTCTCGTTCCACGTTGAGTTGAGCTTGGTTCCTCTAATCTGCCTCTCGTCCTTCACGCGGACGCGGTAGCCCTTGCTGTTGAGGAACTTCTTGACCCTTGGAAGCAGGCCCACAGGAAAGGTCTTCTCGTAGGGGTCGTAGAGGCTCTCTGGCTTCTCCCACTTACCGTAGTCCTTCTTATAGGTGAGCAAGTCGTAGATTTTGAAGTAAACGCTCGGCTCTGCCTTCTCGACCCTAACCAGTGCTGAACCGTCTGGGATCCTGAGGACAACCATAGGCATGGCCAATCAAAGCAACTCTGGAAAAAGGCTTTATAGCCCTTTTGGAACAAGGGCTTAAGGTGGTCGCATGCTGGGGGAAATTCTTCGAACTTTTGATGACCTGATTGTCATAAAGGAACCCGTGAGCAAGGAGCTTGAGATAACGCGCTATCTCCTTAAATACCGCGACAGGCCCGTCCTGTTCGAGGACGTTGAGGGCTGGAGGGTCGCTGGAAACATCTGGAGCACCCGCGAGAGGATAGCGGGATTCCTCAACACTGAAAAAGAAAACCTCATCCACATGCTCACGGAGGCGATGGAGAACTCCTCACCGTACAAAACCGTTGAAAGCGCCCCGTTCCTGAAGAACTCTACAAGCGATTTCTCCCTTCTTGAGCTCCCGATTCCAAAGTACTATCCTAAGGACGGCGGGCCATACTTTACCTCGGCGATGGTCATTGCGAAGGACGATAACGGCTTTGTCAACGTGTCCTTCCACAGGATGATGGTCAGGGACGAGAAGACCGTTGCGATAAGGCTCGTCCCGAGGCACCTCTACGCGATGTGGAAGGACAGGGCCGAGCACGGGGAGGAGCTGGACGTTAGAATCGTCGTCGGAAACCCGATTCATCTTCTGCTCGCCGGCGCTACTAGCACGGCCTACGGAATCAGCGAGCTTGAGATAGCTTCTAAGCTGAGCGAGCTCGCCTTTGGAAAGCCCATCGAAGTCATCGAGCTGGGAGGAATCCCCGTTCCTGTGGAGAGCGAGTTTGTATTCGAGGCGAAGATAACTCCCGAGCTGGTTGACGAAGGCCCCTTCGTTGACATAACGGGAACCTACGACTACGTGAGGAAGCAACCTTTGGTCGTCTTTGAGCGGATGTACCACGTTGATGACCCGATTTTCCACGCCCTTCTGCCCGGAGGCTACGAGCACTTCATGCTCATGGGCCTCCCCAAGGAGCCTCAAATCTACGCGAGCGTCAAGCGCGTGGTTCCCAAGGTTCACGGCGTTCGGCTGACGGAAGGAGGGGCCATGTGGCTTCATGCGGTCGTTTCAATAACAAAACAGCACGACGGCGACGGCAAGAACGCGATTTTAGCGGCTTTCGCCGGCCACCCGAGCCTCAAACACGTCGTTGTCGTTGATGAGGACATAGACATCTACGACGACCGCGACGTGGAGTGGGCCATAGCGACGCGCTTCCAGGCAGATAGGGACCTCGTGATAGTCCCCAACGCCCGCGGTAGCTCCCTCGACCCCTCGGCGGAGAAGAGCTTAACTGCCAAGTGGGGTATAGACGCGACGAAACCGCTGGAAAGAAAAGAGGAGTTCGAGAGGGCCAGGCTTTAGCCCTCCTCTTCCACCATCTTCAGGAATATTTCTTCTAGGCTGGGCACCCTGACCATGAGCTGGAGGATCTTCGCCCCCTGGCTCCACACTATATCGTTTATCTGTGCCCTGACGTCTTCCGGTGCTTTTATCTTGTACTTGGTTGGGCTGACGCGCTCTATTTCCCAGTCAACGTCCTTGAACTCAACGGGCCTGTCCGTTTCCAAGAGGATCAGATAACCGCCCTTCCTCAGGAAGCTCATCTTTATGTTGTCTATGCTGTCCTCGACGCGGAGCTTCCCCCTGACGATGACCCCAACGGTGTCGCAGACCTCCTCAACGTGGGCCAGTATATGGGATGAGAAGAAAACCGTCTTCCCCTCCTTCTTCTGCCTCCTTATTATGTCCTTGAACTCTGCTATCCCCTTGGGATCAAGGCCCGTCATTGGCTCATCCAGTATGAGGAGCTCCGGGTCGTTTATTAGCGCCTGTGCCAGGAGGAGCCTCTGCTTCATTCCCTTTGAGAACTTGCCAACCTTCTTGTTCCGTACCTCCCAGAGGTTGAGGAGCTCCAAAAGCTCTCTGCTCCTCCTGGCTCTCTCCTCTTTCGACATCCCGAAAGACTCTCCAATGATGTCCAGTGTCTGCATCGGAGTGAGGAATTCCCAGAGGGTTGCGTGTTCGGGCATGTAGCCTATCTTCTTCTTGGCCTCAACCAGCCTTTTCTCGTTGTACTTCCCATCTCTGAAGATCTCCTGGCCGAAGAGTTCTATCTTCCCTTTCTGCGGGTATATCAGTCCGAGGACGCTCAGTATCGTGGTGCTCTTTCCGGCCCCGTTCGGTCCAAGGAAGCCGTATATCTGTCCTTTCTTTACCTCGAGGTTTAGGCCATCGAGGGCTTTCACGTCCCTATAAGTTTTAACGAGGTTCTCTATTTTGATCATCGTCATCACCTCAGATCCATGCGGAGGAAGCGGTAGAAGCCTACGCCCAGGTAGAGGATCAGCATTGCTATCATCACCCCAAGCCTGTCAAGGTTCTTCTTGATTGAGTAACCGACCCCCTGGTAGGTCTCCAGGGTGTAGCAGCGCTTCTCGTACCTGACTTCCACGTACGTTCCGTTTATGTTCTCGGTTCTGCTACCTCCCTCAACGTCAGGCCCCTGGCACGGACCCTCGCCGGTGGTGTTCGTTACATTACTCTTGATTGGGTGCTCGTAGTCAGTCACTATAGTTAGCCCTTCCTTTTTCATTGGATAGTACGTCTCGTTGGTTATCGTCACGTGAATCTTTTTGGTGAGGTTACCAAGGAGGAAGTTGAGCTGGGTTATAGGATCGAAGAAGAGGTACTTCCTCTTATACTCCTTAACGAGCCTGTTGTACTGTATGTTCATGTACTCATAAGGCGATTTGACGCTTTCATTGCGATAGAGAAAGCCCTCTCTCTCCCAGTTTGGCCCAAACTTTTCCCTGGTCAGTTCTTCCGCTTTGGAATGAGCGAAGTACTCTACCAGTATTGGGCTCATGAGGGACATCAGGAAGAGGAGGACTATCGCTATACCTATGGCAGTTGACGTCGACTTGACGAAGAGGGATACTATGTACCCCAAGGCCAGGAACTCCATCATGGCCAGTAGGATGGACAGGTTCAGCAGGAGAACGTCCCAGATGAGGCCGGACGTTATGTCGATGCCCATCATGGCTATTCCGACCAGAGTAACGACCACCGCGAGTAGAATGGCTATGAAGAGCACCACGATGTGACCCAGGAACTTGCCGACGATGTAGCCGAGCCTGCTTATGGGTTTGCTTATGGCCACCCTGAGAGTGCCCTCGGTTATCTCGGCGTTGACGGCCGTTGCCCCCAGCACTATGGCGAGTATTGTTATGAAGAACTTTGCCAGGGACAGCGTTATCGATATCAGGGCGGCTATTACCTCAGATGCCGTGAACTCCCTTCCGTAGGGCTGAACGGTCTTTATGGCGTAGAGGATAGGTATGTAGAGCAGGAGCATTATAATTAGGATTGCCCAGAACTTTTTAGTCCGGATGCTCTTTTTGATCTCGAGCTTTAGTCCCCACATCAAATCCAACACCCCCATGTTCACTTTGAACTATCAATCTTAGTATAAAAATCTTTGCCCGTAGTAGTTGGGAGTGCTGGGCTAACCGGAGCGGGAACGCTCGACCCTTGAAAAGCGGAGGGCGGCGAGTGCAATGTAGAGGACTGAAAAAACTACCAGGTTTAGAACGTTTACCCTGCTTTTCTGTTCCCTCAACATGCTCATTGCCTCATTCATCTGCAGCGTCGGCTCGAATGGGAGGTAGTAGGTCACGTACCTCCAGGTTTCCTCCCTGACTACCGCCGGATCCTTCACGAGCTCTCCCATCGGTGCGTACATCAGCATGAAACGAGACTGCTACAAAAGCTCCGGAGCAAGACCATCACCCTTTAGAGATCCCTAAGCTCCAGTATCCTTTCTGCCTTTTCCCCGCAGTGCTTCTTCAATCTTCTTAAGACCTCTCCCTTTCCACCGAGGACGGGCCACAAGATTGAGTCTATGTGGAGCGGTGGGATTCCTGTTTCCTCAGCTATTCTGCCCCAGAAGCTCACAGGGGGTTCGCTGGTGAAGCGCTTGGTGTAGGCGTTTATTCTCACATCGTCCGGAATCTCGATGGCCATCGGGTAGGGGACGAAGGCGCTAAAGGCAATCCTTCCCGCGTAGCCGAACATCTTTACGGCGAAGACTATCGTTTTCGCGCTCCTTTTAGCCTTCATAACCCTTGCAAGCTCATCTCTCAGCCTTTCCATGCCGTTGAAGTAGTAGTCTCTAATCTCGCTTATCGAGAGAGGGCTCAGGAACGGCTCGACCCTCTCGATTCTTTTAAGCTTCCCCGCAACGAGACGCCTGTTTGTCTTTGAGTTTGGGAGAAACGAAGAGTAGGCCTCCACTATGTCCTCGGGCGGGTTCTCCGAGAAATACCTTGAAAACTCCCACCACCAGTCCTCGCCTTTCCCGCTCAGCTGGTAGCTGACGAGGGCGTTGGCTATGACGAGCTTGATGAAGAGTTCGTCGTCCTTCAGGTTCTCCCGAAGGTTTCTCAGTGCATCGAACTGCAAATCGACTTTCTCCTCAATGGTTCTCGCGCAGTCAAGGCCGAGCTCCCGCAGTATTTCCACGAGCCTGTTGACTTTCTCATTGTCCTCTCTGTATTTTATTCTCACGAAGCGGTCGAGCGTCATTGCGCCACGCTCCTTATCAACCTTTCCAGGAAGGCGTTCTCGCTTACAACCTCTGCTCCCGTGTTCCTCGGAAGGCAGAGTTCGACTTTAGCTTTTATCCCGTGCTCCCGTAGATAGTCACTCAGCTCCGCCGAGAGCCTCTGGAACTCCCCTTTCAGGATTAGGCCGTAAACGGTCGGCCCCCAGCTGCTCTGGCCTGCGCCGTATGTTTTCTCACCCAGCCAGTCGAGAATTAGCTTAACGTCCCCCCTGAACTCACCGCCCTGGAACTCCGCGAAGTGCCTGCCCACGAGCCTCTGTATTGCGGAGAGGTGCTCTCCGAAGGCTTTTATGTTCCTCTCCTTTAGCGCTGGCAGGAGGCCGAGTAAAATGCGGTGGCTTATCTCCCTGGCCACTTCAGCGCTCCCGAAGTTTCCGCCCATTATCGGCTTTTCCTCCTCTTCGTCGAGGCCCGGCCTGAGCTCTGGAATCACGAGCAGGAACGCCCACTCCTCCGGAAAGTCTTCACGGATTATAAGTGGTGGGACTCCCTTCTTGACTCCGCCGTCGAGGACGAAACCACCGTAAGCGAAGGCGTAAATCCCGGCCCCGCTGTTCTTTCCCCTTCCGAGGGCCTCGGCGAGCCCCTCAATCGAAACGCTCAGGTTGTTGAGCCTCGCTATTGCGGTTCCAACGGCCAAGCTCAGCTGGGTCGTTGAGCCGAGACCAACGTGCCTCGGAATGGTCTTCCGCACCTCAATCAGGTAGCCGGTTCCGGTTCCAAAGGTCGAGTTCATCTTCTCAACAGCCTTCTTTATCGTCTCTACGTCTTCCCCTTCAGCCCTCACCTCAAGCCTTTCCGCTGGAAGAACCTTGACATCGTAGCCGCCCTCAAGCGCCACCCCGAGGCTTCCGAAGCGCCTTCCGAGCGAGCCCGTTGGGTCTATCAGGCCGAGGTGAAGCCTCTTCGGCGTCCGGATTATCATGCCTCTCACCCGTTTGTTGGCTCCTGATGGGTCTTGGCAGTGGTGCTAATGAAGTTTGCGGAAAATCTTCTCTTGGGTGAGTGGGCATCATCGGAACCAAAAAGACGTGGAGGAGGCGCTCGATGCTATAGGGTCGCCATTTATTCGGCCGGTTGGCTCTCCATCGCTTTTTTCCATTCCTCAATAACCGTCGCCAGCAGACCGAGGGAGACGGGTCCTATTATTATTCCGACGAGTCCGAAGGCCCAGAGGCCACCGAAGATTCCGAGAAGGGAGATGAGGGCGTTCAGTCCACGCCTCCTCAGGGTCATCTTGGGGGCCAGCACGAAGTCCGGTAGGGGGGATACGAAAACTATGGAGTAAACGGCGAAGAGGAACGCTAGAACGTAGTTGGAAGAGTGAATGAGGTAGACCACACCGGGGATCCAGATGAGCCAGCCACCGAGGAAGGGAAGGAGCTCAACGAAGGCCGTTAGAATACCGAGGGCTATTGCACCGCTCGTTGGGGCGATTCCAAAGGCCCAGAAGCCGAGGGCCGTTGCGAACCCCTTCAAAACACTCAGGGTGAGCCAGCTCTTGAGAAGGGTATCCAGTGTGTAGCGGGCGGCCTCGATGAGCCTGATTCCGAACTCCTTCCTTTGGGGTGGCAGGAGGTTGTAGAGTTCCCTCCCGATTTCCTCCGCGTTCACTAGGGCCCCATAGTAGACGAAGAGCATGACGAAGATCTCCAGCGCGAGCTTCGGTATGGAGTACGTGTAACTGACGATGTAGGACTCTATCCTTGATCTTACCCCCTCGGTTATGGCCGTTAGGACTTCGTTGATCCTCTGGGAGGAAACCGTTACCGACTGGAGCCAGGTGAAGGATATCTCCATATACCTGACTATCTGGTACTTGACGTCGTTGATCCAGAGCACGAACCCAATCAGGAACAAAAATGAGAGAACAGCTATTATGGCTGTCAGGAGAAAGGCGGCCTTTCTCCGGCCGATTTTTGGTAGCAGCTTCTCATGGAGGGGGTAGGTAACGTAGGCAACTGCGAGGGCGAGGATTATTGGGGAAACAACGGGACTCACCACTAACCACACAAGGTAAAGGATAACAACCGTGACGATCGCCCAGATGAGGGTTTCATTCCTCATCCAGCATCCCCAGGTACTTCAGTATCAGCTCCCTCGCGCTCGGTTTGCTGAAGACTATGAGGTAGCCCCTCTCGTCGAGGATGAAGTCCTTTCCGAGCGCGAGCAATGCTCTCTTTAACTTGACGACCTCGGCCTTTTCAAGCCCTATGCTCTCCTTGATCTCAGCCGGGGCATCTATTTCATTGAGGGTCTTTTCGAGCCTGTTCATGACGCTCCTGTTGATAAACTTAACCGGGCTGAAGTCGGGCTTTTCCGCGACTATCTCGCCGGGGTCAAGGTAGATGCCCCAGAACTCCTTGGCGCATTCGAAGGGGTAGACGTAGTCTTCACCGTAGTCTGGAAGGTAAAGCTCCCGTATCACCGCGAGGAGAAGCTTTCTGGCGTCCTTTCCATAGTACTCTATCCTGAGCTTGAACTTCCCGTCCTCAAAGCCGTTCTCGAAGATCTCAAGCTTCTCCTCGCAGAGCATGCCCTCACCCCCTCAGCCGTAGGTAGCGCGGATCGAGGTAGAGGGCTCCCTCCCCAAAGACGCCGAGGGAGTAGCTCTGGGTCGGCGAGCCGTACACCTTAATCTCTGCGCTCTCAACACCCATAAGCTTTTCGAGTTCCTCCACTGCCGTCTGGAAGTTGCCGGTTTCGTCCACGAGCGTTCCGTTCACCTTAATGGCAAGCCATGTCTCGCCCGTTGCGTACTCTCTGGTCTCGTTGAGCGTCATGTTCCGCCCCATACTGACGGCCTGTAAAAAGCTCTGGAAGTAGGCGTCTATCATTCCCCAGATCTTCTTCCTCTCGTACTCGGTGAGGGCCCTCCACTCGGCGCCCATGTCCTTGTGGGGCCCGGTTTTGAAGACGTCGACCTTTATTCCGTTTGAGGCGTAGTTGTCCGCCAGGTTGAAGTGGACGTAGATAACGCCTATGCTCCCGACCTCGGCAAGGGGATCCGCTATTATCCTCTCGGCCCCGACGGCGATGTAGTAGCCGCCTGAAGCGGCTATGCCTCCCGTGTACGCGACGACCGGCTTTTTAGCCCTGAGAACCTGGACCTCGTGGTAGATCTCCCTCACGGCACCAACGTCTCCACCCGGGCTTTCGATCCAGAGGAGGACGCCCCCAACGGAATCGTCCTTCATCAGCTTCTCGAGGGTTGTCACTGTGTTGAGTGCCGTTTGACCCTCGATAACGCCGAAGATTGGTACAAGGGCTATTGTCGCGTTCGTGACGTTGGTGCCTCCCCTCTCCATCTCGATTGCCCTGATTAGGGACTGGAGCTCCGCGATCCTTGCCTGGAGTGCTGTTTCGGCCGTCTGGTTACCGATCACGACCTCGGTTCTGCAGGTGGCGTTGGGGGGAACGTAACTGCTGAGACTCTGGTTCTGGAGGTAGAGAAGGGTCGTGGACATAACGAAGACGCCGAGAATGAGGACGAGGATAAAAGTGATGTACTTCCACACGTCTCTCTCCATGTTCAACTCCCCTGAGTTCATGGGAGGAATCTCTTTTAAAGTTGTCCACCGGGACGTTTAAAACCTCAACTGCGTTAGATGTTTGGGGGAAAGGCTATGCAGGTTTGGTACCGTTCACGTGCCCTCTACGACACGGTTATGAGGCTCCTTAACTCGGGAAGGTACGATGCGGCCCTGGAAATGGCCGAACAGATCCCGGACGATAAGGTCAAGGCGAAGGCCTTCTCCAAGATAGCGGTTTACCTGGCCAGGGAGGGGAGGGATTATCGGGAGGCCCTCGAGAGGGCTATCAACGTCACGTCCGATCTGCCATCCGGAGACGCCACCAAGGCCCTTATGAGCCTCGCCTTTGACTTCCTGTCGCTCGGACTTCACGAGGAGGCCCTTAGGGTAGCGGAGTTCATCAGGGATCTTTCCAACAGGTCGAAGATACAGGCGGAGGTTGCCTTAAAGCTCGCGAGGGAGGGCAAGGTTTCCGAGGCGATGAGGATAATAAACGACATCCTCGATGAGGACGTCAAGACGTGGGCCATGTCAAGGATGGCAACCACCGTTTAATTGCCGTTTCTTTCTCAAAGGAAGGGATTTCATAACCTTTTTTTGAGCCAAAATCGTGCAAAAACCTTTTTTATGCTCTCCCTCCTCGGGTTTGGAGGTGAGAAAATGGCGTGGATTGAGATGATAGGCCTGATTGGCATGCTCATGCTCGTCGGCTCGTGGGTTCCCCAGACGATTGAAACTCTCAGAACCAAGAAGTGCCCTCTGAACATGAAGTTCATCCTGATATACTTCACCGCATCGACGCTGCTGACCATCTACGCGTACCTTCCACCGAGGGACTGGATTTTCACAGCCCTCAACGGCCTTGCCGCCTTTCAGAGTGGGGTCAACCTCTACGTCAAGCTCCGCTATTCCTGATTTCTTTCAGCGGAAAATTTAAATAGGACTTTCTCCCCCGTTTCTTAAGGGAAATCCAATGAAGAAGTTTCCTGCTAAGCTTGCTTCTTGGGAAGACATTGAGAGATGGGCCAAGGAGGGGGCCTGGAAAGTTTTGGAGGACGGCTGGAGGCCTGACGTTATAGTCGGCCTTGCCCGCGGCGGCTGGGTTCCGGCAAGGCTCTACTGCGACTACCTCGGCGTGAAGGATTTGGTCAGCCTGAAGGTCGAGCACTGGGGTGTTACCGCAACCCCGGATGGCAAGGCCAGGCTCAAGTACGGCACCAGCTACGACTTGGGTGGCAAGAAGGTTCTCATCGTTGATGACATCAGCGACACGGGCGAGAGCTTAACCCTCGCCAAGAACTACGTCGAGAACCAGAAGCCTGCCGAGATAAGAACAGCTACGCTCCTCACAATTAAGGGTTCGCGCTTCAAGCCCGACTACTTCGGCGAGGAAATCGACTGGGCGTGGATAGTCTTCCCATGGAACTTCGTTGAGGACATGATCAACCTCGTGAACAACATCCTAGACGAGAAGGAAGCGGTGAGCACCGACGAGATAGTCGAGCTCTTCAAGGAACTCCACGGAATGGAGGTTCCGAAGGGCAAGCTCGAGGAAGCCCTCAGGATGGCAGAGAGGAGGAAGGTTTTTAAGTTCCGCGACGGGAAGTGGCGCAAAGCCTGAGGGAGTGGTAGCTTGGACAGGGAAAAGAAGATCGAGGAGATTCGAAACCACAGCGTCTACGCGCGGGAAATCTACGACATGCACAGCGAGAGCATCGACCGAGTTATCGATGAGTACGAGAGCCTGAAGGAAGACTATCTGAACG
Source organism: Thermococcus gammatolerans EJ3 (assembly GCF_000022365.1). Lineage (NCBI taxonomy): Archaea > Methanobacteriati > Methanobacteriota > Thermococci > Thermococcales > Thermococcaceae > Thermococcus > Thermococcus gammatolerans. Next base: position 1,553,997 of record NC_012804.1, on the reverse strand, counting down.
ACCACTCGCGGGCGAGGATAGTAAGGATAGTCTTCAACGAGGACAACGGCCTTCCTTTGGCTATAGAGTTCAACAGGAAGGACGACAGCTTCAAGGGCTTCACCATAGCGATCGGCAAGCCGCATATAAAGAGCGATAACGGAAAGGACGACTGATCCCCTGGGTTCATTTTTTTAAACCGTTTTTCCGAACTGGATTAGGGTGATCTAACATGAGGAGAGGTCACGCGTTCCTGCTCACAATTCTCCTCTTGGGCCTCATTGCCCCCGGGGCCGGTGCGGAGGAGAGAAGACCCCTCGTCGTGGCGAGCATAGGGCCTATAGCGTCGATAGTGGAAGAAGCTTTCGGAAACTCCGTCGAGGTCGTGACACTGGTTCCTCTCGGGGCGGATCCGCACGAGTACCAGCTCAGCGCCGAGCAGATAAACCTCCTCCAGAGGGCGGATGTAATAGTCACCACAGGTGGCCACTTGCCCGTTGAGGCCAAGATTGCCCAGCTCAAGGAAGAAGGCGTCATCAACGCTGAGGTTTTGCTCATAGACGACTTCAAGGTTAAAGGCTTTCACTACCTTCCCGAACGCTGGTACGGTGGCAAAGACAACCCTCATGGGGCATGGCTCGATCCGGACAACGCCTTGGCGATAGCATCTGCAACGGAAGGAGCACTTGAGAAAGTCGATCCGGCCAACGCGGAAACGTATCGGAGGGACTTCGACATCTTCAGGACGAAGGTCAGTGCCATAAAGTGGGCCTTTTCAGGTTTCGTTGCCAACAAGAGCGCCGTTATAAATATGCCCCCGGTTCAGTACGCCGTTGAGTGGCTCGGAATAAAGGCAATAGCCTCAATAAAACCCGAGGAGGAAGTGCCGGCCAGGGGCGTGGACGAGCTCGTACCCGTTGCCGGGGAATCCGATGTGATAGTTTACTCCCTCCAGAGCCCGGTTCAGCTTCGGAACGCCGCGTTTGAGCTTGCTGAAAAGAGCGGAAAGCCCTTGGCAGGGGTTGTTGTTTTCTGGGAGGGCAGGCCTTACACGGAGGTCCTCAGGGAGAATGCGGTGAACGTTCTGAGGGCGGTGGGTGAAAAGAGGGTTGAAGTGGAGAAAAAAGGAAACGGTTACGACTTGGCCTACGTTCTTTCGGCCCTATTCGCTGGTCTCTCCCTCGGCACAGCCCTCGGCTACGTGCTGAAAGGCTGAATCACTCCCTCTTGTACGGTTTTCCATCCCACTTCGGTGGCCTTGCCTTTCCTATTATTCCCGCGACGATGATTATCGTCATTATGTAGGGCAGCATGTAGATGAACTGCTCTGGAACCAAGTGCTTTGGAGCGAGCCACGTTGCGAGTCCATCGAAGAAGCCAAAGAGCCAGCCGCCGATGAGCGAGACGAGCGGATTCCAGTTGCTGAACACCATGTTGGCGAGGGCTATGAAGCCCCTTCCACCGGACATCGTCTTGTGCACCATTCCGAGCCAGTCAACGCTCATGTAAGCCCCGCCGAGACCTGCCAGGGCGTGGCCGTAGACAGTTGACCAGAAGCGGTACTTCTCGACGTTTATTCCGAGGGCATCTGCTGCCTCCGGGTTCTCACCAACCGCCCTGACGCGCAGGCCAAGGGGAGTCCGGAAGAGCACCCACCAGGTGATTATCGATATCGCTATCGTGACGAGTATCATCGGGCTGAACTCACCGTACCTTGTTTTCAGGTGCCACAGGGTAAAGGGAAGCTGATGCTGGCCTGCGGTGCCCCAGTAGGCTATGATTCCGAAGGGAACTAGTCCAGCGGCGAGGAGGTTTATACCGATGCCAGGGATTACGTGGTCTCCCTTGAGGTAGACGGTCAGGAAGCCGTGTAGCATTCCGAAGAGTGCCCCAACAAAAAGCCCGCCAAGCAGTCCGATGGAGGCGTGTCCTGTTATCTCCGCGAATATTGCCCCAAAGAACGCGCTCGCGAGGAGAACCCCCTCGTAGCCTATGCTAACGACTCCGGCCCTCTCGCTCCACGCCGCACCTACACTTGTTAGCACTATAGGAACCATGGCCATCAGAGAGTTTTTCAGAATGACCATCAGGGCCCCGACGTCCATTATGCAGCCCCCCTTCCTAAGGCCTTCTTTATAAGGTCATACAGGCTTGGAATGGCAACGGTTATGATTATCACACCCTGGATAACCCTCACTATCTCGAGGGGAACCCCTGTCTGCTGCATGGAAGACGTTCCGGCTTTTAACATTCCAAAGAATATCGCGGACAGGATTATGCCGAGGGGATGGTTCCTTCCGACGAGGGAAACACCTATTCCGTCGAAACCGAATCCGTAAATGTTGGCACCTCCCTGACTTATGGCATAGCCGGGATAGTCACCCATTATTTTCATCGCACCCCCCAGACCGCTCATCATACCACCAATGAGAAATGACCAGAGGACAGCCATCTTGGGGTTTATACCACCGTATCTCGCTGCTTTCTCGTTGTAACCGCTGGCCCTCATGCTAAAGCCCAGTGTGGTGTGCCACAGGATGAAGTATATGGAAACTGAGGCGATGACCGCTATGATGAAACCCCATGAGAGAACCGTGTTCCCTATAAGCGGAAGCCTTGCGGAGGGGGGCACTTTAATTGTCTTTATCGGGTTCTTGGGATTTGCGTATGGCCCCACGATTAACCAGAGGACAAAGTACCAGCCTATCCAGTTGAGCATTATCGTGGAGATGACCTCGTGTACGCCCCTGTAAACCTTGAGAAGCGCAGCTGGAAGGGCCCAGAGGGCTCCGAGAACCATACCCATCAGCAGACCGAACCACAGGTTGCCCCAGATGTTCGTGAAGGCTATCGCCGCTATGGCTCCGAAGTAGAACGAACTCTCCGCACCGATGTTGAAGATTCCAGTTCTGGCACCGATTGCGAAGGTCAGGGCCGTGAGCATTAAGGGAGTAGAGTAGTGCAGGGTCACCGCTATGTTGTCCGTTGAGGCCAGTCCCCCCTTAAAGAGGGCGACGTAGGCATCGACAGGATCGTAACCGAAAGCGAGGAGTATAATCGCCCCAATGAGGAACCCGATTAATATCGCCAGGACGCTCTCAACGAAGGCTTTGATGTTTATTTTGGAGAGTACCTCACTCACCTTTTGCCCTTTTGAGCTCTTCATAGCGAATACCTCCCATCATCATACCTATCTCTTCCAGAGTAACTTCTCCGGGTTTTACAACGCCCATAAACTGGCCCTCGTACATCACTGCCATCCTGTCGCTGAGCTGGAGTATCTCATCGAGGTCAGCGGAGACCAGTAGAACCGCCTTGTTCTCGTTTCTCAGCTTGACGAGGTAGTTTCTGATGTACTCCGTCGAGGCGACGTCAACTCCCCGGGTGGGCTGAGCGGCCACGATGAGGGCAGGCTCTTTACTGACCTCCCTTGCCACTATGAGTTTTTGTTGATTGCCACCGCTTAGGCTTTTCACGGGAGCGTCCGGACCCGGCGCCACTATATCAAATTTGGATATTAACTCGTTTGCATGCCTCCGGGCCGCCACCCAGTTTATAATCCCCCTAGCCCTCTGGAATTTCTTCCTCCACTGGAGGCCGAGGATTGAGTTCTCGGTGACGGTCATGTCGAGGATCAGCCCCATGTTGGTTCTGTCTTCAGGTATGTGGGCCATTCCAAGGTCGTAGAGTTCTTTTGGTGGCCTGCCAGTTACGTCGACCCCGTTGAGTTCTACTTTCCCTTTTTCCAGCTTTCTAAGGCCAGTTATTGCCTCGATAAGCTCAGTCTGCCCGTTCCCTTCAACCCCAGCAATGCCGAGTATCTCCCCCTCCCTGACCTCAAATGAGAGCCCCTTGACGGCTTCCTCACCTCTGTCCCCCTTGACCCACAGGTTCTCAACCCTGAGAACTGGTTTGCCCGGCTCCTTGGGTGGTTTTTCAATCTTTAACACCACGTCCCTGCCGACCATCATCCTGGCGAGGAGTTGGGGGGTTGCCTCTTCAGTTTTTACAGTTCCCACAACCTTCCCTTTTCTGATAACCGTAACACGGTCGGTTATTTCCATGACCTCGTTGAGCTTGTGGCTGATGAATATTATTGTCTTCCCCTCAGCCTTTAATTTTCTGAGCACCTCAAAGAGCTCCTCTACTTCGAGGGGGGTCAGCACAGCCGTTGGCTCGTCTAGGATGAGGATGTCGACATTGCGGTAGAGCATCTTGAGGATTTCCACCCTCTGCTGCACCCCGACGGGGAGGTTTTCGACGGGAACGTCGAGGGGAACCTGGAAGTTTAGATCGTCCATGAGCTTCTGGAGCCTTTTCCTGGCGCTCTCGACGTCTATTCTAGAGAAAAGGCCGTGCCCCTCCATGCCAAGGATGATGTTGTGGAGGGCGTCAAAAACCTCAACGAGGGTGAAGTGCTGATGAACCATACCAATACCCATAGAAATCGCATCGAGAGGGCTTTTGAAGTGAACTTCCTTCCCCTTAACAATGATTTTACCCGAGGTGGGTTTGAGCATTCCAAACAGAATTTTCATGAGGGTGGTCTTTCCGGCGCCGTTCTCACCGAGAAGACCCAAGATTTCTCCCGGGTAGACAGTGAGATCAACACCACGGAGGGCCTTCGTGCCATCGGGATACACCTTGACGATTCCCTGCATCTCGATTATCGGTCTCTTCTCCATAGAAACACCCCCGCGGGTCAATGAGAAAAAAGAAAGAATCAGCTGCTGGCGAGCTGCTCCATTTCCTGCCAGGTGCCGGCCTGCCTGATCTTTTCGATGCCCTCCTTGTCCATCGGGGCGGGAACCTTGATCTCGCCGTTGATTATCTTCTGCTTGAGCTCATCTACGGCCTGCCAGATCCAGTCGGGAACCTGCTTCCTGGTGTTCTCGAGGTACTGCTTGAGCTCGTCCTTGCTGTTGAAGCCGAGCTCCTGAAGTTTCTTCTTCTGGGTATCCTCGGGGAGGGAGTTGAACATCGCCATAACGTCGTCCACGGTGCTCAGGCCAACACCGTTCTCCTTGAGCCCGAGTTCCACGACACCGCCCTTGAAGTTGCCCTCGACTGCTGCCTTGACCGCGTTGTAGACACCAACGTCAACGCGCTTCATCATGCTTGCGATTATAACGCCCGGCTTAATCCAGTCCTGGGCTGAGTCAACGCCTATCGCAAATGGCGGTCCCATCTTTTTGCCCCTTGCATCGAGGTATTCTTTAACCGCCTGGAAGACTCCGAGGCCCGTTCCACCGGCGACCTGGTAGATAACCCACGCCCCCTGCTGGAGCTGGGTCTCGGCGGCGGCCTTACCCTTGGCGGCGTCGTTGAAGGAACCGGTGTACTGGTAGAGGACGTCTATGTTGGCCTCATTTCCGGTCTTCTGCTTGTAGTAGTCCTCGGCCCACTTTATTCCAAAGCGGTAGCCCGCCTCGAACTTGTAGAGGACCGGAATCTCCATACCGAGAACGATTCCAACCTTGTCCTTTCCGTCGTTGGCGGCTATGAGGCCAGCCAGAGCACCTGCCAGAGCTGAACCTTCGTTCTCCTTGAATTGAATGCTCATGACGTTGTCCCTGTCGGGTATGTAGCCATCGATGATTGCAAACTTCTGGTCAGGGTACTTTTTAGCCGTGGCGTTGACGGCATCGGTCATCATGAAGCCGACTGCGATAATTATCTTGTACTTCTTGGCCTTGGCGAGGGTTTCAAGGTTCTTGTAGTAGTCGTCCTCGCTGTTGCTCTGGAGTTCGACCAGTTCGAGGTTGAAGTCTTTGGCGGCTTTGGAGGCGCCGAGATAAGCCATGTCGTTGAAGCTGAGATCGCCCCTGCCACCCACGTCGTAAACGATGGCTATAGCACCACTATAAGAGGCGCTGGAAGTGGTCTGGGAGTTCGTCTGACTGCTACTTTCGCTGGAGGTTTCTTTTTCCCCTCCTCCCCCGATGCAGCCGCTGGCCGCTACACTAAGGGCAACGAGCCCTACAACCAAAAGTGCAAACACGCTTTTCCATTTCATAGGGACACCCCTGAATACAGCTGTCGATCTGAGTGAGCAAAGACGGGATATATAGTTTGCGGTTTGCTAACCTGTAAAAGAAATCCCCTCACAAAACCCTAATCCTGATCGAAAGATTTTTGAGAGGGCTGCGTTATTAAGTTTAACAACCTCTGGAGGAAAAGGGATGGGACTCAGGCTGACGGATATCCTTTACCTCAAATCCGGACGGATCCTCATGACGGGCAATCCGAGGAGGATAGCCAGAATAATCCTCAACGAATGGGCAAGGGAGGGCTGGAGGATACTGGCTGAGGGGCTTCCCTTCCAAATTGAAGGGGACGTCTTCATTGGAGATCCCTTCGAAAATGAGAACTTTGACGTTTACCTTATCCTCAACCCCCTCGCGAGGACGGGAAATGAGCGGGAAAGGCTTCACTCGTGGCTGGACTCGCACCGGGACAGGCTGGTCGTTCTGTACGAGCACAAGTACGTTGGTGACTCCATAACCCGTTACCCCCTCAGAAACTTTATAGACTACCTCCTCGCCTACAGGCGCGAGACCGTAGGCGCTGAGATCGTTAACCTGTACAGGCTCGAGAACGGAAGGGTCGTCGAGTCCTCAAAGCTCGTGAGACGCCGATGATGTGTGGCTTCGGGTCTGAAAGGTGATGACACCAGCTATCGCTGAGGCCGATAATGATATATATGAATAAGTTCCCCCGTGATCGGTGGTCAGGATGTTCGGAAAGCTCAGGGAGAAACTCAAGGGCTTCGTCAGGAGGGTCGAAGAGAACGTTGAGGAGGAAGAAAAAAAGATCGAGAAGGCTGAACCCGAGAAGAAGCCCGGTCTCTTTGAGAGGCTCCTCCAGGTCGAGATTAAGGAGAAGGACGTTGAGAGGGCTTTGGAGGATCTTGAGATCGAGCTTCTCGAGGCTGATGTGGCCCTGGAGGTCGTGGACGAGCTCAGGGAGAGCATAAAACGGAAGCTCGTCGGGAAAAAGGTCAAGATCGGTACGGACAAGGCCAAGGTCATTGAAGATGCCGTTAAGGAGGCCGTTCTTGAAGTTCTAACCCCGCCGAGAAAGATAAACCTTCTTGAGGAGATAAGGGCGAAAAAGGAGAAACCCTACGTCATAGTCTTCGTAGGTTTCAACGGCTCCGGAAAGACCACGACCATAGCCAAGCTCGCCCACTGGCTTAAGAAGAACGGGCTGAGCGTTGTCATAGCGGCCAGCGACACCTTCAGGGCCGGGGCGATAGAGCAGGTTGAAGAGCACGCGAAGCGCGTCGGCGTTAAGGTGATAAAGCACTCCTACGGTGCCGATCCTGCGGCCGTCGCTTATGACGCCATACAGCACGCCAAGGCGAGGGGAATAGACGTCGTTCTCGTGGACACCGCCGGAAGGAACGAGCTCAACAGAAACCTCATGGACGAGATGAAGAAGATAGTCCGCGTCACCAAACCGGACCTTGTCATCTTCGTGGGTGACTCATTGGCTGGAAACTCAATAATCGACCAGGCGAGGCAGTTCAACGAGGCTGTGAAAATAGATGGTGTCATTCTCACCAAGCTCGACGCGGACTCGAGGGGTGGGGCCGCGTTGAGCATAAGCCACGCCATCGGTGCACCCATACTCTTCGTCGGCGTCGGCCAGGGTTACGAGGATCTAAGGCCCTTTGACGAGAAGTGGTTCGTGAACCTTATCTTCGGGGAAGAAAATTGAGATCAGAGCGAGGTCAGCAGCTCTATCAATCCTTTTTTCGTTGGTATCCTGGCGAACTTGTCGGGGTCTTTTACCTTGAGCAGGATTGGGACGTCGCCGAAGAGCTTGAGAACCTTTCCGAAGGGAATCTTTCCCTCCCCCGGAAGCAGGTGTAGATCACCTACACCGTAAGCTAAGGCGTCCTCGGGCTCGACCTGCGGGAAGAGCTTTCCGAAGTTGTCGTGGATCATCAGGATTATAGTCTTGTCGGTTCCGAGCTTGACGTCCTCGAGGAGTTTGTTCTCGTCCCCCTGGGCGCTCAGGAACGCGTGGGCGACGTCGAGGGCGAAGCCGACGTTGTCCCTGTTCACGTTATCGACAACGTAGAGCGTGTCCTTGACGCTGTAGGTGTTCTCAAGGGCTATCTTTATGCCGAAGGGCTTCACCATGTCGGCCAGGTGCTGAAGGGCCTCTATCTCAAGGTCCAGCCTTCCGGTTTTGCCGCTCTGCATGACTATGACCTTTGCCCCGAGCTTTATGGCGACGTCCGCAACGGCCTTGGCAACGCGGAAGTGCCTGCTGTGGTAGATGTGATCCCTCAAGTTCATTGAAGTGGGCATCCTTACGATGTAGTCTATTCCAACGCCCTTCAGCGTGCTCTCTATGTTCTTGAGCTTCTTCTCCATGACCTGTCCATTCACTATGAGGCCCAGGGTGTGCGGGAATATCGAAACGAAGTCATAGGACTTTATCTTCACGTCTGCGAGCACCGAGGCAAGGCTCTTGTCCTTGGTGACGAAGCGCGGGTAGATGGTCACACCTATCTCCATGGCCTTCACCTTGATGAATGCACGTCCGGAGAGTATAAAAATCTGGTGGAGGCTAAGCTTATAACCTCCTCCCCCTAACTTCCCCGGTGGCTGGTATGAAAAGGGTTGTTGGGTTAGCTCTATTGCTACTGCTCTCATCAGTGCTGTTCCCCGTTAGCGCTTCAGACTGGAAGTTTGATCCCTCACTGGTGCACTTCTACCTTTATGGGGCTAAAACCTGCCCTCACTGCAGGCACATGAAGGAAGTCATTCCAGAGACCTACGGTGCCGACAAGTTCACCTACTACGAGCTGGTCGGAAACAGTCACAACGACGAGGTTCTCAACAACATCTCCCGCCTCATTGGGGTGACGGGGGTTCCCGTGATAGGGATCACTTACAACGGCACCCTCGTGGCCGTGATTGAGGGGGAGTACAAGGTTTCTGCAACCCCTGAGATAGTGGAGACTGCTTTAAAAAACAACGGAACGCTGCTCCTTCTCGCCTCGGGAAACTACATCCTGCCCCACAACAACACCAAGGCTAGGGAAATCGTTGAGAAGCTCCAGTACCTATTCACGAAGGCTGGTGAACCGAGTGAAACCTCCACGACACCCAAGAAAACTCATACAACCGCCAGCGAGACACCGGCTGATGGCACTCACACAACAACCAACGGAAATGACAAGCGGATCTGCGGTCCCGCGCTCATAATCGCGATTGCAATGGTTCCCCTCTTCCCAAGGAGGAGGCGCTGAGCTTTTTCTCCCCTTTCGATACCCATTTAAACTTCGATGCACTTATCCCTACGGTGGTTTAAATGACCCGCAAGCTCTACTACGAGGACGCTTACCTCAGGGAGGCTAAGGCCAAGGTTCTGGAGGTGAAGGAGAACGCCCTTCTCCTCGACCAGACCATTTTCTACCCGACCGGCGGCGGGCAGCCCCACGACAGAGGCTGGATAAACGGCGTCGAGGTTCTGGACGTTTACAAGGACGAGGAAGGCAACGTCTGGCACGTTGTTAAGGAGCCGGAGAAGTTCAAACCCAACCAAGAGGTTGAGCTTAAAATTGACTGGGACTACCGCTACAAGCTTATGAGGATACACAGCGCGATGCACTTACTCGAACACGTCCTCAACCTTGTCCTGCCCGGGAAGTGGGAGCTCTACGGAAGCGGGATGAGCGTCGAGAAGGGCCGCTACGACATTCTCTACCCGGAGAACGTGAACAAGTGGAAGCAGGAGATCATTGAGACCTTCAACAGGCTCGTTGACGAAGGTGGAGAAATGAAGATCTGGTGGGAAGGGGAAACCCGGTACACCCAGATACGGGACTTCGAGGTAATTCCGTGCGCGGGAACCCACGTGAGGGACATAAGGGAGATTGGGCACCTCAAGAAGTTCAAGCGCTCCAGCCTAGGAAAAGGAAAGCAGAGGCTTGAGATCTGGCTTGAGGATTGAGAAAAGGGTCCTCAGAAGACGAGGACCGCGTTTATCTGGACGATCTCGGGGCTTATGGTGTTGCCCCTGACGGTTTTCTTTCTCCTCTCTCCCTTCTCCTTTGGCCTGAAGCCCGGCCCCCTGGAGAGAAGTATCCTGACCCTCCTCGGGCCGTGAACATCAGGACGCATCGGGAAGCCGTCCTTGTCGGTGCCTCCCTTTATCTTGAGCTTTGCGTCCTCGGGGATCTCCTGGCCGAAGATCTCCGAGAGGTTTATGCCGAGCTCCTTTACCGGGATCTCGTCGCCAATGCGCTTGCCTATGAGCTTCTCCGCGGCATCGCCGCTTATCTCTATCTGTCTGGCTATGCCGTTCTTTGGGTTGGATATAACGACCTTGAACGTAGCCATTTCCTCCCACCTCCACTCATCAGCGGGATTCATTGGGCCCAGCCCTTTCCCGGGTGATGTTGAAGGGTCCGTTTAAAAATCTTCCCCTGCGCAAACGATATAAACCCCCTTCTCCAACCCCCGGATTACCCAAAGCTGACGTGAGGTGGTAGCATGGCGGTGCTCAGGGAAGTCCTTGAGATAGCGGAGAAGATAAAGAACATGGAGATACGCGGCGCCGGAAAGATAGCCCGTTCAGCGGCTTACGCTCTCCAGATACAGGCAGAGAAGAGCAAAGCAAAGAGTGTTGACGAGTTCTGGGAGGAAATGAAGCAGGCCGCGAAAATACTCTACGAGACAAGGCCCACCGCCGTTTCACTTCCCAACGCCCTCCGTTACGTTATGCACAGGGGCAAGATAGCCTACCAGAGTGGTGCCGATCTGGAGCAGCTCAGGTACGTTGTGATAACCGCCGCGAAAGAGTTCATCCACAACTCCGAGAAGGCCGTCGAGAGAATAGGCGAGATAGGGGCGAAGCGCATTGAAGACGGCGACATCATAATGACCCACTGCCACAGCAAAGCAGCGATAAGCGTCATGAAGACCGCATGGGAGCAGGGCAAGGACATAAAGGTCATCGTTACCGAGACGAGGCCCAAGTGGCAGGGCAAGATCACCGCCAAAGAACTAGCCAGCTACGGCATTCCTGTCATCTACGTCGTGGACAGTGCCGCGAGGCACTATATGAAGATGACCGACAAGGTGGTTATGGGCGCGGACAGCATAACAGTGAACGGCGCTGTGATAAACAAGATTGGAACGGCCTTGATAGCCCTCACCGCCAAGGAGCACCGCGTCTGGACGATGATAGCGGCAGAAACCTACAAGTTCCACCCCGAGACGATGCTCGGCCAGCTCGTCGAGATCGAGATGCGCGACCCGACCGAGGTTATCCCCGAGGAAGAACTTAAGACCTGGCCTGAGAACATAACGGTGTGGAATCCAGCGTTCGACGTTACTCCACCGGAGTACGTTGACGTCATCATCACCGAGCGCGGGGTTATCCCGCCGAGTGCTGCCATAGACATCCTCAGGGAAGAGTTCGGCTGGGCGCTGAAATACAGGGAGCCCTGGGAGGATTGAGTTCCCTTTCATTCTTCCATTAGGCTTTCGAGGAGCTTTGCCTTTTCCTGGGCCTTTTTAAGGTGTTCCACAGTGACCTTGGTGTAGATCTGTGTCGTTGAGAGGTTTGAATGACCGAGGAGCTCCTGGATAGCCCTTATGTCAACCCCCCTTTCCAGCATGTGGGTTGCGAAGCTGTGCCTGAGCATGTGGGGCGTTACTTTAACGCCGGCCTTCTTGCCGTAGCGGTTGAGCAGGTACCAGACAGTCTTCGGCGAGAGCCTGTCCTTGGTTCCTCTTCTGACTTCCACGAGTAGGTATTCGCTGTCATCGTCCCTCTCGCTGAGGTAGGCCTTGATCTCCTCCGTCAGTGCCGGGGGGATCGGAACAACGCGGTCTTTCGCCCCCTTTCCACCCCGGACGGTTATGATGCCCCTGTCAAGGTCGATATCCTCTTTCTTCAGGTTGCAGAGCTCGCTGACACGCAATCCTGCCCCGTAAAGGAGAAGAACTATCAACCTGTCCCTTCTTCGCGTGAGGGGGATAACCGAAAGCAGCTTTCTTACGTCCTCCTGTGTCAGGGCCTTTGGCAGGCTCTTTGGAACCCTGGGCGGTTTGAGCTTCTCGGCTTCCTCATCGAGGCCTTCAAAACGAAAGTAGGCCCTTAACGCCTGCACAACGAGGTTTAAACTTCTGTTTGAGTAGCCTTCCCGCCTCAGGCGGGCCAGAAAACGGAGGGCAGAGCGGAAGTCAAGCCCCCCGCCGTGCTCGAGGTACCGCCTGACGTAGTACGTGTACATTCTGATCGTGTTTGGGCTCTTCCCCTCGAGGTCAAGATACGTCGCAAACTCCTCGATGGCCGTTGAATTCTCTTCTTTCATCTCGACCCTCAGTCCTCCCCGGTTCCTGAGAGTGTCGCTTTAACGTCTTCCTCGATCTCTTCCTTTCCCCTTTCTGGTTCTTTTTCCTCAGGTCTCTCCTTTTCAACGAGTTCCTTTGAGATCGCCATGCTGAGGTAGACAGTCTTGAGGAGCTCTCCAACCGCCTCCTCTTCCTCCGCGTAGATGTAACCCTGCCCGACGACGATCTTCCCGTTGAGGCCGAGCTTTTCGACCGCTATTGCCAGGAACTCCTCCGGGGGTACCGGTTCGGCCGGGAACAGGGCTTTCCAGGCTTCTTCTATCTTCACCGGCCTGCTCTTCTTTTCGAGGAGGGTCTGGAGGCTCTCGTTCTCCTGCTTGAGACTCAGGTACTCGCTCCTGAGCTCTTCGTACTTCTTCCTGAGCTCCTCGTATTCACGCTCCAGTTCGTCATACTGGTGAGCCAGCTCTTCGTAGTGCCCCTTGATGTCGAGGAGTTCTTTCCTGAGCTCCATGTACTCCGGGAGAACCCTAAGGCTCTTCAACCCCGCTCTGATCAGGGTGTTTTTGAGCTCCTTCCTCACGAGCTCGACATCAACGTGCTCCAGATCGTGGCCGAGGGGGAGCTTCATCCTCTCGATGTGTCCAACCATCTCCCCGAGCTCGTTGAAGAGCCTCTCCGCGAGTTCCCTTCCAACCCTGTCCGCGTCGGTCGCTATGATGAGCAGGTCCGCACCGGCGGCCGCGCTCTTGGCTATGTCTATGTTGGTCGTTGGGATTATCGAGGATATCGTTATGTTGTACTCGCTTCCCAGTGCTAAACCCTGAAGGGCTTTGCTTACGACCTCAACGTCGCTGGCACCTTCAACAAGAATCCTGACATCAACTATTGCCACACCCTTTCACCCCAATCGATTTCATCTGCCCGGCTTAAAAACTTAGCCGAGTTAGATTTTTAAACGTCCATCCCTACTATCGAGGGGTTGGGCCGGTGGCTTAGCCTGGATAGAGCGTCGGCCTCCGGAGCCGAAGGTCGCGGGTTCAAATCCCGCCCGGCCCGCCAGAAAATTTGATTTTGTTGCGTTCCGGACATTATTGCCATATACAAAAGAGCTGCTGCCTCAAAAAATGCGGACTTCTGAATGTCGTTCTCATTCAAAAAAGCAATTATTTGGTCGCTCACTGTGATACATATACGCTTCCTCAAAGTTTTCACTCCCAATGCGCAAAAATATCACAAAATTGATACTATTTTGGCCGACGGTCTTATTTATTTTTGCCCCTTACAAGCCCCCATCTCAAAAATTGACTGATACAAAAGCATGTTTTATTTCGATGATGTGCAATAGCCGATGGTCACCTCGAGGTGGCCGCGTGAATAGCATCTTGCCATCTTCCTGTGGCTACCTATGGCCGGGGGGCTATTGCCCCCCACCAGAACTCAAAACCTCACGTACCCCAACACAGACCTCTTTGACTTGCTTGTGAGAACATAAAGCCTCTCTCGTGCACGAGTCATCGCAACGTAAAGAACCCTCACCTCCTCCTTCAGAGCGTTCTCATCCCTCTGAATCTCCTTCTCAATCTTGCGATTCACGAAATCAATGACAATGACAACATCAGCCTCCTCGCCCTTTGCGGCGTGCATCGTGTCCACGTAGATTGCCCTTCCATTCCTCTTCTTTCTGAGCCCAGCCAAAACACGCTTCTCTTCCGGATCAAGAACATCAAGGTAATGGTTCTCAATGAACCTCGCAAGGGATAGAACGTCATCAGAACACTTGCCTGCTTTATTGTCTTCATCATTGGGGTGCTCTCCTTCAGTGAGGCATTCTTCAACCTTCATCATGGCTTCTATGGGCGTTTTGAACAGGGACCGAAGCCGAATTCCTTCCTCATTCAAAGAAGTTACAGCGAAGAACAGCCTCATCCCAATGCTCCTTTTCTCCTCGAAGGCGATGACTTCCTCAAGGAGGTCATAAAGGCTGTCGTCATTCTTTATCCTTGAGACTCTGTATCCCGCCTCAATGATGTACTTTTCGAGCTCTCTCGCTTGCTTGTTTGTTCGTGTAAGAACGAACACGGTCTTATCTTCATCCATAACGCTCTCAAGAATCTGAATCACTTTCTCACCAGTCGTTCTATTCATCTTGAGGAGATTGGACTTCTTCAGGTACTCTGTAATGGCCTTACCAAGTTCTTCACGTGGCTCATACTCGAAGTGGGTTCTGAGCCATCGCGTAAGCATCTCTGCCTTGTTATACACTTGCTTGGGCAGTCTATAACTTCTCTTCAATACAACAACTGTACCAGATGCCATGAAATTCTCAAACTCGGAAGGATCAGCCCCCTGGAATGAATATATTGACTGATTCGGGTCTCCAGCCGCGACTACATAGTCAAGGAGACCGATGCTCCTCAATCTCTTCACAACTGCCCATTGAAGGGGACTGAAGTCCTGGGCTTCGTCTATTATCATGACTCTGGGCTCACTGCCCTCTTTCTCTGGAGCGAGTGTGGCGGGAGTGGTTGTAAGGAAGTACCTGAGAACTGACACATAGTCAAAAATGCCCTTCTCCTCCTTCCATGCCACGTAATCCCTTATTCTCTGGTACACGGCGTCTTTCTCCTGTTGTTTTACAATTTCGAGAATTTCCTTGCTGGTTTTATCATAATAGACGTTGAAATAGTAGTTGTACCTTATCTCGGCAACGTTTGACGGGTGTGAACTGAACCGATCCCTGAAGTCATAGCCATAGTTCATTTCCATCATCGCGGCAATAAACGGCTCTCTCATGAATCCTGCTGGTGTGAGGAGTTTATTCCGCATAAGAACCCTTGTGATGTAACTGTGCAGAGTGTACGCGTTGTAAATTCCTCTTTCTTTCAGAACCCTGACCGCGGAAGTTGTAAAGGTAAGAAAGAGAACCTCATCGCTCGTGTAATCCCTTCTCGTGATGAGCTTATTGAGACCGTATCGTTGCACGAAGCTTGTAACATCCGTGGAAGCGTCTCCGATAAAGTATTTGTAGAGATTGATGAGAGCAGAGGTCTTTCCCGTCCCTGGAGGCCCCAGAATGGTTATCTGGGCGTTCACGCCGCAACACTCTCCCCTGCAATCTCATCAAGATCCACGTACTCCTGTTCATCCAAGTACTCATCAATGGTCTTTATGGGGGGCTTTATGGCGTTCTCTTTCTCAAGGAAGTCAAAGAATCTGTCTGAAATCAGGTAATAGAGATACACGTGTCTCCCATTCCTCAAAGACTTGCTCCGTCTGACTTCTCTCCAGGTTTTCTTGTCAATGACCCCAATTCTGTGGAGGAACTTGGCGAGAGTTCGCGCGAATCCACGGGTCTCAGCCCCATACTCGAGAAGATGGGGGTCAAAGTAGACTCTGTTCTCGTTTTCAGCGTAGATCATTATCCTCTTCCGGAATAGCTCGTCGACACGGTCTCCGCTTATTGAATTCAACTCGTCAATTTTCACTATCTCAAGGACCTCGGTCTCGATGATATCCAGGAAAATGTTCTTGACATCTTCGTACTCCTCTATTACAATCTCCTTCGCGTTTCTTGTAACGAATGCGTAGTAATCCAGCATTATCTTGGCGAGAACGTCATTGAACTTACTCCTTTCCTGCCTGTTGAGCTTCCTGATTGAAAGCGGGTCAACTATGTAAACCCCAAAGTGGGCCATAAAGTCCTCGTTGAGAGCATAGAACATCTTCTCCTTTTCTGTCCTCTCCGTGTTCTTGAGAACGATTGTCTCTACTTTTCCTGCTCTTTCAACGACAAACGAGACTTTATAGGTTACCCTGCCACTCTTTTCGTCCACCTCTTTGATTATATCGGAGGTACGCTCGATAAGCCACTCAAGAAGGTCAAAATCATTGGAGAGAACCTTTTGAGCACTTGTTACGGAGTACTCACTTGGTTCCTCCTTCTTTTTTACCATTGCTCGCTGGTAGTATGAGCGGAGTGCCCTGTTGAGTTCCCAGATAGTTCCTTTCCCCAGGTAGCTCCTGTAGTTCTTCAGTGTTGCTGAGTACGTGTCCAGAACTGCTCTCTCCCGGTCCTCCCAAGGGTCACTATCCCCGGTCTCAACGTACACTCTTCTCACAACCTCGAGTGTGTCTTCCACTCGAATCCCTTTGTGCCAGGCAAAGGCGGCAAATCCGAGGACGAGGTTGTGTCTCCTACCCGGCATGTAGTACTTTTTCAGGGCTTCGACCAAGGCGTCTTTCTCCTCACTGTTGAGCCTTGTACCACCCATATTCTCAATGTGGAGCTCTTCCCGCGTTGTAATACCTTCTCGGAGCTTTTTCTTGACGAGTTCATCAATTTCAAGCCTGTTCGCTCCGGAGATTTCAACTATCTTTGAAACGGCCTCGTAGATTGTTCCACCTATCTTTCGCCTGTTCACAGTCCAGGCAACCCTCATAATGCGTGAAGGGTTGTACACGCTCTTATCCACGGCATCCTCAACGAGATGGGAGTAGTTTGGGTCTATGCTCTCTTTGAGCACCCTCTCAAACTCGTCTGCGAGTTCTCTTCCAACCTCCCGAAAAGCCGCCTGCCAATTTCTGTCACCAACCTCAACGGGATTCACCTTGAGGTACACATGGAAGCCAAAGCCCGAGAAAACCACCATGTATCTGAAGTTGTACTTCCCGAACAGTTCCTGGATGGCTCTCTTTATCGCTCCCTTCACTGCTGATACCTCAACCTCTGATGGGGCCCTATTGTGGAAGACATCCACATCAATTGGCAGGTTTATCACTTCAAGTATGTCATCGTTCGTAAAGGAACCTCCTTTCTGACCTCCAGCCGGGTTTATCGTGACGTATATGCCCTTTATTCTGCTGTCAGAGTTCATTTCTCTGATGATGTAATTCGTAGCCCTTCCAATGTCCTTGATTCTGAACATCCTACGCTTTACGCTTCCATCCAACCCAAGAATTCTCACCTCGAACCAGTACTCTTGCTTCGTGTTCTCATAGAGAAACTCCAAGTACTTCCGTATCATGCCAGAAAGAGCCTCCTTGTTTTCGAGGATTGCCCTGTCTTCGTCGCTGATAAGGCTGACGTGCCTCGGCATCATTGTTCATCACCCCTGAGAAGCTTTTGAATCTCTTCTACGTGCCTTGCAAGGCGCTTCTTGTCCCATTCTGTGAGTCCGTCGGTGTGCTGTATTCTCCAGAGGGCGGTATGAACACTTCCGATAGCCTCGTGGAGGTCTTCATGGTCCTGGTAAAACTTCTTTACGATCCTCTCAACCATCTCACTTACGGCCAGAATACTGGCCCTTACCTCACTGGGGTTCTCCGTACGCACGGGAAAAACGGCCTTGAAGGCGAATTCTTTCTCAGTCTCGTAGAGGAATCTTATCCTCTCTCTATCCCTCAAATCAAGGCCCCAGGTGTATATGTCGTCAAAATCAACCTTTCCATCAGCGATTTTACGGGCCAGCTCTATCTGGGTGGTGAGTAGTCTCTTTGAAGCTCTTCTGAGAAGGTACTTTGTGGAGGCAGGTATGTATAGGTTGTACCTACCCATCTGATTTCACCTCAACACTATGTGTGCGCACACTATATAAAAACTTTTCGCCTCAATATTGAGGGACAATCCATTCAAAATTGGAGATAGGCTGCGACAAGCAGATCATAATAGTGACTATAGGGCCGATTCACAACTCATGATGTACGAGGTGTGGCAGTGCAGGAGTGCTCTCTATTGAGGCGTTGAATTGGATAGTGAATCGTGACTCGTGAATCAAGCCCCTCACAGCTACTTATAAGAGGAACAAAAGATGGAAGATTACTCCTCCCCAAGTTCTTCAACGTCAATACCCAGCTGTCTGAACGTCTCAAGCAGGTTCTCGTACTCTGTTTGACTCATGTGGCCATTCTCTGCCTTTATCTCTATGGTAACCCTCTCAAACTTGGTCTTCAGTAGGTTCAACGCCCTCAAGATGTCCCTCAGCCCTCCAGTTCCGGGTCCCAGTGTCAGGTGCAGGTGAATGGACGCTACCTGACTCCCCACAACCTCTTCTCTGCCCTTTGTTTCTGGAGGCACAAGCACAGCCTGCTTATCCCTGACTGCTGGAGGCTTCCACTCCTCTCTTGAAGCTTCAGCTACGCTCACAGCTGTAGCTTTCTCTTGAGCTATAGCTTGAGCTTCAGATTCTGCCTCAGCTTCAGCCTTCGCTCTTGCCCTCAGCTCTTCGCAGTACTTCCTGTTCACGATGACCTCCTTCTCGTCAAGGGTAACCGTGGGCCTTTCACCGAGGTACTCGCAGGTTACCTCCTCTCCGGTGAGGTATCCCAATCCAAAGCGCCCCTCGCTTACTCCCTGCCTTATCGCGTCTATAAGCACGCTCTTACTCTTCAAGAGTGGCATCCCTGGAGTCTTGAGGAAGCTCTCGTAGAGTGCCTTCGTTGGAACGTACTCCTTCCCATCCAGATACTTCATCTCGATGACCACTGGAGCCATCTTCTCGACGAGCTTACCCTCCTCTCTGAGCTTCTCATAGATGAGCTCCTCGATGGTCTTCTTGATGCCCACAGGCTTCATGCCAAGGTCAAGCTCTTCGTAGCCTCCACGAGTGGGAAGCAGTACGAGCCTGTAAAGCTCTGCTATCTTCTGAACGATGTCCTCCCGTGCTCGCTTCAAATTCTCCTTCACGTCTTCCTTTTGCTCTGAAGTAAGCTCCAGAGAACCCTTCTTTGCCTTCTCGTCGATGATCTTCCATGCAAGATACCTTCTCACGAGCCTGTTGAAACTGGCCCTCTCCGTCTCCCTTGGAACGAGGAAGATGAGGGTGTTCTTGTGGACCCTTTCGCTGCCCCCGTAGGATTGCAGGATTTGGAGAACCTTCTCCTTGTCATACTCGGGGAGAACAACGAGTTTCAAGCTTGGATCGCTATCAGGAACGTCCACTGGTTTACTCGGCCACAGATAGACCTTGAAGTACCGCCCCTTGAGCTGACCCTTCAGCAGTTCGTGTTCAACATCCCTTATCTGCTCCTCGCTTACGTTGTTCATCTCATCCACAACGAGCTTGTTGAGGCTTGGCTCGAGACTGAAGAAGTACCGGCCATCGCGGTAATGGAGATAAAGGAGATTATCCTTGAGGTATAGGATGGCGTCTCCCACTATACTGCTTGAGTACCTTGTATCGGCACAGGAGAGCTTTATCTCCTTCGTAGTGGCTCCTTTCACGTCCCCGCCAGAGAAGGAGTACATAAAGATGACGGTTGCCGCTCTCGTCCCCACGCGATAGTGCTCGTAGGATTCACCGACCATCCTGTCGACCCGTTTTGCACCAGAGCTGGGTGAGAGAATGTCCGCATCAAGAACGGAATAGTACCTGCTCTCCCCTATGATGTCTATGAGCTCGTCCCTGAGCGTTTTGACACTCAAATCGAAGTCGGAGAGCCTGATAAAGGGCACATCTCTCCCGATGAGTGAGTGAACAACTATGGAGAGAAGTCTCAGCACGCCTCTTGTTCTCTGGAACTTCGGCAGACTGCCCCAGCGGTGGTAGAGAACATCAATGACCTCTGGCTGGAATGGATAGCTCCTGAGAAACCTCTGGCGGTACTGATAGGCGTTGAGGCCCTCCGGGATGAGGCCCTCCTTCTCAAGGTACTCTACCACACGCTTCACAACGGCTTCCATCTCGGTCTCATCAATCCTCTTGAAAAGCCTCGTTCTGATGACGTCGTGGACTTCCTCCTCCTGAACTGGAGTGAAAACCCTCTGAGCGCGGCCGGCTATCTTTTGAAGCTTCTGAAAGTACTCCTCGGCTTTTTCTGAGTAGTGCTCGAGGATACTTGATGGAAGCGTCATGACGAGTAGGGCCTTGTCTTCTTTTTTCACGGCTTCAGTGAGCTCGTGCATAAAGGCGAGGGTCTGATCAGCGAGTGTGGTATCCTCAACTCTTATTCCCGCCGCTTTCACCATGTACTCAAGGAGCTCGTCTATGAGAATGAGCACTGGGGCGTTTTCTTCAAGGATCTTTGAGATCTTCTTCTTGCCTGGTGCAGTCTTACCTTTCAATAGCTCGACTTTTCCAGTAAGTTGGCGCTCAAGCTCCTCCCAAAGAATATCCTCTTTGGCGTCAAAGGCCGTACCGTCGAGAACAACAACGTTTGCTCCCCATTCTCTGGCCTTGTGATAGAGTGCTATAAGCGAGTGTGTCTTACCCCCACCGAAGGGAGTCTGGAGCTGTATCACAGCATCTCCAACGCCATCGATGAGCCTCTTTCTTGCTATATCAAGGAGAACGCTCAGTCCGCTCGTGATGTACGTTCTCTCCCAGAAGAGCTCCGGGTTCCTGTAGTCCTCAGGCCCCTTGTTCTGATAAACGCTCCAGAGGTCAGCGGCGAAAGTATCAAGGGTGAACTTCCCCTCCTTTATATCATCGTGGGGAATGGCGATCTGGTAAAACGGCTTCAGCTCCATGGTTACACCTCCGAACCATATACCCCTGGGAGTATTTGGGCTTTCCGGTCACATTATCAAGATAGGGCAGATTGAGAGGGCACCCATAATGGGGGACGTCCAAAAATGTACAATTCACTATATTCTCCTGAAGACCCTGTACATGACTGGATCCGGAATCCTGTACTTTCCATACCCGATGGTCTCCAGAAAGCCATAATCAACGAGTTTTGACAGGTAGTTTCTCATGGACTTTTCGTCTATCTCATCTCCCAGTTCCTCTTCTGCAAGGCTCTTTATTCGCTCCCATCTTGCATATCCTTTTCCCTCACTCAACTTGGCAATAGCCCTCATCACAACCCGATAGCGGGGAGAAAGTTTGTCCAGCTCCTGGAATTCTGTTTGCACGTATGTCATGGCCTTTTCCAGAACCTTTTCAATGGCTTCGTCGTGAGGAAGCCCATCAACTCTGTGGGCGCCATAATGTACCAGCCAACCAGGGACACCATCGAGTACCTTCACCACGGGAAGAAGGTCACGTTCATTGGTTTCAATTCCGTACTCTTCAAATCCCCTCTTCAGGAATTCAAGACTCTCTGAGGGGTTGAAACGTGGTAGAGGTATTCTTACCTCATATCTCCCGAAAAGAGGCGCATTGCCTTCATCAAGCCTCAGAAAGTTGTCAAGAACGCCTACCTGGGAACCTGTGAACACGAGCACTATGTTGTGAAGGCTGTCGAGAACCCAAGCGAAGAGCTTTGTGAGGTCCTCATTTGAGAATCTGAGGTACTGGGCCTCATCAAAAGCTATTATGGCAAGTTCATTACCCTCGTTTATCGCTGAGAGAACGTCTATAATGTCAGGATTCTTATCCTGAGTCTCAATCTCGATTCCACCGATTTTGAGGCCTTTTATCTTTGAGATTACCCCTCCCACAAATCCTTTCCTTATTATGGCCTTGTAGAGACGTTCTGCAATAACTCTCTGCGGATATTTTGAGTTCAATGAAGTGGCCGCTCTTGCGTCAATTACAGCGTAAGGAATGCCGTACTCCTTCTCAAGCTCGTTGAGGCTTGCATAAAGAAAACTCGTCTTTCCTATCCTCCTTGGCCCCGTGATTATGAAGAAATTCCTTCGCTTTTCAATTGCATCAAGGAAACTCAGGTACTCGGCCCTCCTTCCGAATAGCTCATCAATTGAGGTCTTTGGCTGGACATCAAAGAGCATTTTTGGACACCCCCCATTATGGGTGACGTCCAAAAGTGTATATAAGGTTTATGGAGCAGGCGTCCTTTCGAGCAGTTGACCCACGCTCTCTTCTTCAGACCCAACGAGTCCGTCAGAGAGCATCCTTTATAAGGAGCCTTCTCTTTCGGGATCGTGATGACGGCAGAACTTCTCACAATGAGTCAAGGACTATCGGCACTTCCTGAAGTCGTGATCGATAAGTACAGCGATGACCTGCTTACGGGGGTACTTGACGCCATAGACCCCTACTTCTCTGCCATCCCCTACGTGAGGAAGAAGCACCAGACTCACAGATTCAGGGAACTCCTCCGCCTGAGAGAGCTTCTGGATGAGAAGCGGGACGTCCTTATCTCCAGAATAACCCAGGTACTGCCCAGCGAAGCGAGCAGGATACATTACCTCAAGGCTCAATCTGAAGTGCTCAAGATATTCGAGGAAGAGCTCGCTGATGTGATGGACGAGATAGACGAACTCATGCACATCCTCAACGAGAACGAGCTCAAGAACTCAATAAGAACCGACATCAGGAGGCAGATGGGACTTTTGAACTCCATGAGGGAGAGCATTCTCGAAATAGCCTCCGATCCGGAGATGCCGGATGAAGAGTTTGAGAGATACATGACGCTCGACCAAGGGATAGCGCTCCTCATCAAGCTCTACGAGAAGATGCTGGAAGACTGGAAGAACCCGGAGCTCTCAATCTACATTCTCATGCTCAGCCTCAGGATACTTGCGATACTCAACGGCAAGCTCGAGCACCTTCCCCTCCTCAGGAAGGACATAGTCGAGATGGTTCCCGAGCTTGAAGGTGAAATCCGGGAACTCAGGAATAAAGCCCCGGAAATTGAAAAGAAAGCCGAATAAAGCCTCAACCCTTTATGAACTGCTCAATTCTTTTCTGCTTTCCTGATTCCTCTTCTCCGTTGAAGACCGAGTAATCGCCCTTCTCAATGGCCCTCTTTATGTGCTCCCTGCCCGCGAGGAAGCCGTCGAGGAGCTTCTTCTCCTTGCTGTCCTTTGGCAGAACCTCGCTGATGACCTGGGCCACCTTGTAGAAGACGTCCTTCTCGCCCCAGCCTGTCTCGGCGAGCAGGCCGACCATCTCCCTCTTCCTGTTGGCCTGCCAGAGGAGCAAAGCTTTGTGGAGGACATCGATGAGGTCGTTGCCCTTTATCTCCTTCAGCTTCCTGTCCTGCGGGCCGAGAACGCGGATGAACTCCTTCTCCTTCACGATAAACCCTTTGTTCCACTCCTTTTCGAGGTCGAGGCCGACTGAAGTTGCAAGCTTCCTCGCCTCGTCGAAGGCAACCTTCGCCTCGCCGTAAGTCCAGCGCCAGAGCACGTAGAACTTCGCGAGTGGTGAAAGCTCGGAGGAGATGTCCTCCCTGAGAACCTGCCTTATGGCGTAGTCGCTCACCATGTCCCTCACGAGCTGGAGCAACCTGTCTCCCCTTATCTCGTTGCCCTCGTAGTCGAGCACCTTTTCGTACTTGCCGAAGACCTCAATGGCCGAGCCTATGGCCGAGATGAAGAAGTCGGCACCGCTTATGCCCTCCTTCCAGAGCTGGTCGAGCTTCTCCTCAAGAGTCTTTCTGAGCTCCCTCTTGACCTCATCGAACCAGCCGACGCCCTGCTTCTCTATCTTGCGAGCGATGATGTAGATTGATGAGGCAAGGGCGGCGGACTCCTTTGCTATAAGCCTATTCTTCATCTCGGTATGAATTGGCCAGGAAGTCGTTGGGACGAGACCCGAGTCAAGGAGCGAGTTTATGAGGGTCTCCCAGCCTTCCGTTGTCTTATGAGCATAGACGAGCACGAGGATTCCGTTCGGCTTGAGGACGCGGTGGATTTCCCTGAGTGCCTGTTTCATGCTCTCCTCAAAGTACCTTTTTGAACCGTCTTTCCCCCCAAATCTGTTTGGATCAGCAACAAGTTCCTTGCTCTTTGGCGTGAGTGGTGTTATGAACAGCTCAGGATAGAGGTCTCCAACTGTACGCTTGAGCCAGACATAGAAGAAATCAGACAGTACTGAATAATTCACATTGTCATAGTAGGGGGGGTCAGTGAAGACAGCGTCGAAGTAATCGTCGGGGAAGGGTAGTGAGGTTGCGGAATCTTGGAGGACTTTTGAGGGGAACTCTGAGGACTGGGAGCAATGGGCAATAACATTCACAATGTATTCAAGCCCGGTATTCCAGCCTCCGCTTGCCTCGGAGAATGCTTGGAGTTCAATGTAATCCCAGAGCATTGGGAGGGAGTTCTTTCCGAGGGGATACTCGATAGTTTCACGAGTAACGTGCCACCGAGAAAGTGTTGTTGAACGAGCCAAGAACTTGTCGAACGCAAACGCCAGATACGTCACCACAGCCTTCGCGTACTCCTCGCCGTAACCTTCTTCAAGCATCCTCTCGTACGCCTGCCTCACCTTCTCGACGAAGGTTATCAGCGCGAGCTTTTGTCGGTCGTTGAAGATATCCCCCCATTTTGGCATTCCATACATAGGCATTCTGTCCACTTCATGACACTTCTTCAGGATTTCTTCGTCTGGTACCGGGTCGATGCCCCACTCCTCCATGAGCTTTGCCCTCTTCTCCTCCAGATAGCGCTTCGCCTCCTCGTAGGCCTTGATGTCTTTCTCCGTTGGCAGGCGGTACACCTTGCCCTTCTTCTCCGGGTGGTAGAGGACAACCGCCACCATCCTCTGCCCGGCCTTGCCCTCGCGGAAGAGCTTTCTCGTGGTGTTCGCGTCGTGGGTCATGCCGCAGACCGGGCAGGTGACCTTCGCTCCCTTCACCGTCCCCTTCGAGGGGTCAAAATCTTCTGGCATAGGCTCGTAGCCGTCGCCAACTATCTTGAACTTGACTTCATGCCCCTCCACGTAAGGGTAGAGAGCCACTTTCTTGTTGTTCTTCTTTGCGAGCCAGAACTGTCTCATCAGTGGAATCTCTGCCCCACAGGCCGGGTTCTGGCACTTTATGGTTC
The DNA here is from genome assembly GCF_000022365.1 of Thermococcus gammatolerans EJ3. Lineage (NCBI taxonomy): Archaea > Methanobacteriati > Methanobacteriota > Thermococci > Thermococcales > Thermococcaceae > Thermococcus > Thermococcus gammatolerans. The sequence continues at coordinate 1,529,019 of NC_012804.1, read as the reverse complement.
TCGCCCAGATGTAGCCGACCGGGATGTAGCCGTCTTCGTCTTTGGGATAGAAGCGCTCAAGCTCCTTCTTCGCCTCCTGGAGAACCCACTCACCCCACTTTTTCACGTCCCTCACGAGGTCGTAGTCCTTTTCCTCGTCCCTGCCTGAAATCCACTGGTCGAGCGCTCCCTTCTTCTTTTTCCCGTACTTCTGCGGATACTCAAGGACTGCCTTGAGGATGAGAACTGCAACTGGATTGTAGTCCACCGCGTACGTCTCACAGCCGAGGCGAAGGGCCTCAAGCGGTATCGAGCCTCCCCCCGCGAAGGGGTCGAGGACGCGGGGCCTTTCCTGGTTCGGGTCGTCGCGTATCCCCCTGAAGTACTCCATGATGTCCTCGCGGGCCCTTCTTATGATTTCTTCGTCGAGTGAACTTTCCCACTTCGAGAGCTTTGCTATGAACCTCTTCTTCCGTTCGAGCTCTTCCTCATCCTTTGGAGCTGGGATGAGTGCGGCGTAGTTGGTCGCGCGGGAAGAAGCCAGCGGGCGCCTTGCCCACCAGATGTGCAGGGTAGAGATGTGGCCGTGCCTTATGTTCTTCTCCCTTGCGGACTCTTCACTTACGGCCTTGACCGGGAAGGCAACCTCAATAAAGCGCTTGTCCTCCATTCTACCGCCTCCTCAGACTTCAACCTTCTTACCCTTCTTTTTCCACTCCTCAACCGGGACTTTGAACCTTATCTCGTACTTCTCCACGACCTTGAGGGTGTGAGCGGGATCACGGATGATGTAGAGGGTCGGCTTCTCGGCGGCGTATGCGACAACGTAGAGCCAGTACTTGTCGCGGAGCCTCTTCGCGGTAACGTACTCGTTCCATGTGAGCTCAACGTCCCCGAGGTGGGCTCTCGCCTTTACCTCTATGTACCTCTTCTCACCGTTGCCCTCGGAGTAGATGTCGTAGCCGAGGTTCTCCTTCGAGACGTCTACGGGGTTTCTTCCCTGCTCTCTCTCGTACTGCATGGCTATCTGCATTCCTATCTCTTCTATTGCCGGGTCTTCTCCCATCCCTCCCCTCGGGAGCACGTAGATGGCCCCGATGAAGACGGGAGGCCTCACCATGAGGCTCGTCTCCCTGGCTATCTTTTCCGGCAGTTCCTTCAGCGCCTTCCGATAACGGTTCAGCCTCTCCTCAAGGTTCCTTATGGTGAGTGCGTACCTCTTCTTCTCTTCCGGCGGGAGGAGTTCGTACTCGGCCAGCTTGTAGTCGAGGTCGTCTATCAGCTTCTTGAGGGACTTCACTCCGTACTTCTCCTTTATCTCCGCCTGCCTCTTCCTCTCCCTGAGAAGCCTGTCCCTGTACTCTTCGAGGGCCTTCATGGCGTAAATCATCGCGTTCTCTCTCCGGCTGAACTCAACCTCCACCTCTGGAGAATCTTTGGCCGGTTCGAGGTCCCATATTATCTTCGGGTCTATGACCTCAAGGTTCTCGCCATCGTCGTAGACCGCCACGAGCGTCTTGCCTGCCGTCTTGTTGAAGCCGTCCTGGACTTCACCCTCGAAGAACCAGATGGTGCCGTGGAGTCTGTTCCTGGGGTCGTAGAAGACCGCCCCGCGCTGGAGCTCTTTGAGATATTCCTCCTGAACCCACTCGCGGAGGGCTTCGAAGAGCGGATGTCCAAACGAGACGAACTCCACGTCGTCCCTCTCCTCAGAGATTGCTTTGTCAAAGGTTATGGCCCTGTACGAACGCTCCACCGTGCCGTAGCCCTTTCTTTCGGCTATCTCCCTCAGGACTCTGGGGGTTCTCTCAATCGAATAAACGTGTGGCTCTTTCTCCCTTATTCTCGCGTTGAGGCGCTTCATGGCTTTGAGGAAGAATAGTTCGAGGTACTCTGGCGATAGCCGGTTCTCTTCGGCCTTTTCGAGAAGCCGCATTATCCTGCTCAGGTCTATGTGCTTCGTCGCGAGGCTCTCCCCGAGGAGCTCTTCCGCCTTCTTCGTGATTTCTTCAGGCTGGAACTTTGGCTCTTCCTCCTTCAGGACGCTGTCCGGGTCTCTGAGCATGACGGCGACCTCTGCGAGGAGGGTGTACAGATTCTCCCCATCGAGGAGTTCTCCGATAACGTCGAAGACCTTATCCCCGAGGGCTTTCCTTATCTCCTCTATCTTGTGGAGGAGCCTCTCGAGTACCATGCCCTCCCTCGTGTTTCTGGCCACGAAGTTGAAGATGTGAACCGGATACCTCTGACCGTAGCGGTGCACCCTTCCTATCCTCTGTTCAAGCCTGTTGGGGTTCCACGGGATGTCGTAGTTTATGAGCAGATGACAGAACTGGAGGTTTATGCCCTCTCCGGCCGCCTCGGTGGCAACCATGACCTGAGCCCACTCCCTGAAGTCCTTTTCGCGTTGGAGCCTCGTCTCCATGTCCATCTCGCCGTGGATGAAGGTAACCGTGTAGCCCCACTCCTGGAGCTTGTTCACGAGGTACTCAAGGGTGTCCTTGAACTCCGTGAAGATGAGGATCTTCTCTTTCTCGCCGTGTTCTCTCGCTATGAAGTCCAGCGTCTCTCTGAGCTTCTTGAGCTTCGTCTCTTCCTCCGATGCTATCAGCTCTTCGCTCATCCTTATGAGCTCGTCAAGGGTTCTTATCTCGGCTTCTATGAGCTTCCTCTTCCTCACTATGGGGAGGCCTTCGAGCCTCAGCTCGGCCTTCCACCTTTCCCTTTCCTCTTCGTCCTCGAGCTCAAGGAGGTCCTCAAAGTCGAGTTGCACGCCCTTGGTTTCAAGCTTCCCGCTCTCAAGGTATTCCTTGAGGCGTGCTTTTCTGCGCCTGAGGGACTGGAGAAGTGCGTACGTGCTCGATGCGAACCTCCTCTGGAGTATCACGAGCGGGAAGACTATGCTCCGCCTGCTCCCTTCGAGAACGGTGTACTGGTAGTGGATGTAGCGGGAGAGCTCGTTGTAGAGCTTGATCTCCTTGTCGGTGAGGTTGAAGTTCACCGTGTGGGAGTACCTGGGCTTGAATATCTTCTTCCCCTCAAAGTCCACGAGGTCTTCTTTCATACGTCTGAGGAATATGGGGTTCTCGTTTCTCCTTATTGCCTCAAGGAGTATTTCTTTGTCGCTGAAAAGGCCCGGAACAAGGAGGTCAAGAAGGAGACGGAAGTTTTCCGGGTCTCCCTTGTGGGGCGTGGCAGTGAGGAAGAGCATGTGGGTGGAGTTCCTTGAGAGCACCTCACCCACTTTGTACCTCTTCGTGCGGTAGATCTTCTTCCCGAAGCGATACGCGGCCATCTTATGGGCTTCATCCACTATCACAAGGTCCCAATCAACATTCTCAAGGCTCTTGAGGATGTCTTCTTGTTTGAGGAAGTCTATTGAGGCAATTACCTGTTTTTCACGTCTCCAAACGTCGGTTGTCGTCCGGAAAATCTCTCTGTTGACAATTGTGAACTCTTCCTGGAACTTCTCTTTCATCTCCCTCTTCCACTGGGGTACAAGATGGCCGGGAACGACTATGAGGATTCTCTCGGCCAAGCCTCTGAGTTTGAGCTCTTTTATCACAAGGCCTGCCATGATGGTTTTTCCGGCACCGGGGTCGTCCGCAAGGAGGAAGCGTATCTCGGGGTTTCTGAGGATGTGGTTGTAGACCGCGTCGATCTGGAAGGGGAGGGGTGCTATTTTCGAGACGCTGACCGCGAGTATTGGGTCATAGAGTGAGGCGAAATGGTACCGTTCTCCCTCGATTGCGAGGGCAGCTGCTTCTGGGTCTCCTTTGAAGTCAAGAGGGTTTGTGATGATTTCAATCTCCTCAAGGTCGGCTTTCGTCAGTATGTAGAGGTCGGCCTTGCGGGAGTTCAGGTAGTGGCCTCCCACCATGATGGTGTCTCCACTTTCGTTCACGATCTCGACGAGAAAAGGCTCCTTCCATTTCGTGCTCTTGAGGATGTAGCCGGGTTTCAAAGTTCCCACCATTACCCTCAACCAAGGGGGTCTTTCTATCTGGCTGGATAAAAAGGTTATGCATCGTATCGAGTATATTACATCGAGTACATGCTGGAGACACGCTGAGCTACTCAGGTGGGCAGTTGCTTTTGCGTGGTTGTATTTTTCTTCTGCTCAAGCTTTCGCTCAAGCTTTTTGAGCGTAGCATAGATACGCTTGAGGTACCTGCTTTGCCATTTTGAAGCTTCGCTATCGTAGTAAACATCAAGGATTCGTTCTATGATGGTTATTCTCTTGTTTTGATCTTCGAGTTCGTTCTCATACCATTCCTGTCCAGTTTTGAGTTTGTTCAGCTCTCGCTTGAGCTTTTCTATCTCGCGTTCGAGCTCAGCTATGCGCTCTTCGTAGTTATCTTGCATTGTCTATCACCTCTTTCAGTTTCTTCTTGTTTACTTTGACTACTCTCCGTTCCTCGATGACTCCCTGCTCACGTAGTTTCTTCAGTGTTCGTGCGATTGTTGATGGGCTCACTTTCATTGCTCTCGCGATTTCCTTCTGTGTCATTCCTTTCTCGTACAGCTTTACAAGTACAGGAATGTCCTCCTCAGTAAGTGCTTTTGGTCTTCCTATTCTCTTTCCTTGGGCTTTTGCTCGTTGTAGTCCTTCAATGGTTCTTTTTCGGATGAATTCTCTTTCGAGGTCTGCAAAAAGAGCTATGAGAGTGCTCATGACTTTGAATTGGAGTTCGTTCTGTGTGCTGTCAAGTCCTTCCTTGATTGATACTATTCTGACGCCTCTCTTCATGAGATTGTTGAGTGTCATAATGACATCGCTGAGGGATCTGCCGAGTCTCGTGAGTTCTGAGACTATAAGTACGTCGTTCTCTTGGAGCAATGAGAGAAGAGTGGAGAAACCTGGGCGTTTTTCTGCAGGTGTGCTTCCTGAGATGCCTTCGTCTTTGATTATCTTGTACTCAGAGACGTTATTTCGCTTGAGCCAGTCTTTTATTGATTCCATTTGGGTGTCGATGTCTTGTTTATCGGTACTTATGCGGAGATATATGTACACACTCATGTGGATTCCCATATTATATGTCAAAACATGGTAATAAACTTTTGCACTTGGTTTACAAAAAGTCTTGGCGAAGTGAAATTGATAGTCAAAAGGGTTTTTGTTGTTTCTGATATGTGGCTCGGGGAATTGGACGTTTTTGAAACGTTTGTATACCCCCATGTGGTGGCCAAATATTGACGTTGATGTTTATTTATGAACATACCGTATGCGGGATTGTCATTTCTGTGGTAAAAATTTGGCGAGAATTTTTGGAGTTTTGTATGTATTTGATGAAGCCGGCATAACAAGTCCATTGTTGATGAGTGACTCTTCAATAGACTTCCTGAGATTGTCAAAATTCTTGCCAACTTTCTTTTCTATGATTTTTTTATCGGCATAACCATAGATCCTTGTGTACCTCGCAATTACTTCAAGAACCCTCCACGTGTTTTTGCCCCGGATTTCCTCTTTGAGTTCGTTTCTCAGCAGTTCTCGGAGCTTCTGCTCATTGCAACCAACTTCGACAAATTTTTTCAGATAGCCACGAAGTCCCCCGATGTCCTGATACGTTTCAAATCCATCGGGGAAGTTTGAATGCATGTATTTTGACAATCTCAAGAAGTCTTCGAGGAATTTTATGGTCTCATTTGGTGAGAGTTCAACAACTTCAACGTATTTCTCATATCTCATAAATAACGGAGATTGTGGATCTTGGGGGCCAAGATAGCTCAATAACGCGGGAGTTCCTTTTGCGACGAAAACAAAATGCACCTTGTCCCTTTTGTCAATCCATTCTTGGGCGACTTCTCTGAAGTCTATGCCACGAGCATATCTGAGGTAATCGGCGTGGTCTATTATTACGTAGGTTTCATCTTTCAGTGCCCGTAGGAAACTTCTGAAGTTATCAAAGTTCTCCGCTTCTACATTTCGGAATGAAGTTATGACCCCTACTGGGGCTCTATTCCGAAGGCTCTTCTTTGTGTCGTTTATGATGGCTCGCTCAAGCCACGATTTCTTCTCTTTCCATGCTTTGAATGCATCAATGATAATATAGTTGAGGTTTGAGCGTTTCATAAACTCTCTGATAAAGTAGCTTTTCCCAGTCCAGCGAGGGCCTGTCACTATGATGAAGTAGTCGTTGATGTGCTTTTTGAGTTGCCACTCCTCGTATCTGTAATATTTCATATCACACCGCCCCATTCTTTCAGGGCCTCTCTTATGAGTGGGTCATACACTATGTAACCTTTTTCATTCGGTTTGATAAACCCAAAGCGTATAAGATCTTCGAGGAGCTTCTTTTCATCTTCGGTGAAGAATGAAAGATCATATATTTGCCATTCATTTATTGATAACTTTTTCACGAATGATTGGGTTTCAACAGTGTACTCGCTGGCTATATTGTTGAGTTCTTCTATCATCATCTTCATTTCAGTGGTTTTTTCTCGTTCAGTGGCAGTGTCAATATCTTCCCCCTCGAGGATTATGTGTTCTGCTGCAGCAATTATAGCTCCGGGAGTTCCCCCGAGTGTGCTATATATCTCCTTTGCTTCTTCTCGTGAGATAGGGAAATCATTCTGTTCAAATCCTTTCAAAATAAAGTCCGTGGCGACTTTTTGCTCGAATGGGTATATTGTGATTATCCGGTTCGGGTTACCGTGGATTCTTTTGAATAAGCCATGTAGGAGCCTCACCTCTGATCCTGTTATTATTACTCGGGTGGTACTTCCCAAGTGTTTCGTGACCCACGTAAGAAAATCGTCTATTATCCCTGAATTGGTGACGCGCTGAGCCTCGTCGAGTATTATGATTGTTGAATTTTCAAACTCCTGAATCAAACGGTCGGCTTTGGTCTTTGAAAGACCAATTTCAATGAGTTTTCCTACAACAAATGATTTTGTCCTCGTTTCTATTTTGGAGTTGAGGGTATCCTTTACGCGATTTATTATATCTCCAGTGTTGTTGAATCCACTTTCGCAGTATACATGAGCAAAGTGATCGCCTACAATAAGATTTGAGACCGCATGAGCGAGTGAACTTTTTCCAACACGGCGATATCCAACAATGAAAACTGGGTCTCTCGTTATGAGTTTTGAGAGAATGTTCTGTATCTCCTCGTCTCTTCCAAAAAGATTGTCAGTAGTTTTCCTATCATCCTCTTGAAAAACTCCCCTCATGATAGTAGTTTGTACTTATTTCAATAAAAAGGTTACCCTTTTGTGTAGATGGAAAGAAAGCCCCGCAGAGCGCGGGGCAAATCACAAATGGTGAGCCTCAAATTCCTCATCTCCGAGTTCTTTTGGCCTTTTCTTGAACAATCCGGCGGCAAGACTGACGCTCAGGGGGATGAGGGGCGGTTTGTAGTTCCTGTAATGCCAGTATGCGAGCCATTCAACCACTATGTACTTGAAGCGTCCGGTGTCAGTGTTCTTGAATAGCTCTTTGACTTCTGCTCTGGTTTTTGGTGGGATGCTCTTCTCTATGATGAGTGTTGCTCTTTCCATGCCTTCAACGCCCTCCAGTAGAGGCTCTCCAGTTCGTCTGCGATTCTCATGCGGTAGGTAATGTCGATCTCTGGATCTCTGAGAACCACCAGTGCATCGGCGAGTGTAAAGAGGTCTGAGGCTCGTATTCTCATCTTTGAACCATCTCCCAGTACAGTTCTTTGAGGGCTTTGATTTCTCCTTCCAGTTTGTCTGTTTCTCCTCGTAGCACGGCTTCCGGGTTCAATCGCTTCCAAAAGAGCTCGTCCTCTTTCTGTTTGATGAGTTCTTTGAGTTCCCACGTGTTCACCTTTTTCACCTCCGTGCCATACGTTATTCACGGGGCCCTTCAGGACCCAATTTATACTACTTATAGAAGTAATAAAGGTTGAGAAGAGTGGGGGGTTATAGGTTTGAGTAAATGCGCTCTCTGATGGCTTGTAGAAGCTTGGGATACTGCTTCTTTGCGAGTCTGAGTGCATCGAGGTAATGGCGGGCCCCAATGGATGTGGGGGCTCTCCCTTGGAGAAAATCGGCAACGTTGGAGTCCATTCCCACATCAAGGGCTGTTGTGTACCACCATTTCCGTATGCCGTTGTAGAGTATTCTCTGTCTCTTGCCGACGTTTTCTGCGATGTTGTATGATATGGGCTCATTCATCTCGTGTATGGCATCTGCGAGCTCCCTGGAGCAGAAGCAGACGAATGCTTGTTTTGTCTTGTTCCGAATGTTGAGTTCTGTGTACGCAAATTCTCCCATCGTTGTGTATTCTCCTTTTCTGAGTTTGCCCCATGCTGAAATGGCGTGAGAACGACGGAGACCACTTTCCACGACGAGTCGGAGGAAGATGTGGTGTTTTTTGTTGGTGAGTTGGCGGAGTATGTTGGTGATGTCTTCGTCGCTATAGACTCTTGTATCGATGTTGTTCGTTCTTTTGAGCTTGACGCACCTCTTTATCGCCTCGTATTCTTCTTTCGTGATGATTCTCGACTCGTAAAGGTATTTTGCGAAGCTTCTCAGAGCCAATCTTTGTGTTTTGGAGCCTTCTCTCATTTGCAGTAAATCATTGAAGGTTTGCGCTTTTTTGAGTGCGTTCAAATACGCTCTGGCGACTCTTTTTGTGAGCTGCTTTTCCGCCCAAATTGCCCATTTTGATAGTAGTCGTTCTTTTTCCCAAAGTAGCCTTTTGAGAGGCTCACAATCATCAAAAGGAGCCTCCGGAGCCGAAGGTCGCGGGTTCAAATCCCGCCCGGCCCGCCAGAGCTTCTAAAATCCTTAAAACTAAAATCCTTAAAATTGGAGAGTGGAAGAGCCCATCCAGCTCAAACCCTCTTCGACAGAATCCTCGACTTCTTCGTCGCGGCATCGACGGCCTTCATGACAGCGGTTCTTATCTTACCCTCCTCCAGCTCGAAGACGCCGTCTATCGTAGTCCCTCCCGGCGTTATAACCCACTCCCTCACCTCCGCCGGATGCCTCTCGGTCTCCATGAGGAGCTTCGCCGTCCCAAGGAGCGTCTGGAGAGAGGCCCTCTTCGCCAAATCCCTCGGCAGGCCGACGCGCAGACCGCCGTAGACCATCGCCTCAAGGAAGACCGTGACGTAGGCCGGTCCAGAGCCACTCAGCCCGGTTATCGCGTCCATGTGCTCTTCCTCGACGCGGACGCAATCCCCGAAGGTTCTCAGGAGTCTTTCCACCAGCTCAACTTCCTCTCCCTCAAGCTCGGTCGCGTAGGCCGTGAAAGACTCGCCGACGAGAACCGCTATGTTGGGCATCGCCCTCACGAATTTCGCCTTCGCGAAGCGCTTTAACTCCTTCAGTGAGACTCCGGCAACGACCGAAATGACGAGCTTTCCCTCGATTAGGTCGGCTATCTCCTCAAGAACGTCGCCGACCTTGCTGGGCTTCACAGCTATGAAAACGACGTCAGCTTTCTCAACGGCCTCCCTGTTGTCCGAAATAACCTCTATCCCAAGTTCGAGGAGCTCTTTGGCCTTCTCAATCCTCCTCCTCGTCGCAACGACGTCGTAGCCGGCCTTTTTCAGGGCCTTCGCGATTGCCCCGCCGATCGTTCCGGCACCCAAAACGGCAACCCTCATTTTCCTCCCTCCAGCATGTTCTCAACGAATTCCGAAACGTTTTCAACGTCCCGCCCGACCATGACGAAGTCAAAGTCACCGTATTTCCTCCTGTAGTTTTCGACGAAGAGCTCGTCGTTAAGCGTATCGCCGACGTAAACCCCTCTTTCACCATTCACCAGCTCCCAGAGCAGGTCGGGGTTCGGCTTGAGACCGAGCTCCCTCGTTACGGCCCTTTCAAAGCGGAAGCCGAGGATTTCTTCAGCCAGCCTGAGCTCAAGCTCGCTCCTGCCTGTGACGACCCCAACCTTGAACTCCTCTGAAAGTTTCCTTAAGAGCTCGGCCTCGATGAGCGGTTTCTCCCTCCTCCAGAGGCCCGGAAAGTCGAAGAGCCTGTCCTCGTAGATGTTTCCGAGGTAGAAGGTGTTGAAGACCCTCTCTATGTTCTCTGGGGATATTTCAAGGCCGAACCTCTTCCGAACCCAGCCTATGCCCTCCCCCGGGGGGAACTGGTCTATAAGGCCTTTAACGTCCCCGGCTAAGGAGAACAGTATTAGGGCCTCGCTCACCTTGAAGTCGTCTCCAAAGCTACCTTTAGAGCGCAACTTTCGTATCCACTCGAGCTCAACCTCCCGCTCCCTACCGAAAGACCTGAGGAAGTACTCCACCGTCAGTTTAACCGCCAAGTCGTAGCTCTCGCCCACGTCTATCAGCGTCCCGTCGATGTCAAAGACCACCCACACTTTCACCACCTGCTATCTCCTCCACCGCCTCAAGAAAGGCATCGTTCTCCCATCTCCTGCCGACGGTTACCCTTATGTGGCCCTCAAGCCTTCCGGAGAGCTTTCTAACAACTATGCCCCTCTTCAAAAGCTCTTCGTAGGCATTGAGCCTGACGAGGAGGAAGTTGGCGTCGCTTGGATAGGCTAACTCCCCGAGCTTTCTCCTCATCCTCTCGCGCTCTTCAACGATTTTCCTAACGGTTTTCTCCATAAGGTCGGCGTGCCTCAGGGCGACCCTTATGGCCGTCATCGTCATGATTCCGACGCTGAAGGGGGATTTTATCCGGTAGAGGGCGTCGACGATTTCCTCGCCCGCCAGCATGTAGCCGGCCCTGATTCCGGCCATCCCAAAGGCCTTGGAGAACGTCCTCAGCACTACTAGGTTTGGATACTCTTCTATGAGCCTCCAGAGGCTTTTTCCCACGAATTCCGCGTAGGCCTCGTCGAGAACAACTGGCCTTCTGGTTTCGAGAACTCTGATTATCTCTTCCTCCGGCTGGAGGTTCCCGGTGGGGTTGTTGGGGGACGCTATGAAGACAACCCTTGCGTTTTTGGCCTTCTCCGCTACGGCCTCTCCGTCGAGCGTGAAGTCCTCCCTCAGGGGCACTTCCACAACCGGAACGCCGTTCAGCTTCGCGTAGAAGGAGTACATCCCGAAGGTCGGCGGGGTAATCACGATGTGGTTGCCCTCGAAGAGCCTCACGAGGTAGCTTAACAGCTCGTCGCTTCCGTTGCCAACTGCAACGTTGTCCGGTGAGACGCCGTAGAAATCAGCTATCGCCTCCCTCGCTGGCATGGAGGTTATGTGGGGGTAGCGGTTGAAGCTTACCTCCCTCAGCTCCTCGAAGATTTCCTCCTTTACCTCTCCTGGCAGGTCGTAGGGGTTCTCGTTCTTGTCGAGCCTTATTCGATAGTTCCCCTCGACGACGCGGTAGGGCTGGAAGGACTTAACCAGCTCGCTTATCATTTCCTCCGCCTCCTCAGCTCGGCCATCACCTCGCCGAGGGAAACGTCGTTGTAAGCCAGGAGAACGAGCAGGTGGTAGAGCATGTCGGCGGTTTCGTAGATGAGACCTTCCCTGGTTTCTGCGACGAGAACCTCAACGGCCTCTTCGCCGAACTTCTTGTAAATTCTCTCTTTACCGGCCTTGAAGAGCTTCGAGGTGTAGGAGCCCTCGACGGGCTTCTTCTTCCGCTCCCTTATCAGCTCCTCCAGCTCCCTAAGGATTGTCAGCGAGTAGTCCATAGGCAGGACCCTCTCCGGCTCGCCCAGCTTCCGGTAGAAGCAGGAGTAGTTGCCCGTGTGACACGCAACTCCTTTCTGCTCGACTATCAAGAGGAGCGCGTCGTTGTCGCAGTCGATTCTTATCTCCTTGACCCTCTGCGTGTTCCCGCTGACCTCTCCCTTCATTCTCACCCTGCCCTGCAAGCGGGAGTAGTAGTGGGCGTAGCCGGTCTCGAGGGTTCTCCTCAGGGCTTCCCTGTCCATGTAGGCCAGCGTTAAAACCTCTCCCCTGGTATCTTGAACCACGACCGGAACGATTCCACCGTTCTTTTCCCAGTCGACCTTCTCGATTAGCTCATCAATGCCCATACTACCACCTCAGTAGTCCAGCCTGACAGGAATTCCCCTCTCGGCCAGAAACTCCTTCAGCTCCCCGACCGTGTACTCACCGTAGTGGAAGATGGAAGCGGCCAGAGCCGCCTCGGCCCCCGCCTTGAAGGCCTCATAGAAGTGCTCCGGCCTTCCTGCCCCGCCAGATGCTATGACGGGAATATCAACGGCCTCTGCAACGGCCTTGGTTAGTGGTATGTCGAACCCCATCTTCGTCCCGTCGGTGTCCATGCTCGTGAGGAGTATTTCCCCAGCTCCGAGCCTCTCGACGGTTCTCGCCCACTCAAGGGCGTCGATCCCCCTTGCCTTCCTCCCTCCGTGGGTGTAGACTTCCCAGAAGGAGCCGTTCCACTTGGCGTCTATGGCAATGACGAGGTTCGCCGTCCCAACCACCTGGGCTATCTCCCTAACGAGTTCCGGCCGGTCAACGGCGGCCGTGTTTATGAAGACCTTGTCGGCGCCACGCTTTATTATCTCCCTGGCTTCTTCAACGGTTCTTATGCCCCCGCCAACCGTGAAGGGGACGTATATCTCCTCAGCAATTCTCTCGACGAGGTCGAGCAGGATTCCCCTCTTCTCGTACGATGCCGTAATGTCGAGGAAGACTATCTCGTCTATTCCCTCCTTCTCGTAGCGTCTCGCCAGCTCTATCGGGTCGCCCGCGTCCCGGATGTTTTTGAACTTAATCCCCTTCACGACGCGGCCTTCCTTTATGTCGAGGGCCGCTATTATCCTCTTCGCAAGCATTAAACCACCTCCAGGAGGTCTTCGAGCTTAACAAGTCCCTCGTAGAGGGCTTTCCCGACGATAACCCCGGAGAAGCCTATTCTTTTCAGCCTCACGACGTCCTCAGCGCTCGAAACTCCCCCGGCGTAGATGAACTCCTCGTTTTTCCAAAAGCGTTCGATTTCCTCGATTCCCGTCAAAGTCCCGTCCCTCTCGACCGATGTGTAAACGAAGCGGTTCACGTAGGCTTTCAGCATCTCGTAGGCCTCCCTAACGGGAATCCCGCTTTCGAGCCAGCCCTTTACGGCTATTCTCCCGCCCTTCGAGTCGAGGCTGACGGTTATCCCCTCGAAGTCCTCGGTCACCTTCCTGAGGAAGTCCAAATCGAAGGCTTTAGTTCCGATTATGGCGTTCTCAACGCCGATTTCATAGGCCCTCTCTATGGCCTCGTAGCTCCTCAAACCGCCGCCGAACTGAACCCTCAGACCGGTCTCGCGGATTATCCCCTTAACCACGTCCAAGTTCCTCGGAAAGCCCTGGAAGGCACCATCGAGGTCAACGACGTGGATTTTGTCAACTAACTCGGCAAAGCGCCCCGCTATCTCGACCGGGTCGCCGTAGACCTTGACGGTGTTTTTCTTCCCCTTGTAGAGCCTCACCGCCTTTCCTCCCATTAGGTCTATGGCGGGGTAAATTTCCATCTCAGAGCCTCCTGAAGTTTCTCATGAGGATTAAACCGTTCCGTCCGCTCTTCTCTGGATGGAACTGGACGGCGTAGACGTTGTCCCTCCAAACGGCCGAGGTGAATACCACCTTCCTGCCCTTTGACTCGTAGTCGGTAACTCCAGCGGTGACGTCCTCCTCTGGCTCGGCGTAGTAGGAGTGGACGAAGTAGAAGTACGCCCCATCCCTGATTCCCTCGAAGAGCGGACAGTCCTTCCGCTTCCACAGCTGGTTCCAGCCGATGTGAGGCGTTCGAACTCCCTGAAACCTTACAACCCGCCCCCTAAACACGCCGAGGCCGGGCTTTCCGGGACTCTCCTCGCTCCCCTCGAAGAGGAGCTGTAATCCAAGGCATATCCCGAGGAAGGGCTTTCCGTCGTTTATGGCGTCGAGTATGACCCTCCTCAGCGGTTCGAGCCTCTCCATCACAGCTCCAAAGTTACCCACGCCCGGAAGGACGAGCTTCTCGGCCCTTTCAATCTCGTAGGGGTCGCTCGTGATTACTCCGCCAAGGGCCTTCCTCACGTTGGCGAGGTTTCCAACCCCTAGGTCAACTATCGCTATCACGCTCACACCTCCAGCAGTCCCTTCGTGCTCTCCAGCCTCTCGCTCTCCCGAGTCGCCTGGGCCAGCGCGATGCCGAGCCCCTTGAAGGTTGCCTCGATGACGTGGTGCGCGTTTGTTCCGCTCAGAGTTTTCACGTGGATAGTAGCTTTCAGCGAGCGCGCCAGCCCCCAGAGGAACTCCCTGACCAAGGCCTTCTCAAAGCCCTCCTCGCCCTCTTCAAAGCTCAGCTCAGCGCTCACGTAGGGCCTCCCTGAGATGTCCACCGCGATTAGAACCAAGGCGTCGTCCATCGGGGTTATCGCGCTCCCAAAGCGCCTGAACTTCTCGGGGAGCTTCGAGCGGAGCTCCTCCCCGAGCGTTATGCCGACGTCCTCCCAGAGGTGGTGCCTGAGGTCATAGTCCGCTTTAACCCTCGCGCTCCTGCCCATGTAGTGGAACAGAGCCGTGAGCATGTGGTCGAGTATTCTGTCGCCGGTCTCAACGCCAAACGGAGCGTCGAGCTCTACCTCAACGCTGGTTTCCCTCGTTTCCCGCTTCATTTTCTCACCTCCATGCTCCTCCTGTGGAGCTCCATTCCCTCTATCTCGGCAAGCCTTAATCCGAGCTCCCTCTCCCTCAGGAATTCCTCCCGCGAGACCATGGCAAGGGTTATCGGCTTGAGGAAGTCCATCACAGTTAAAACCCCGCTGAACTTCGCCGCTCCCCCCGTTGGAAGGACGTGGTTGACTCCAAGGAAGTAATCCGCCGAAGGAACGGGCGTGTAGGGTCCGAGGTATATCGCCCCGGCGTTCTCGATGAGGTCAACCAAATCGAGCGGGTTCTCAGTGATTATCTCAAGGTGCTCCGGGGCTATCTCGTTCGCTTTTCTGGCGCACTCCGCGAGGCTTTCGCAGAGAATCACCTCCACCCCATCGCGGGAGCAGTAGCGAGCAAGCTCCTCCGAGGTCGTCAGAAGCCATGCTTTGCTGTCCTTTCCGTGCTCCAGCTGGCTGAGCAAATCGGCCAAAACGTATTCCTTATCAGCGGTTTCGTCCGCTATGACCGCTATCTCCGACGGCCCGGCGAGGCTGTCTATGCCGACGACACCAAACACCTGCCTCTTGGCCTCGTTGACGAACCGGTTCCCCGGGCCGAATATCTTATCGACTTTCTTCATGCCGACGCCGTAGGCCATTGCCCCTATCGCCTGAACTCCACCCAGCTTGTAGACCTCCTCTATGCCGAGCAGTTTCGCCACGTAGAGCACGTAGGGGTTCACCCTGCCGTCCTTTGGAGGTGTCGTCACGGCTATCTCTTTGACCCCGGCTATCCTCGCGGGAACGGCTACCATCATGAGCGTCGAGGGCAGTGGCTTCCCGCCGGGGACGTAGATTCCTATCCTCCCTATCGGGCGGTAGATTAGGCCGTAGAGCGAGCCGTTCTTGACGAAAAGCTCATCTCTCGGCTTTTGCCTCTCGTGGTAGTCCCAGATTCTTTTGATGGCCCTCTCGATGATTTTCCTGTCCTTTTCGGGGACGAGCCTTTCGGCCTCTTCGAACTCCTCCTCTGTCACGCGGAAGGGGCCACCGTAGCCGTCGAACTTCATCGAGTACTCCCGGACGGCTTCAATCCCCCTCTCGCGGATGTCCCTCAAAATGCCCGCAACGTATTCCTCAAGCTCCATCCTTAACCACCTCCTTTATTGCCAGAACGAGGGAGTTGATTTCATCGAACTTGGTCTTCTGAGAAATCCTGTTGACGAGCAGTTGAGCTGAAACGTCCATCACCTTATCAACCTCGACGAGGCCGTTGGCCCTGAGGGTCGTTCCCGTTTCGACTATGTCGACTATCGCATCTGCTATCCCGACCTTGGGAGCAAGCTCGACGCTTCCGCTGAGCTTTATTACCTCGACCTCGACGCCGAGGCTTGAGAAGTAGTTCCTCGTTATCCGCTCGTACTTGGTCGCTATCCTGTAGCCGTCCATGTCCTCTGGAGGAGTAACGCTTTCCCTCGGCATCGCAAGGCTCAGCCTGCACTTCCCGAAGGGAAGGTCAAGGGGCACGAAAACGTCGCTTCCGCGCTCCTCAACGACGTCGCTCCCGGTTATGCCAACGTCAACGCCGTGCTCGACATAAACTGGGACGTCGAAGGCCCTCGCGAGGAGAACTTCGTTGCCGTTGAACCTTTGAATGAGCCTCCTCTCCCCCGGCTCGTCTATTTCATAGCCTGCCCTTCTGAGGATTTCCAGTGAGCCCCTGAGCAAGCGACCCTTCGGCAGAACGAACCTCATCTCCTCACCTCCACGGGGATTCCCATCGAGACGAGCTTTCTCGCTTCCCTGAACGAGGTTATGCCCCTGAGGGATCTTCTGCTCGTCTTTCCATCTACATTCGCCAGCTGGACGAGGGCTCTCAAGTCGAGGGCGAAACCGACTGCCGGCCTGCCCCTGAAGGAGTACTCCCCGCCTCCCCCTATTGGCCTACCAAATTCGGGAGAGTACACCTCGAATATCACGTCGCTGTAGTAGGGAAGCGGTCTGACCGTGCCGAGGTCCACAAAGACCCTTTCGTCGTCGACCAGCTCGAGGATTTTGGTGAGCTTTTCGTATTCGGTTTCCTTCCCGCGGAAGTTGAAGAGGCGCCAGAGCTCCTCCTTCTTTTCTTCATCAATCGGAAGGCCGTCAATAAGGCCGAAGTTCCTCCTCTCGAGGGCTCTGTAGATGGTTTCCCGGAAATCCTCGATTCCATCGGTTGCCCGCCTCCAGACTTCGAGGCTTCCGAGGTCTATGTAGAACTCCTCGATTCCAAGGCTCTCAAGCGCGGTTATGAGGACGCTCAAAACCTCGGCCGTCATGAAGGTCGGCTCACCGCCGATGAACTCAACGCCGGCCTGCCAGTTACCCTCGACACTGCCGTCGAGCACTTCACTTATGTAGTAGAGCTTGCCGAAGCCAATGTCGTAGTTCTTAAGCAGTCTGCTCGTCACGTCGGGCTTTATCAGGTAAAAGCCGTTGTTGTACGCGAACTTCGTTCCCTTCCTCACGGTTTCATCGTAGGGCTCTATTGTGGGTAAAACCACCTCGCCGTAGCCCCAGAGCTCGAAGGTTCGCCTTAGAACCTTTCCAACCTTGGACAGCTGGATAGAGTCAGCTAAAAGGAGTTTTCCCAAGGACAACACCTCCCTTGAGTTACATCAGAATGGATGATGGCAACTATCCGAGAGTGGGAGAAGGAGCGTAGAGGGGGTGGGGGAGGCCGGAATCATGAGGGGAGCACCTTCCCCGAATCCTCCGTGTACTTAATAAGGTTATCGCACGATCTTCTGTCATTAGGACAAATTTCCGAGAATATTTTCGGGTTTTTTCGACGTTTTTCAAACTTGGGACATGAATTCAGAACAAAACGTGCTGCTCACGGCTCTATCTCCACCACCAGATCCTGGGCTCCCTTCGACGATGCCCTGAGTTTCCCGTTCCCGTCAAAGGCCCATGCCCCACCTGGCGGGTGGCTGTTTACGACGAAGGTTTTAGCGCCGAGGAGCTTAACCCTTTCAGCCATCGCCCCAACGTCCTCCTCGTTGGGCTCTCCGTAGTCCGGCGAGTATTCCATCGGCACGAAGATGAAATCCGGCCTTTTTCGCCTGACCCACTTTGCTATCCTTTTGTTGTACAGGTCGCCGCAGATGATTATCGCGGCCTTCCCAAACTCTGTTCTGGCCGTTCTCACCGTGTTACCCGTGCAGAACTTCATCGGCTCCTGGAACTTGCGGTGCTTGAGCAGAACCTCCCCGTTTCGGCCGATGAGCAGGGCCGAGTTGTAGACACAGTTCTTGTAGGGCTCAAGGAGGCCGAACACCACGTAAACGCCGGCTTCCCTGGCGAGCTGGGTCACTCTACCCAAGATTTCGTCGTAGAGCCCTGCCCCGCTGAAGTCCCACTCCTCGAAGCCAGTGAGGCAGTACTCCGGGAAGACTACGAAGTCCGGCTCGTCCATTAAAGCCTCGTTAAAGCGCCTCTCGAACTCCCGCCAGTTGGTCTCGAAGTTTCCAACTTCAACGCGCATCGGGATTAGGGCGACCTTCATTCTCCCACCGCAGGTTGTAGTCCGTTATCAACATAAAGTTTTTGAGAACCGAAGGTGTTGGATGTTAGGTAACCATGAACCTCCTCAAACGCTACCGGCTCCTGATGGTGCTGATGCACACCGGCTTCATCGGGAACCTCATCGTTATCTACTACCTCTCCAAGGGGCTGAGCTACGCCCAGATAGGACTCGCCACGGCCCTTACCGCGTGGGGCATAGTCCTCCTTGAGGTTCCAACGGGAATAGTTGGCGACAGGGTGAGCAGAAAGCTAAGCGTTCTAATCGGGCTGACGCTGAATGCAATCGCCACCCTCGTTCTGATATTCCTCAACGGCTTTGCAATGCTCCTCCTCTACGCCCTGCTGATGGCTTTGAGCATCGCCTTCGTCAGCGGAAGCCTGCAGGCGTGGCTCTTCGACACCATGAGGCACCTTGGCAGGGAGAAGGAGTTCAGGGAGTTCATGAAGGGCACCAAGAGCCTGACGATTCCCGTCTCGGCTCTGACGCTTGTAACAGGTGCCTTCCTCGCCCAGCTCTACGGCTTCACCCTTCCGCTGGTTCTCTCTTTCATCATCGAGGTTGCGATGGTGGTTCTCGCGCTCTCAATTCCGGAGTATGGCTTCGAGCCTGTTAAGGAGGGCTACGGAAAGCACACCCTCAGGGCCTTCAGGGAGCTCTTCAGCTGGAGAATCTTCCCTCTCGTTGCCATTTCAATCTTCGTCTCGCTGGAGACCAACCAGTTCAGGAAGTTCTTCGAGCCCTATCTTGGAAACGTCCTGGCCCTTTACCTCGGCACGACGATTATGGGAACCCTCGGAATCCTGGGAATAGCCGAGGTCACCGTGAGAACGCTTCCAAGGCTCGTCGGAATACGGATAAGGGACTCGTGGAGCCTCAGGCTTTATTCCCTCACCCCGGTTCTCGTCCCTGCCCTAACTGTCCTCTCCGTCCTCTACAAAAACCCCGTCTGGATCGTGCTCCTTGGTCTCGCGGTAACTGTTGTCTCAACGGCCTTCCAGTTCAACGTCTCGGTAGAGCTTCAACACCGACTTCCGAGCGAGAGGAGGGCGACGATACTCTCGGCTGACTCTATGGTTTCGGCTCTGGCTATGGGAAGTTTCCACGCGGGTTACGGTTTCGCGGTGAATGCCCTCGGGCTTACGAAGGCGAGGTTATTGTTTGCACTCGTACTTCTCATCATTGGCCTTCTGGTAAAGGTGCTTGAAGTTTTGGGGCCTCTCAAGAACTCCCTTGAGCTCGAACACGTCTCTTGATGAACTCGAGCGCGAGAAAAGAGGAAAAGAACAACAAAGATCTAACCGCCCTCATACCACCACCTCAGTCCTGAGGAACGGGAGCGATAGGGAAACCCCTTCATTAAGCCATATTCTCGTTAACTCCCTTCCAATGCCCGTTGCATTCTTGAGGAGCTCCCAGACGTTACCCCTGAGCTCGAAGCTTGAGAAGCCAGCAATTTCGCCTCGCTCGTGACGAGCCGTTTGATGCCCGAAAAGTCCGAATATTTCACGGTCTTTCTCGGAGCCTCCGGCAGGTCGTTCAGAAGTTCCTTCACGGCCTCGACCTTCTCCTCAAGCGACACTTCTGAGGGCTTCACCTTCATCCTGCTTCTAACGTAGTCCCGGATGGGTTTGACTTCGGCGAGCTTCACATCTCCTCCGCTAACCTTTGCGAGCCCCACAGCCTTCCTAACGGCCCATTCTAAGTCGCCGGGCGAGTTCACGGAGGCAAATCCCCAAGAGCCGTTCACAAGGACTCTAACCCCAAATCCCCCAGTGTAGCGGGTGGAAACGTTTATCTCGTCCGAGCCCGCGATTTCAGTTTTAATCAACCGCTCCTCTCTCACTTCGGCGTACTCCGCGCCGAGCGAGAGCGCGAGCTCAACGACCCTTGAAGCGTCCACTGAAATCACCTGAATTCCAAATCAAAGATAATCTTTAAAAACCTTGTCCGATAGTAATCCAGGACAGTGCTCCGGGGGTCAATTAATGAAGACCTACTCGTTCGGTACCGAGACCGTTCCGGTGGCTTTGGCCGGTGACCTGCTCGTCGGGAGCGTGCACGACGGTAAGAACTACAAAATAATGCTCGCAAGGCTCGACGGTGAAGAGATAGTCGAGACCCGCTTTTTAGCGGGAGAGAACGATTGGGAGGGGCACAGCGCGCTCGATCTCGGTGACAACTACCTCATTGGTGGAGCGGTTGAAGGGGTTGCAACGCCTGACGGAGGAGAGGGCTGGAAGGCCTATCTGGCGAGGCTCGATAAGAGCTTAAATCCACTCTGGGAGCTGAAGCTCAACGTTAGAAACAACGGAGCGGTTTATTCAATCCTTCTCTCGAATGACGGAGTTTTTATCGCTGGGGAAACCGGAAGGCCAGGTAACAAAGGCTTCTTCATGGGGAAGGTCTCCAAGGAAGGCGAACTCCTCTGGCTGAGGGACTTTGGGAGCTGGGAGGATGCCGTCTTCACGGCCCTGCTCCCGTCGGAAAACGGTCCAGTGGCCATTGGAAGCGCTAAAGAAAAAAGATGGAAGGTCAGGGCCTTCGAGTTTACCAAAGACGGCGAGCCGCTCGGCGAAAATGTTCTCGCCGGAGGAATAGCACTGAACGCCTGCCTCTGGAACGGAAAGCTCGTGCTGGCGGGCTACCGGAGGGAAGACTTCTGGCTCAGGATTGGCGAGCGTGATGTTAAGCTCGGCAAGGGAAGCGCGACCTCGCTACTGCCCGCAGGCAATAAGCTCCTCGTTGGGGGCGAGCTTGAAGGAAAGGCCGTTGTGGTCGAGATTCTCGAGGGGGAAGAGCTAGAGGTAAGGGAGCTATGGGAAAACGGTTGGGTCGAGGTTCTTGGAATGGACGTGGTCGCGGGCGTCACGGGAGACTGGAAGATGGTGCTGTTATCGGCTTGTCAAAGTGACAAAAAATTGAGGAATTAGGGGGCAATTTTTGGACAAATTTGGGGCCATATTCCCCCTAACGTTCAATGGACAGCTCAACCTGTCGAAGAATTTAAATAGGACCTACTGTTCCTCAGTTTCGGTGATCGCGATGTCCCGCCTTGGAAGGTCCTCAAACCAGGTGATGCCCCACCAATATTGGTAGGCCCGAGCGGGCCAGCCATTAGAAAGCTTATTCTGAGGGCTTTGAATGAGAACCAGAGGCTGATACTGAGAAGCATCAACGGCAGACACCGCTCCCTCAACTCGCTTCTCGAAGAGCTGAGCAGGCGCGAAAAGAGGCCACTCTCAACGCTGAAGCTGAACGCGAGGATACTCAAGGAGCTCGGGCTCATAGACTACGGCACGAGGGACGACCCGAGGCCCGTCAGGCTGACGGAAGAAGGGCTGCTCGTTCTCAGGATTTTGGGGGTGAACGATGATGAGTGAGGTCGTGAAGCCGCAGGGCAAGCTCATGGCCATGCTCTCCCCCGTTTCAAACTTCCATCTCGAGTCCTCGGAGACATGCCTGTCAATACTCGCGGCGGTGCTCAGGAGGAAGGGCGAGAAGGACGTGGTGATACTCAGCAAGGGACACTCCGCTCCGGCCTTCTACGTTATGCTCCACGAGATGGGCCTTCTGAGCGACGAGGAGCTCTACAGCTTCGCCGACATAGACGGCCTCCCGAGCCACGTCATGCGCGGGCTTCCCTTCATAGAGGTCTCGAGCGGCTCCCTCGGCCAGGGGCTTTCGGTTGCAAACGGAATAGCCCTCGCGAAGCGCATTGACGGCGAGGAGGGCAGGATATACGTCATTCTCGGCGATGGAGAGCTCGATGAGGGCCAGGTGTGGGAAGCGGCCATGACGGCGGCGCACCACAGGCTTGAGAACGTCATAGCAATCGTGGACAGGAACTACTTCCAGCTGACGGGAAAGACCGAGGAGATACTCAACAAGGAGCCGATAGCCGAGAAGTGGCGGGCCTTCGGATGGGAGGTCATCGAAGTTCCCAACAGGGAGGAGGAGATAGAGAAGGCCCTGGAGCGGGCTGAGGAAATCAAGGGCAGGCCCAAGGTCGTAATAGTGAGGTGGGAGGGGTGATAGAGAGCTTCAGGGAGGCCTTTGGAAGGGCCCTGGTGGAGCTCGGGAAGGAGAACGAAAAGATAGTGGTCGTTGACGCCGATGTGAAGAGCTCAACGAAGACGGTATACTTCGAGAGGGCCTTTCCGGAGCGCTTTGTTCAAGTTGGAATAAGCGAGCAGGACATGGTGTCAACGGCCGCCGGCCTGGCGATAGCCGGGAAAATTCCGGTGGTTTCGGCCTTCGCCGCCTTCCTTATGAGGGCGTGGGAGCAGATAAGGAACACCGTCGCCAGGGACAACCTCAACGTCAAGCTCATACCGACGCACTCGGGTTTCTCAGACCACATGGACGGCTCCTCCCACCAGTGCTTGGAAGACATCGCCCTGATGCGCGTGCTGCCGAACATGACAGTCGTCGTTCCCGCGGATGCCCCCTCGGTGCCGGTGCTGCTAAAAGAAGTCGTAGAGCACGAGGGGCCCGTTTACATGCGCCTCGGCAGGGACCATGCGCCGAGGGTCTACGAAAGGCCGGAGCTCGAGCTCGGAAGGGCGAGCGTCCTCAGGGAGGGGAGCGATGTCCTGCTGGTGGCCAACGGCGTCATGGTTTCGGTTGCCCTCGAAGTGGCCAAGGCCCTCGAGGAGAGGAATGTTGAGGCCGGAGTGATTGATATGCACACCGTGAAGCCCCTCGACGAGAAAACCCTCGTCAGAATGGCGAGGAAGGTCAACACGGTAATCACGATGGAGGAGCACAGCGTCTACGGCGGCCTCGGGGGAGCTGTTGCGGAAGTTCTCTCGGAGAGGCTCCCGAGGAGGGTAATAAGGATAGGCACCACCGATTTTGGAAGGTCGAGCAGGGACTACTTCGCCCTGCTGAAGCGCTACGGCCTAACGGCCGATGCAGTGGTGAGGAGAATTGAGGGGGTGATTTGAGTGAAGTACAGCAAGGAGTACCGGGATAAAACCGTAGTTAAGGTCGGGGACGTTAAAATAGGCGAGGGCTTCACGATAATGGCCGGCCCCTGCGCCATCGAGAGCGAGGAGATGATAATGAAGGTTGCCGAGTTTCTGGCGGAAAAGGGCGTGAAAGTCCTCAGGGGAGGGGCCTTCAAGCCCAGAACGAGCCCCTACTCCTTCCAGGGGCACGGCGAGGAAGCGCTCAAGTGGCTTAGGAGGGCAGCCGACGAGTACGGGCTCGTTACCGTAACGGAGGTAACCGACACGAGGAAAGTCCCCCTGGTTTCCAGGTACTCCGACATAGTCCAGATAGGCGCGAGGAACTCCCAGAACTTTGAGCTGCTCAAGGAGGTCGGTAAAATAGACAACCCCGTGCTCCTCAAGAGGGGGATGGGCAACACGGTTCAGGAGCTCCTCTACTCGGCGGAATACGTAATGAGCGAGGGCAACGAGAACGTAATCCTCTGCGAGCGCGGTATAAGGACGTTCGAGACATCAACGCGCTTCACCCTCGACATCTCGGCCGTGCCAGTCGTTAAAGAGCTCTCCCACCTGCCAATCGTCGTTGACCCGTCCCATCCCGCTGGAAGGAGGAGCCTCGTCATACCCCTCTCCAAGGCGGCCTACGCCGTTGGAGCCGACGGAATACTCGTGGAGGTTCATCCGGAGCCCGAGAAGGCCCTCTCAGACTCTGCGCAGCAGCTAACATTTGGGGAATTCGAGAGGCTCCTCGAGGAGCTGGAGGGGCTCGGATGGAGAAGGTGAAGTTTGGAACCCTCTCCGACCTCTCCAACCTTATCTCGGAGCTCTCGCCCTACAAGACGGTCGTTCTGGCGAACACGACCGTTGAAAAACTCTGGCTCGACAGGCTTGATGGATTTGAGGCCGAAAGGATAGTGATTCCGGACGGTGAAGAGCACAAGAACATCGAGACCGTCAAGGGGATATGGGCGAAGCTCCAGGAGCTGGGCTTCACGAGGAAGTCCCTACTAATCGGCCTCGGAGGGGGTGTAATAACCGACATAGCGGGCTTCGTGGCCTCGACATACATGCGGGGAACGATGCTTGGATTGGTTCCGACGACGCTCCTGGCGCAGGTCGATGCCGCCATAGGCGGAAAGACCGGGATTAACTTCAACGGCAAGAACATGGTGGGAACTTTTTACCTCCCGGACTTCGTGCTTATAGCCCACGAAACCCTCTCAACTCTTCCCAGGGTGGAGCTCCTGAACGGGATGGCCGAAGTAGTGAAGTACGGAATCCTCGATAGAAAAGTCTACTCCCTCCTGAAAAAGCTCGGCTCCGTTGAGGACCTCGACAGGGAGCTCGTGAAGGCCTGCGTGGAGGTTAAGCTGAGGGTAGTTGAGGAGGACCTCAGGGAGGGCGGTAAGAGGCGCATCCTGAACCTCGGGCACACAACAGCCCATGCGATAGAGAAGCTCTCTAACTACACGATAAAGCACGGCTTCGCGGTCGCTGTTGGTTTGATGGTTGCGGCCAAGCTCGGCGAGATTCTCTACAACTTCGACCCCGGAAAGGTTGAGGAACTCCTCAGGAAGTTCGAACTGCCGACGGGGCTTCCCTTTGAGCCCGAGAAAATCCTCGGGGAGATGAGGCTCGACAAGAAGGCGTGGTACGGCAGGCTGACCTTCGTCGTTCCCATCGAGGTCGGCGAGGTTACCATCGAGGAAGTCGAGGAAGACGTCGTGAGAAGGGCGCTGGAGGCGGTTGGATGATAGCCGGCGTGGTGGTGGCGAGGAACGCCCGCGAGGCTGTGGCGAAGATAAGGGAAGGCAATGCCGACCTCTACGAGGTAAGGCTGGACCGCTTCGAGTCCTTCGAGCTCGCCCCGCTCAAGCCCTTCGCCGACAGGCTGATAATCACCATCAGAAGGGCCGAGGAGGGAGGTTTCAGAAGGATTCCCGAGGAGGAGAGGCTTGAGCTCTACAGGAGGGCAATGACCCTTAAGCCAAGGTACGTTGACGTCGAGGCCCGCTCTGAAATAGCGGGCGAGGTGATGAGGGAGGCCAGAAAGAGAAGAGTGGGCGTCATACTTTCCCACCACGACTTCGAGGGGACACCGCCATTCGAGACCCTGATGGAAATCCTTCAAGGTATGGCGAGCATGGCCCCAGATGTTGTCAAGATAGTGCCGACGGCAAACTCCCACCTCGACAACGTGAGGGTTCTCAGGCTTTACGAGCACGCCGAGAACCTCGTGGCCTTCTGCATGGGGCCTCTGGGGAGGATATCCAGGCTCTTCAGCGCGCTCCTCGCCCCCTTCACCTATGCATCCCTTGAGAAAGCTGTCGCCCCGGGTCAGATGAGCGTTGAGGAGCTCAGACAACTGCTGGTGATGCTGGATGGACGCTGAGACGAGGCTTTACGGCCTTATCGGCTTCCCGGCCAGGCACTCGCTAAGCCCTGCGATGCACAACGCGGCCTTTCGGGAGCTCGGGATGAACGCGGTCTACCTCGCCTTCGAGGTGGCCCCTGAACGGCTCAAGATGGCTGTTGATGGTGTCAGGGGACTGGGAATACATGGCCTGAACGTCACGATGCCCCACAAGACGACCGTCATAGAGCACCTCGACGGGCTCTCCGGGGAAGCCGAGGAGATAGGGAGCGTGAACACGATAGTCAACGACGGCGAGCTGATTGGATATAACACCGATGGCGTAGGCGCGAGGAGAGCCCTTGAGATGGTGACGAGCCTTAGGGGAAAGAACGTCCTCATCATTGGAGCCGGAGGCGCCGGGAGGGCGATAGCCTACGCGCTCTCAAAGGTTTCAGAGGTTGTAGTCCTCAACAGAACGCCGGAGAAAGCCAGGGCCTTGGAGCGCTTCGGGGTTACTGGGGACAGACTAACGCCCGAGAACCTGAGACGCTATTTGGCCAACGCCGACGTGCTGATAAACGCCACCCCAGTCGGCATGAACTCGGACGAGAGCCCGGTTCCGGCCGAGCTCCTGAGGGAGGGGCTCGTCGTCATGGACATCGTTTACAAACCCCTAAAGACGAGGCTTTTGAGAGAGGCCGAAAGGAGGGGATGCGTAACAGTTGACGGGCTCTGGATGCTCGTCCACCAGGGAGCCGAGAGCTTCCGTCTCTGGACGGGGAAGAGCGTTGACCCAGAACTGATGAGGAGGGCCGCCCTTGAGGGGCTACGGAAGGGCCGGTAGTGCAGTTACGGTCGTGAACGCCTTCGCAACCGGAAAGGGAGGGGCCGTGGGAATAGACCTGTGGACAGAGGCGAAAGTCAAACTCGTGGAGGATGGGATAAGCGGAAGTATAACCGTCAGAGGGGAGAGTTTCGGGGATACCCGCCTCGTCAGGGCTGTCGTCGAGGTCGTCAGGCGCGCGACTGGAGAGGACTTCGGGATTGAGTTCGAGATAAGCTCGGAAATACCCGTCGGGAAGGGCCTCAAGAGCAGTTCGGCCGCCGCGAACGCCCTCGTCCTGGCGATTTACGAAGCTCTGGGAATTGAAATAGCTCCCCTCGAAGCCATAAAGCTCGGTGTAGAGGCCGCAAGGCTCGCGGGAGTGACCATCACGGGAGCCTTCGACGACGCTTCAGCCTCCCTCCTCGGTGGCCTCTGCCTGACGGACAACACGAGGGACGAGCTACTCAAGCGGGAGGAGGTTGAACCCGAGCCCGTTGTCCTCCTAATACCAGAGGAGAGCATAATGACGTCGAGCCTCAAGGGCATGGACTTTTCAGGCATAGCGCCCTACATAACGGAGGCCTTTGATATGGCCATGCGCGGGGAGTGGAGGAAGGCCCTCGTGATAAACGGCCTCGTGTATTCGGCATTCTTGGGGCACCCAACCGAGCCAATCGGAACGGCCCTCAGGCTGGGGGCCATCGCGGGGCTCAGCGGGAAAGGGCCGGCTTTTTTCGCCCTGACCCGGGAGCCGGAGGTTCTCTCCGAAGAGTGGAGTAGGTTTGGAAAAACGGAAATAACGAAGCTGAGGTGATAGCTTGATTGTAGAGCCAGTTGACTGGCTTGAAGGGAAGGTTAGGGCTCCTCCCTCGAAGAGCTACACCCACCGGGCGTTCTTCCTCGCGCTCCTCGCGGATGGTGAGAGCACGATCGAGGAACCCCTCGTGAGCGACGACACCGAGGCGACGCTGAACGCCATAAGGGCCTTCGGGGCTGAAGCCGACTGGAACCGCGTTGTTCCGCCGGAGGAGCTCAGGAAAGCGGAGATAAACGCGAGGGAATCGGGAACGACTGCAAGAATAAGCGTTGCGGTTGCCTCGCTCGCGAGGGGTAGGAGCGTTATAGATGGCCAAGGAAGGCTGAGGGAGAGGCCCTTCGCCCCGCTCGTCCGCGCGCTCCGCTCTCTGGGGGTAACGGTCAGGGGGGAGAAACTCCCGATTGAGGTTTTCGGCGGAATGCCCGGTGGGAGGGTTAGCGTTGACGCCTCGCTCTCATCCCAGTTCGTCACGGCCCTTCTGATACTCGCCTCCAAAGTGGGGATGCGCGTCGAGTTCGAGAAAGCCGTGTCAAAGCCCTATATAGAGATGACGCTCAGGACTATGGAGGCCTTTGGCGTAACCTTTGAGCGGAACGGAGGAGTTAGAGTTTTCCCGGGAGTTAAGGGAACAAAATTCCACGTTCCCGGCGACTACTCGAGCGCCTCCTTCTTCTTAGTTGCCGGTGCGCTGTACGGAAGGGTGAGGGTCGAGAACCTCGACCCCGGAGACGTTCAGGCCGATATGGCCATTGTCGAAATTCTGGGGGAGATAGGGGCCAACGTTAAGGTCGGGGGGGACTACGTGGAGGTTTCCAGGGGAGAGCTGAGGGGCTTCGAAATAAACTGCTCGGACTTTCCAGACCTGTTTCCGATACTCAGCGTATTGGCGGCGTACGCCGAGGGGAGGAGCGTCATCAGGGGCAGACAGCTGAGGTATAAGGAAAGCGACAGGGTTCGCGCGATGGCAGTCAACCTCGCCAGAGCTGGTATAAAGGTGAGGGAACTCGAGGACGGCCTCGAAATCCACGGCGGAAGGCCGAGGGGGGTTGTTGTCGAGGACTTCAACGACCACAGGGTTGCGATGGCGATGGCCGTGCTGGGCCTCGGGGCGAGGGGGAAGACGGTGATTAAAAACGAGAGGGTCGTTGCCAAGTCCTATCCGGGGTTTTTTGGCGATTTGAGGAGGTTGCTCGGATGAAGGGGAAACTGCTGAGCTTCACGCTCTTCGGGGAGAGCCACGGGAAGGCCGTTGGAATCCTCATAGAGGGCCTGCCGCCGGGAATAGAGGTGAAGGTTGAGGAGATGAAGGCCGAGCTCGAGAGGAGGAAGGGCATTCGGCGGTTTTCGACGAAGAGAAGAGAAAGCGACGAGCCCGTTATCGTCTCGGGGGTCTTCAACGGCTTCACCACTGGGACTCCTGTTACGGTTCTCGTGTGGAACAGAGATGCCGATTCCTCCTACTACGAGGAGATAAGGAACACGCCGAGGCCCGGCCATGCGGATTATCCAGCAAAGGTGAAGTTCTTCGGCTACAACGACTACCGCGGCGGCGGCCACTTCTCGGGCAGGCTGACCGTCGGCGTCGTCATAGCGGGCTACTTCGCCAAAAAGCTTCTCGAGAGGTTCGGCATCAGGGTTAGGGCCTACATCAGGAGGATAGGCCCGGTAGAGTGTCCCCAAGTTGAGCCCGAGGAGCTGTTCGCATCGCCAAACCCCTACTGCCCGGACGAGGACGCCTTTGAGAGAATGCTGGAGGAGATGGAAAAGGCGAGGAAGAGCGGAGACAGCGTCGGCGGAACTGTAGAGGTCGTGGCGATAAACGTTCCCGCGGGCCTCGGGGGGCCGTGGGATGAGGACATCGAGGCGGATTTGGCGTCCGCCCTCTTCAGGATTCCGGCCGTTAAGGGCGTCGAGTTCGGGCTCGGCTTCAGGTTCGCCGAGATGAGGGGGAGCGAGGCGAACGACCCCTTCGTGGTGAGGAACGGGAGAGTTGCCACCGAGACGAACAACCACGGGGGTGTGTTGGGCGGGATAACA